>CAZHRW010000082.1:0-18922 GCA_964535025.1 uncultured Planctomycetales bacterium
GGCACGGCCTCCGCATCGCCTTCGGCGATGATCATGTTCCTGCCGTTCCGACGGTAGAATCGCATGGGGATGTGGAAGAACGGCAGGCTGGAGGCTGGAGGCTGGAGGAACGGCTCCTCCATTGGCTGAAGTTCCAGGACGATCTGCTCGATGCCATTGGCGCGGAAGCGGATGTCGATCCCGCTGGTGCTGATGGTGATGGTCTCGATCAGCTTACCGGTGATCCGCTGCTGCTCGTCCGACCTGTGACGCGAGCGTCGGCGGACGCCCGGCGGGCATCAGTCCGAAAACGCGTACAACGCGCTGCCCTTGGCGGCACAAGTCGTTAAACTATACGCTTCGTTGACTGGTTTTTCAGACTTGTCGGACAACGTCACGATGCATAAGTACCTCATAACCCGTCAACCCCCCAAACCCCTGACTCCGGCCCGCCTGGACTCACATGTCCCATCACTCGTTTCGAAATGGAATCCGCCATGCATAAGCGAGACCGCCGAATGACCACGCTCCACAACGGACTCCGCCTGCCCGCACAATGGCCCCCGGCACCGGCCTATGAACCCGGCGGGGACGAGCCGATGCCGGTTCCCTATCTCCAAACACCGCCGGACATCATTCCGATCGACATCGGCCGGCAACTGTTCGTGGACGACTTTTTGATCGCGGGATCCACGCTCGAGCGCACCTTCCATGCGGCAGAGAAGTTTGAAGGCAACCCTGTGCTGCGGCCGGAAACCCAACTCGAGCAGGGCGAGGGTATGCCGGCCGCCCTACCGAAAAGCGGTGGCATCTGGTGGGACCCGCAGGCCGGCCATTACCGGATGTGGTATGACGCCGGCTGGAGTCACCGGTACGCCTATGCCACAAGTCCGGACGGTTTCACCTGGGAACGGGAGGGCCGGCTCATCAAGGGCCGTGCCGCGCCGCTTGAGTTCGTCACCAATTCGAGCGCCGCTTTCATTGACTTCCATGAGCCGGATCCGTCGCGGCGTTTCAAGCTGTTCATCCGTCAGCCGAATCGTAACGAGCCGCAGGAACCCGGCGGCTGGGCCGTGACCCAAGGTCGGGCGCGTGCGTATGTCATGTTCTCCAGTGACGGCGTCCATTGGAGCGATCCGGTGGTCACCGGCACGGTTGGTGACCGGTCGACGGTGTTCTACGATCCGTTCCGCCGGAAATGGGTGTTCAGCATCCGATCCTACCCTATCGGTTCCCCGCTCAGCCGGATTCGTCACTACCGGGAGTGCGACGATCTGATCGGCCAGGCCTGTTGGGAAGAAGGCGAAGACGTGTTCTGGACCCGTGCCGATCGGCTCGATCCGCAGGATCCCGACATCGGCGACCCGCCGCAACTGTACAACCTCGACGCCGTCGGCTACGAAAGCCTGATGCTGGGTATGTTCGAGATTCATCTTGGGCCTCATAACAATGTCTGCGCCAAAGGCGGGTTCCCGAAAATCATCGACCTCAAACTCGGTTTCAGCCGCGACGGGTTCCACTGGCATCGTCCGCAGCGCGATGCTTTCATCGCTTCGACCCGCAAGGCGGGCGACTGGGATCGCGGCTATGCTCAGTCCGTGGGGGGCTGCTGCCTGGTCTTTGAAAACGAATTGCGATTCTACTATAGCGGCTTCCGGGGCGACCCGAACCGAACCCACGATAAGGAAATGTGGAACTCCGGCATGTACGCCAATGCCTGCACCGGCATCGCAACCCTCAGGCGCGACGGGTTCGCTTCCCTTGACGCCGCCGGCACAAGGGGCGCGGTGACGACGCGGCCCGTAATGTTTTCCGGTCGGCATCTGTTTGTCAACGCCGATGCGTCCAAGGGCGAACTGCGCGTGGAAATCCTGAACCCGGACGCCTCCGTTTGTGACGGGTTCGGCGTTGACGAATGCCGGCCTCTGAAAACCGACAGCTGCAAGACCCACATCACCTGGAACAGCAACGGTTCGCTGGGAGCCTGTGCCGGAAAGCCCGTGCGTTTTCGTTTTCATCTGGCAGACGCCAGTCTGTACTCCTTCTGGGTCAGCAAGAACGAAACAGGCAACAGCAAGGGCTACCTCGGGGCCGGTTCCCCGGATTACCCCGGGCACCAGGACGGATGAAACCAGGCACGGAGTTCCGGGAGTTCCGAGTGGGCCGGGCGGGCGTAGGGGCAGGCCTTGCTGCGGGCCGCCGAAGCCTCGGCGGAGGCGGCTGCCTGCCCTCGATTGGTGGCACGATGGTCGCGTGAGTCGATGCAAACAAAGGCAACCCCCGGGGGCGGGAGCGGATCATGAGCGGACTGATGAACGGCAAGGCGGTTCTGATCACCGGCGGCAGCCTCGGGATCGGCGAGGCGGCGGCGAGGGCGTTCGCGCGCGAGGGAGCGCGGGTGGCCGTGGCCAGTCGCGGACGCGAGCGGGGCCAGGCCGTGGCGGCGTCCATCAACGACGACGGCGGGGAGGCGATCTGGATCGGCGCGGATGTGGCGCGGGCCGAGGAGGTCGAGGCCATGGTCGGCCGCGCCGTCGAGGCGTTCGGACGGCTGGACTGCGCGTTCAATAACGCCGGCGCCGGCGCGCCGGGCGGCCTGGTCGGCGAAATCGATCCGGCGGCGTGGGAGGCGACGATCGCCGCGTTCCTGACCAGCGCGTTCCTGTGCATGAAGTTCGAGCTGCGCGAGATGACCGCCCGCGGCGGCGGCGTGATCCTCAACAACGCCTCGGTGGACGGCCTGCGGGGCTTCCCGCAGGACCCGGCGTATTCGGCGGCCAAGCACGGGGTGGTGGGGCTGACCCGCTCGGCGGCGATCCAGTACGCCGCACGGGGCATTCGCATCAACGCGATCTGCCCGGCCTGGATCGCCACGCCGCACGTCGTCGAGGCCTTCCGGCGAGACCCCGCCGCCGAGGCCGCGGCGATGGCCCACCAGCCGATCGGGCGTCTGGGTCGGCCCGAGGAGGTCGCCGAGCTGGCCGTCTGGCTCTGTTCGGAGCGGGCCTCGCTGATGACCGGCGCGGCGATCCCGATCGACGGGGGGTATACGGCGATATAATTAGGTACGGCGAATATCGAATATCGAACAAGGAATGTCGAATATCGAAGGGGGCTGGCGCCCGTCCGGGGCTGCCCGGTAACGGCGAATATCGAATATCGAACAAGGAATGTCGAATATAGAAGGGGGGGGCTGGCGCCCCACTGGGGCTGCCCGGTAACGGCGAATATTGAATATCGAACAAGGAATGTCGAATATCGAAGGGGGCTGGCGCCGTCCGGGGCTGCCCGCCGCTTGTTGTGGGGGCAACCACAGCGGTTGTGCCTATTTGGTGTTGAACGTGAATGCCGCGGGGCACAGGTCGTTGACGGGGCAGGCGGCGCAGTCGGGCTTGCGGGCGGTGCAGCACTGGCGGCCATGGAAGATGAGCAGGTGGGCAAAGTCGGTCCAGAGCGGGCGGTCGACGAGGTCCATCAGGTCGCGTTCGATCTTGACGGGGTCCTTCTCGCCGGTCAGGCCGAGCCGCTGGGCGAGGCGGCGGACGTGGGTGTCGACGACGACGCCGTCGTTTTTGCCGAAGGCCGTGCCGAGCAGGACGTTGGCCGACTTGCGCGCGACACCCGGCAGCGTGAGCAGCTCGTCCATCGTCTGCGGCACGGCCCCGTCGAAGTCGTCGACGATCCGCCGGGCGGCGGCGATGATGTTTTTGGCCTTGTTGCGGTAGAAGCCCGTCGAGCGGATCTGGTCGGCGAAGGTGGCTGGATCGGCGGCGGCGAAGTCGGCGGCGGTCTTGTAGGTCTTAAAGAGGTCGGTCGTGACGATATTCACACGCTCGTCGGTGCACTGGGCCGAGAGGATCGTCGCGACCAGCAGTTGGAGGGGATTGCGATGCACCAGGGCGCAGCGGGCGTCGGGGTAGCGCCGCTGGAGCGCCTTGATGATCGCCGCGGTGCGTTCACGACGGGCGGTTTTGGATTCTCGCGGCACGCAGCACCTCCGCTTCGCGTCGGGAAACCCGAAATCCGAAGCACGAAATACGAAACAAGCCCGAAACGGCCCCAAAGACGAAACGGACAAACCTAAACGGCAAGACGGTACGACCGAAAAGCACCCGGCGACGGGGCTCGGCCGTTTTTCCGTTTGCCGTCTTTATCCGTTTGGTGGTTGTTTCGGATTTTGTGCTTCGGATTTCGGATTTCCACGGCAGCGCCTTGGGGTCCAACGGGCACATTCAGTCGGCAAATGCCCTGGCCCTACAGCCTTCCGTTCAGGTAATCGTCGATCTTCTCGGCGGTCTTTCGTCCCGTGGCGATGGCGTCGACGACGAGGGCGGGCCCGGCGGCGAGGTCGCCGGCGGTGAAGACGTCGGGGGCGCTGGTGGCCCCGTCGCGGCCGACGAGGCGGCCGTCGTCGTCGGTGGCCAGGCCGAGCCCGTCGGCCAGCGAGGCCGGGACGGGCGTATCGAAGCCGAGCGCCAGCAGGACGAGGTCGGCGGTCTGCTCGACCTGCTCGGCGGTTTCGGTCATTCGCGGCCCGTCGGCCGAGTGGGTCCACCGCACGCCGCGGGCGGTCAGGCGGATGCGGCCGTTGCCGCTGTCGGCGTCGAACTGTCGGGTCGCGACCGACCAGCGGCGGCGGACGGGCTCGATCGGCGGGTGCGTGGGGTCGGTGGTGACGGCCGCGGGCGGGAGGATCTCCCACTGGTGGACCTCGCGGGCGCCCTGGGCGAGGGCGGTTTCGGCGCAGTCGTTGCCGGTCTCCCCGCCGCCGAGGACGACGACGGTTTTGCCCCGGGCGTCGAGGGCGGTCTCGGCGGCCACCGCACGGCCGGCGGCGCGGTCGTTGGCCTGGCGGAGGTACTCGAGGGCGAAGTGGATCCCCGGGCGCCGGCGGCCGGGCAGGGGCAGGTCCTTGGCCACGGCGGCCCCGGTGGCCAGGCAGACGGCGTCGTACTGGCGGCCGAGCTCGCCGGCGGGCACGTCGCGGCCGACCTCGACGCCGGTGCGGAACGCGACGCCCTCGGCCTCGAGCTGCTTGAGCCGTCGGTCGATGAGCGTCTTGGGCAGCCGGTGGTCGGGGATGCCCCACCGCAGCAGGCCGCCGAGGGCGTCGTCCTTCTCGTAGACGACCACCGCGTGGCCGCGACGGGCGAGCTGCTGGGCGACGGTCAGCCCCGCCGGGCCGGACCCGACGACGGCGACCCGCTTGCCGGTGGCGTGGTCGGCCGGCCGGGGCGTCACGTGGCCGCCGGCGAAGGCGTGCTCGATGATCTCGCGTTCGATCTGGCGGATCTGGACCGGGTAGCCCTGCAGCCGCTGCTTGCAGGCCTGCTGGCAGGGGGCCGGGCAGATCGAGGCGGTGAACTCGGGGAAGTTGTTCGTCGCGTGCAGCAGCTCGGACGCCTCGGCCCACCGGCGGCGGGCGGCCAGGTCGATCCAGGCGGGGATCCGGCTGTGCAGCGGGCAGCCCGTCTCGGCGCAGGTGGGGTTCAGGCAGTCCATGCACCGCGGCGCCGCCAGCAGGGCGACGGCCCGCGGGTAGTCGCCGGCCAGCGGCGCCGGGGCGAGGACTTCGAGCTGCTTTTCGTACTCGGCCAGGTGCGCCCGGGCGGCCCGCTGCCAGCCGGGCAGGCGGCGCAGGACCGTCATCCGCTTGAGGAGCTTGAACATCCAGTCCCGCGCGATGATCTGGAACGCCACGTCGTGGCGGCCGAGGCGGAAGCGCACCGGGATCAGGTGGCGGTAGGTGATCCGGTCGCCGTTGGCGGGGTTGACGTCGTACTTGCGGCGGTCGCGGGCGTATTTCTCGGGGCTGGTCTTCACCTCGGCGATGAAGACCGCGTCCTTGATGAGCATCGCGCCGGCCAGCGTGTGCAGCACGGCCCGCGTGGCGGCGCCGTCGCTGCCGGACGGCTCGCCGCGGTAGACCCCCACGACGTGGTCGGCGTAGCGCCGGGCGTAGCGAATCCCGCCCCAGCGCATGCAGTCGTAGAGGCGGACCACCAGGTCGCGCTTGTCCTCGTCGGTGAGCCGCTCGACCGCCGCGACCGTCGACGTGGCCAGGGCCCGCAACCGGGCGGCCTTGCGCTTGCCCCGCAGGTAGCGGCGGATCGTCCAGCGGCACCGCTCGTTGAGCGTCTCGGCCCAGCCGGTCCGCACGGGAGCGCCCTGGAAGAGGTCGGGGGTCTCCATGAGCTTGCGGCCCATGTTGAACGCGTAGAGGTTCTTCTTGAAATCGGCCCGGATGGTGTCCTTGATCGCCCAGGCCATCGCGTGCATCGACACGGGGATCAGCCCGGTCTGGAAGGCGAACCCGAGCATCATGATATTGGCGTAGATCTTATTGCCCAGGTAGGTCTCGCAGATGCGGGAGATGTCGCGGGCGAGGTAGTCGTCGGCGCGGGTATGGCGGCGGATGATCCGTTCGAGGGCGTCGACGTCGAAGTCCTCGCGGCCCATGATCCCGCTGATGGTGGGCGCCTTGTGGGTGTTGATCACCGCGGCGGTCCGCTCGGGCGACGCCACGCGGGTTCGCCCGGTCGGGTCGAGGGCGCGGGCGGCTTCGAGGACGTCGACGCCCAGCAGCAGGTCGGCCTTGCCGAAGGGGATCTGCCCGGTGGTCGGCTGGGGGTCGGTGGTGAAGGTCACCTGGCTGGTGACCCCGCCGTTGCGGATGGCCAGGCCCTTCTTGTCGAAGAAGGCGACGTGGTAGCCTTCCTTGTGGCCGGCGCGGACGAGGATCTGCGTCGCCAGGCCGATGCCCATGCCGCCCACGCCGGCCAGGCAGGCGTGCCAGGTGGGCCCGTGGGGGCGCTTGTGGGGCTCGGGGATGTCGTCGAGTCCCAGTTCGGGCACGCGGCTGCGCGGGGGCGCCTTGCGCCGGATCGTGAGCCGTTCGAAGCTCCAGCACGCCCCGAGCCGGGCGCAGGCGCCGTCGTTGACGCAATGGGTCAGGTCGGTGTCCATCCGCGGGCCGTAGTCGGTGGGGACGTGCTTGAGGCCCGGGCAGCCGGTGGCCTCGCTGCAGGCCAGGCAGAAGCGGCAGACCTCGGGATTGATGGTCATCCGCTCGACGGCGGCGACGTAGCCCTTTTCGCGGATCTCCTCGCGTTGGGCGCGGCGTTCGCGTCGGGTGCGGGTGATCCCGCACTCCTTGTCGGCGATGAGGACCTTGACGCCCTCGGCGAGGATCGTCGACTCGAGCCGCGCGCGGTACGCCGCGCGGTCGGCGGGGTCGACGCGGGCGATCAGCAGGTCGTTTTCGCCGGCGATGCCGTTGACGACATCGAGGATGTCCTGGGTGGGGGTGGTTTCGCCGATGACGTCCCAGTCCACGCCGGGGGTGGGCTGGTGGCCGGTCATGGCGGTGGGGCGGTTGTCGAGGATGATGAAGGTGATATCCTGGCCGAGCTTGATGGCCTGGCCGATGGCCAGTTGCCCGGAGTGGAAGAAGGTCGAGTCGCCCATGAAGACGACCTGCTTGTTGGTGATGAACGGGTCGACGCCGCTGCCGGTCCCGGCGCCGAGGCCCATGCCGGAATAGTCGTGCATCAGCGGCGTGTTCGGCGGGTACATCAGCATGGTGTAGCAGCCGGTGTCGCCGTGGAACATCAGGTCGATCGTGCCGCGGCCGTGGACGCGGTGCATGTACGCCTCGTCCATGAACGCCTTCTTGATCTCCAGGCACAGGTCGGCCGAGTCGCGGTGCGGGCAGCCCGGGCAGAAGGTCGGCAGTCGGGGCGGCAGGGGGGCGACGTCGGCGTTGGCGGTGGCGGCGATGGTGCGGACCTCGCGGTCGAGGGCCTGGACCTCGATGCCGGGCGCCGGCGACCCGATCGTCTTGAGCAGCGGCGCCAGCACGCCGATCACCAGCGACGGGTGCAGCCCGCGGATGGTCGGAAAGCCCGGCAGTCCGGCGGGCATGTGCTTGCCCCACAACTCGACCGGCGCGTCGAGGCGGCCCTGCTGGCGGGCGGTGGTCAGCGCCTCGGCGGCCTGCGCTTCGAGGAAGCCGCGGCGCTCCTCGACGACGACGATCCGCTCGCAGCGGCGCGCCAGGTCGATCATCGCCGCCTCGTCCAGCGGGTACGTCAGGCCGTACTTGAGGATCGGCAGCCGCCCGTCCAGACCCATCTCCCACAGCGCCTGGCGGAGGTACCCGTAGGCCAGCCCGCTGGTGACGAACCCCACCGGCGCCCGCCCGTCGGCCGGGGCGTTCTCCAGGCGGTTGAGCCCCAGGTCGCGCGCCGCCGCGATCGCACGGCCGAACCGCTCGGCGAGGTTGGCCTCCTGCCACCACGTCTTGGGCGGGAGGAGGACGAACTTGTCCAGGTCGATCGTGGCGGTGTCGAGGGCCTTGCGCTGGTAGACGTTCAGCGTGGGGAACTGGTTGGCGCGGCAGCGGACGGAGCCGCCGCCGTCGGCGAGGTTATTGGGCAGGATGTACCCGGCGTAGACCTCCGCGGCGGCCGAGAGCTTGAACGCCAGGTTGACGAAGTCCTTGACCTCCTGGGGGTCGGACGGCTCGATGACGGGGATGAACAGGTGCTTGGAGATATACCGGCTGTCGGCGGCGACCTGGGTCGAGTCGCACCACGGATCGTCGCCGTAGACGACGACGGCCCCCCCGTCGCGGTGGGCCCCGGCCAGGGCCCCCAGCGCCAGACCGTCGGCGGCGACGTGGACGCCGACCGACTTGATGCAGATCAGCCCGCGAACGCCGGCGACCTGCGAGCCGTTGAGCATCGCGGCGGCGAGCGCCTCGTTGTTGTTGATGACCGCGCGGACGCCCTTGGCCTTGAGCAGGTCCTGGATCTGGAAGATCGAATCGAAGAACCCGGCGATCGGGCTGCCGGGGTAGCCGCCCAGCAGGTGCACACCCCCCTCGACCTCCAAGCAGCCCTTCAGCAGCAGCTCGTTGCCGGTAAAGATCTCCCGGCCGTCGGTGGCCAGGAAGCGTGGGTCAACCTTCATCTGCGCCAATGGCTTGTCGCTCCGTCGATGCCGTGTTCGATCGGCCCGGCCGGACCCCGGTCCGCCCCGACCGCCGTAGGCGATGATTCAGCCTGCATTCTACTGACCGGACGACAACGATTTGAAGAGCATTTTCGCCCCCCGGGGCCGCGCGGGGCCGTCCGCCCGCGGCGCGTAAGGCAAGTGCAGTGCACGGCGTTGATTACGAAACCCTACTCCTCGTGGTGCGGGCTGCGGCCCCAGTGGAGCTTGGTCATCAGCGTGCGGAAGAAGGGCCGGTCGGGGTTCTGGACGACCAGCAGGTCGGGGTCGTGGGCGGTGACCTCGAGTTGGTCGTTGGCCGACAGGGGGCAGTGGCGCTGCCCGTCGATGCTGGCGGCGGTGCCGGGATTGCTCCGCAGGGGCGTGACGATCAGCGGGCCGTCGGCGACGGTGACGACGGGGCGGATCGACAGGCTGTGAGCGGCGACGGGCGTCATGGCGATCGCCCGCATGCCGGGCATGAGGATCGGCCCGCCGGCCGACAGCGTGTAGCCCGTCGAGCCGCTCGGCGTGGCGAGGATGAGCCCGTCGCCGTAGAAGGTGCAGACGTCGACGCCGCCGTGGCGGACGTTCAGTTCGATCATGCGGAACGGCTCGCCGGCCTGGATGCTGACGTCGTTCATCGCCGGCCCCTCGTAGCAGACCTCGCCGTCGCGGTAGATTCGCACGCGGAGCATCATGCGGGGCAGGGCCGCCAGGCCGTCGCCGAAAAGGGCCTCGGCGTGGCGGGCGAACTCGTGCGTGGAGAACTCGGTGAGGAAGCCCAACCGGCCCATGTTGACGCCGACGACGGGGATCCGCGAGTCGGCCAGGCGCCGGGCCGCGCCGAGGAACGTGCCGTCCCCGCCCAGGACGATCGCGATATCGGCCGCTCCGGCGGCGATCGCCTCGGAGGCCCCGGCGTCGTCGACGGTCACCTCGGCGACCAGCGCGCGGACATGATCGACGAACGCGTCGACCTGTCTGGCCGTGGCGGCGCTCGTCCGGCCGCACAGAATCAGCACATGTTTTCCGTTCATCGGCCTGTCCCCGAGAATCAACCGCCCCCGACCCACGACCCGTCCGGCTGCGGCCGCACGGCCAGGGCGTCGCGGGCGGCCTTGGCCAGCCCGTCGGCGTCGAGGCCGCTCTGGCCGAGCTGCTCGGCCCGCGAGGCGTGGGCGATGAAGCGGTCCGGCAGGCTGCGGAGGATCAGCCGCTCCGTCGGCAGTCCCGCGCGGTGGGCCGCCTCGAGGACGGCCTCGCCGAACCCGCCGGCGCGGGCGTGGTCCTCGCAGGTGATCACCGGACCGCCGGCGGTCAGCAGCGTCGCCAGCAGGTCTTCGTCCAGGGGCTTGGCGAACCGGGCGCTGACGACGCCCATCGCCACGCCCTCGCCGGCGAGGCGCTCGGCGGCGTCGCAGGCGGCGGCGGCCGTCGCGCCGTAGCAGAGGAAGGTCCCGTCGGCGCCGTCGCGGAGCACCCGCCCGCGCCCGCGTTCGAACGGCGGGCAAGGCGTCCCGAGCGTCGCGGGCACCTGGTCGCGCGGGTAGCGGAGCATCGTCGGGCCGTCCTGGGTGAGGGCGAACCGCAGGGCCGCGTCGAGCTCCTCGGCGTCGGCCGGCGCCATCAGCGTCATCCCCGGCAGGCCGCGGAACAGGGCGATGTCGAGGAACCCGTGATGGACCGCCCCGTCGCCGCCGACCAGCCCGGCGCGGTCCAGGCAGAAGACGATCGGCAGGCCCTGCAGGGCCGCCTCCTGGAACACCTGGTCCATCGCCCGCTGCATGAACGTCGAGTAGATCGCCACCACCGGTCGCATCCGGCCCTTGGCCAGCCCGGCGGCCATGGCGACGGCGTGGGACTCGCTGATGCCCACGTCGTGGTAGCGGTCGGGGAACCGCTCGCGGAATTTCGCCAGGCCGGTCCCGTCGGGCATCGCCGCGGTGATGGCGCAGATCCGATCGTCGGCCTCGGCCGCCGCCAGCAGCGCGTCGCCGAACGCCGAGGTCCAACTGGGTCGCTCCGGGCGGTCGAAGACGGCCTTGCCCGACTGGATCGTCCAGCTGGCGGGGCTGTGGAAGGTCGTGGGGTCTTCCACGGCGTACTCGTAGCCGCGGCCCTTGACCGTGTGGACGTGCAGCAGCACCGGTGTGTCCAGGTCGGCCACGCGCCGGAGCATGCGGAGCAGGTCGTGCATGTTGTGCCCGTCGACGGGGCCGAAATAGCGGAAGCCCAGCGCCTCGAACGCCTGCTGGCCGTGCACCGTCGCGCGGAGCCCTTCCCGC
Organism: uncultured Planctomycetales bacterium; assembly: GCA_964535025.1. Lineage (GTDB taxonomy): Bacteria > Planctomycetota > Phycisphaerae > SM23-33 > FEN-1343 > JAAYZK01. The sequence goes on from CAZHRW010000082.1 coordinate 11,262, forward strand.
AGGTGCCGCAGGGCGTCGCCGATGTTCTGCCCGCCGGGCAGGCGGCGGAGCATGGAGTCGGCGGCGTTCTTGAGGTCGCGGTAGGCCCGCGTCAGGCGGACCCCGTCGAGGGCGCGGGCCATCGCCCCGGGGGTCACGTCGATGGCCATCGAGTTGTCGTTGAGCACCACCAGCAGTTGGCGGTCGAGCAGGGCGGCGTTGTTGATGCCCTCCAGCGCCAGGCCGTTGACGATCGACGCGTCGCCGACGACGGCGACGATCCGGCTGTCGGGGCGACGGGTTCGATCGGCCAGGGCCATGCCCATCGCCGTGGAGATCGCCGTGCCGGCGTGGCCGACCTTGAACAGGTCGTAGGGGCTCTCGTCAGGGTCGGGGAACCCGCTGAGGCCGCCGGCCTGGCGGAGGGCGTCGAACATCGCCCGCCGTCCGGTGAGCAGCTTGTGGGCGTAGCACTGGTGGCCGACATCCCACAGCAGCCGGTCCCGCGGGAACTCGAAGACCCGGTGCAGCGCCACCGTCAACTCCGCCACGCCGAGGTTGCTGGCCAGGTGGCCGCCGCGCCGGCTCACCACGTCGATGATGACGCGGCGCAGCTGGTCGGCCAGCTCGCCCAACCGCTCTTCCGGCACCTCCTTGAGGTCGGCCGGGTTGTGAATGTAGTCCAGCAGGGTACCCACGTCAGGTCGTTCTTTCTCTCAGCCTGCCAGCCAGCGCTCGCAGCGGATCGGCCGCGGGGCCGAACCCGTCGAGGTGGCCGACCGCCTGGTCGGTCAGGTGTCGGATCCGCGCCGTGGTCGCTTCCAGGCCCAGCAGCGCGGGATAGGTGCGTTTGCCCGCCGCGGCGTCCTTGCCGGCGGTCTTGCCCAACTGTTCGCTGGTCGCCGTGGCGTCCAGCAGGTCGTCGACGGCCTGGAAGGCCAGGCCCACGTCGAAGCCGAACGCCCCCAGGGCCTCCCGTTGGGCCGTGTCGGCCCCGCCGCAGCGGGCGCCCATCCGGGCGGCGCCGGCGAACAGGGCCGCGGTCTTGCGGGTGTGGATGTAGTCCAGCCCCGCCCGGCCGTCCGGCAGCCGGCAGAGGGCCATGTCGGCTACCTGCCCGGCGATCATGCCCGCGGCGCCGGCCCCGGTGCTCAAGTCCCGCACCAGCTCGACGGCGACCGAAGCGTCCTCCACGCGCTCGGCCAGCAGCGAAAAGGCCTCGGTCAGCAGCGCATCGCCGACGAGGATGGCCATCGCCTCCCCGTACCGCACGTGCACCGTCGGCCGCCCGCGCCGCAGGTCGTCGTCGTCCATCGCCGGCAGGTCGTCGTGGACGAGGCTGTAGGTGTGCACCAGCTCCACCGCGACCGCCGCCGGCAGCGGATCGACCGGCCCGTCACCGTCGGCGCTCACGGCCTTCGCGGCGAGGATGACCATCGCCGGACGGAGGCGCTTGCCCCCGCCCAGGACGGCATAGCGCATCGCCTCGGCCAGTTCCGCCGGCACCGACGGCCCGGCCGTCCACGCCTCCAGGTGCGTCTCGACGCGGGCGGCGACCTCCGCCAGCAGACCATCCAGCGTTGCCGAGCTGCCGGCACGCATCATTGGCGACTCCACAGGGTCAGGTGAACGTAACTCGCGATGCCGTCAAGGGTCCGCGACATCGCGGCCAACCGAATTGATTCTAGCCACTTGCGGGCGGCCAGGCCAAGGGAAATCGACGGACGCGACGATGTCAAGACCGCGGGCGGCCGCTTTCGCCGAGACAGCGGCGACCCACCGCGGTATAGTGTGCCGCCTGGACAAGGTTTCTTTTTCGGAGACGGCCGTGGCCTGCGAGATTCATCCCACAGCGATCGTGGCGGAGACGGCCCAGGTGGGCGAGGATGTGCGGATCGGTCCCTACGCCATCGTCGAGAACGACACGCGGCTCGGCGACGGCTGCCGCCTGCACGCCGCCGCCATCGTCCGCCGGGGGACCCGCCTCGGGCGGCGGAACGTCGTGTATTCCCATGCCGTGCTCGGCGGCGAACCCCAGGACTTCAAGTTCGACGCCACCCAGCCCTCCCGCGTCGAGATCGGCGACGACAACGTCTTCCGCGAGGGCGTCACGATCAACCGCGCCACGGGCCCCGGCAGCGCCACGGTCATCGGCAACGGCAACTTCTTCATGACCTGCAGCCACGTCGGCCACAACTCCGTCGTCGGCTCCCACTGCATCATGACCAACGGCAGCGCCCTGGCCGGCCACGTCGAGCTGGGCGACCGGGCGATCCTCTCGGCCAACGTCGCCATCCACCAGTTCTGCTGGGTCGGCGAGATGGTCATGTCCCGCGGCAACGCCGCCAGCGCGATGCACGTGCCGCCGTACTGCATGCTCGGCGGCGTGACCGAACTGAACGGGCTCAACAAGATCGGCCTGCGGCGGGCGCCGCACCTGAGCGACCGGGACCGCGCCGAGATCCGCGAGGCCTACACGCTGCTCTACCGCACGGGGCTGCCCGCCACGAAGGCCCTGGCCGAGATGGACGCCCGCACCGACTGGGGCGAGCCGGCCGGACGCTTCCGCGACTTCGTCCGCCGCGTCCTCACCGCCGAACCCCCCTACAATCGGGGGCTGTGCAAGGATGTTACCGCCGGCCGGCGGTAGGTGCGTCCGAGGTGGAGACGACGGCCCGTCAAAAACTCGAAATTCGAAGCACGAACGACGAAACACATTTGAAACGACGAAACGGACAAACGTAAACGGCAAGGCACGGCAAACGGATACCGGGCTTGCCGTTGCCGTTCCTAAAGCCTACAGCCTAAAGCCTGCCGTTCTCGTGGGCGGCGTGATCGTCCGCCGGGCGTCCCAGGCGTCGAGGGCGGCGTGGAGGTCGGCGACGACGTCGGGGTGGTCGGCGAAGACATTGATCGTTTCGGCGGGGTCGGCCTGCCGGTCGAACAGTTCGGCGTCGGCGCCGTCGGGGTAGTCGCGGCCGGTGGTTGGGTCGCGGTAGGTCACCAGCTTCCAGCGGCCGTGGCGGACCATCACGCGGCGCTGGCCGTCGCGGTAGTGGTGCAGGCCGTAGTCGATCTCGCTGAACACCGGCCCGGCCGCCGGGGCCGTCCCGTCGGTCAGCGCCGCCGCGAGGCTGGGGTACTCGACGGCGTCGGGGATCTCCACTCCGGCCAGCTCCAGCAGCGTCGGCAGGAGGCTGCCGCTGTTGACCGGCGTGTCGACGGCGGCGCCGGCGGCGATGCCCGGCCCGGCGACCACCAGGGGCACGACGGCCGAGGCGTCCCAGAAACTCTGCTTCTGGAAGAAGCCCCGGTCGCCCAGGTGGCAGCCGTGATCGGAGACGAAGACGATGATCGTGTTGTCCAACTCGCCGGCCTCCCGCAGCCCGTCGAGCAGGCGGCCGAAGACGTGGTCGACGAACGCCGTCCGCCCGTAGTAGCACTGCCTTGCCCGGCGGATCTGCGCGCGGGTGAGCCGGTGGGCCCCGGCGTAGTCGATGAGGTAGTCGCGGTGGGCGGCGGAGGTGGCCACCAGGTCCTCGCCGGGCATGTCGAGCGGCAGGTCGATCGCGTCGGGGTCGATCATCGCGTCGAACGGCTCGGGGGCCACCACGGGTGTGTGCGGCGCGTTGAGCGACACCCGCAGCAGGAACGGACGGCCGGTGTCGCGCCCGCCGACCCAGTCGAGGGCCGCGCGGACGTTGTCCATCTCCTCGGTCCGGTCGGTCGGGCGGGGGTGGCGGCCGGCGAAGATCCACGGCGTCGCGCCGCCGTCGTAGCGGACGACGCCCTCGGCCGCGTCCAGCGTTGGGTCGGCGTAGCCGAGATAGCCCACGTCCTCGCCGAGCACGCGGCCGCCTTCGACGTCGAAGGCCTTCCGCCGGCAGGCGTAGTGGTGCTTGCCGAAACTGGCCACCTGCCAGCCGGCCCGGGCGAAGGTCCAGGTAAGGAACCCGGGCGGCTCGACGGTCAGCCGGTGGTGGTTGTTGAGCATGCCGATGCTCGAACCGGCGCGCCCGGTCAGCAGGCACGCCCGGGCCGAGATGCACACCGGCGACGGCGTGTACGCCGCGTCGAACCGCGTTCCCGACGCCGCCAGGCGGTCGAGATTCGGGCTGACCGCCCATGGCGACCCGGCGAAGCCGAGCGAATCGGTCCGCTGCTCGTCGGTCATCAACCAGAGGATATTCGGACGGCCGGCCATGGCGGCTCCTTTCAGGCCGAGGACGTATCGGTCATGTCGTCGGGCGATTCTAGCCGATGTGCCCTTCGGCCGCCACCGGCGCCGCACCGGCGGTCGCGTTGCATCGGCGGTGCGGTGGTGGTAGGGTTCGTACGGCATTGACCGTCGTGGGCGGCGGGCGGCCGTGCATTGCGAGAGTGAGTCCGTGATCGAAGCGATACGCATCCTGTTCGTGTTCCTGTTCGGCGCGTGCGTGGGGAGCTTCCTCAACGTGGTGATCTACCGCGTGCCGATGGGCAAGAGCATCGTCCGGCCGTCCAGCCACTGCCCGTCGTGCGGCGAGCCGATCAGGTGGTACGACAACATCCCGATCCTCTCGTGGCTGCTGCTGCGGGGCAGGTGCCGTGCGTGCGGGGCGCGGATCTCGATCCAGTACCCGCTGATCGAGGCGGCGACGGGGCTGATGGTGACGGGGCTGTACGTGGCGTATTTCCTGGCGAAGGTCCGGACGCTGCAACTGGGGCCGGCCGACCCGGTGGCCCCGGCGGCGCTGGTGTTTCCCGAGGGCGGGCCGATGTTCCTCGCCCACGCGGGTCTGCTGTGCGCCCTGCTGGCGTCGGCGGCGGTGGACCTGAAGTACTACGTGGTTCCCCTGCCGGTCATGTGGACGGCGGCGGCGGGCGGGGCCGTGGCGGTGGTGCTCCAGCCCCACCCGTTCCTGCCGTCCGTGTCGGCGACGACCGCCGCCGCGGCGGCCGCGGCGGCCGTGGGACTGCTCGCCAGCCTCGGTGCGATCCGGCTGGGCTGGCTGACGCCCAGCTTCGTCGACGCGCCCGACCGCGACCGGCCCATGCCGCCGCCGGCGCGAGCCGACACGCCCGCCGCCCGGCGGAAACGCAAGAGCAGGAAGCGGCGCAAGCGGCGGGGCAGTGTGGGCGTGACGAGCGCCGACGGCGTGGATCCGCGGCGGGAGGTGCTCCGCGAGGTGCTGTTCCTGGCGCCGGCGTTCGCGTTGGCGATCGCCGCGGGGATGCTGGTGACGAAGGTGGAGCCCGTGGCGGCCTGGTGGGGCGGGTTGTTCGACGGTGCGGCGCACCCGGTGCTGGCGCCGCGCCTGGCGGGGCTGGGCGGGGTGGTGTTCGGGTTCCTGATCGGCGGGCTGTGGATCTGGGGCACGCGGATCATCGCGACGCTGGCGTTCGGGCGCGAGGCGATGGGGATGGGCGACGTGCACATCCTCGCCGGCGTCGGGGCCGTGACCGGCTGGGTCGTGCCCTCGCTGGCGTTTTTCCTCGCGCCGGTGTCGGGGCTGGTGATCGTTCTATACTTCTTTGTCAGGCGACGTCAGCGCGAACTGCCGTACGGGCCCTGGCTGGCGCTGGGGACGGTGCTGGCGATGCTCTTCTACGATGGCCTGGTCCGCTATGTCGGGCCGGGGCTGACGGTCCTGTTCGGGTAGACGGCGCCCGACGGTGGCCGGGAAGGAACGCAAGCGATGGTGAAGGTCAAGGCCGTGGTCCTGCTGGTGGTCAGCGGCATCCTGTTCGTGGTCGCGGCGCTGATGGTGTTGATGAACTGGAAGAACACCTCCACGGTGCACGTGTTCGTAGTAAGCATCCACTTCAGCACGGCCGCCGTGCTGTTCTACGCGGCGGTCGCCGGCGGGCTGCTGTGGGTCATCTGGCGTTTCAGCGTGCCCCGCGGCCTGCGCCTGCTCAAACAGTCCCGCCGCGCCGACGACGAGCGCCGCAGGCAGGCGCGGTTCGACCGCCTCGTCGCCGAAGACGACGCTCGCACCGCCGCGCCGGCGAAGGAGAAGTCTCCCGGCGACAAGCCCGGCCAGTAGCCTCCCTTCGGGCCGCACCGCCCGCAAGGCCCGCCCGTCTAAATCATCGCCACGTGCGCGCACATGGTTGTAAATCCGCGCCGAACACGCAAAATGGAGGGTGGCCGTGCGTCATCGCGCCGGCCGCCGAGTGGACGGACGAGCGTAACTGAAGGAGAACGCGATGGTTTGGTCACGAGCGACGGTTCTGACGGCTTTGGCGGTCCTTGCCGGAGCGGCCGGGGGGTGCGGCACGGTGCCCCGGTCGGAGTACGACTCGCTGCAGAATCGCTACAACGAGCTGAACGGCGCCTACAACGAGATGATGCTCCAGGTCGAGGACGCCAAGGGCGCCGAGCAGCGCCTGGCCCTGCAGTTACGCCAGGCGCGGGACCAGGCCAACCAAGCCCAGCAGAACGCCGCTCAACTCCAGCAGCAGTTGGAGGAGGCCCGCCGCCGGCCGGCGCCCGCGCCGGCGCCGTCGGCCCCGCCGTCTCCGACGGCCACGCCCCGGGAGGAGATCCCCTTCAGCGTCGACATGCTCTTCGACTTCGCCAGCGCGTCGCTGAGCGACGAGGGGCGCCAGAGCGTCGCGACGGCCGCGGCGCGGATCCTCCGGGAGTATCCCAACGCGGAGGTCGTGGTGGTCGGCCACACCGACAACGTCGCGGTGACGTCGGGGAAGTGGAAAGACAACCTCGAGTTATCCGCCGAGCGGGCCCTGGCCGTCACGCGGGCGCTGATCAAGGCGGGCGTGCCGGCCAAGCGGATCCAGACCGTCGGCGTGGGCGACACGCAGCCGGTGGCCTCCAACGCGACCGAACAGGGGCGGACGAGGAACCGTCGCGTGGTGATCAAGGTCATGCGATGATCGCCGTCATCGACTATGGCATGGGCAACCTGCGCAGCGTGGCCAAGGCCGTCGAGCGCGTGGGGGGCGAGGCCCGCATCGTCAGCGAGCCCGCGGACGTCCTGGCCGCCGACCGGATCATCCTGCCGGGCGTAGGGGCCTTCGCCGACGCCATGACGCACCTGCGGGCGCGGAACCTCGTCGACGCCATCCAGCAGGTGATCGCCGACGACCGCCCGTTTCTGGGCATCTGCCTGGGGCTGCAACTGCTGTTCGACGTCGGCTGCGAGGACGGCGAACACGACGGCCTGGGCGTCCTGGGCGGCAAGGTGGTCGGCTTCGACTTCTCCGGCCATCCCGACGCGGCGGGGCTGTCCATCCCCCACATGGGCTGGAATACACTGGAGTGGGACCGGCCCGATCCCATGCTAAACGGCATCGAAGCAGGCAGTTACGTCTACTTCGTCCACGGCTACCACGTGGTGTGCGACGACGCGACACTCGTCGCAACCACCACCGAGTACGGCTACCGCTTCACCTCCGCCGTCCGACGGGGCAACCTCTTCGCCTGCCAGTTCCACCCCGAGAAAAGCCAGACCGTCGGCCTGAAGATGGTCGACAACTTCGTCAACGGCAGGCCGTAGGCCCAAGGCGTTTGGGAAATCCGGATCTGCTCCCGTCTTCGTGGCTACGACAGGGATAGCCACAAAGGACACAAAGACAGAACGGAAAGAACAGCAACGACACAGCCAGGCCACAAGAGTTCACAGAGGGCTCAGAGAAAACGCCCAAGTAGTGGTGAAGCTTCTTTCTCTGTGTTGGCC
>CAZHRW010000083.1:0-5747 GCA_964535025.1 uncultured Planctomycetales bacterium
GGCTTCGCCCACGGGCGGTACAAGTCGGCCTTCGATTACAGCACCTCGCTCGGGTCGGGCCATTCGCGCGTCACGACGGGTCAGGTCCTGATCAACATCACCGCACCCTAGCAGGACAGGAAGGGAAATAGCACGGGCGGGCCGGGCGTCGTTCACCCCGGCCCGCCCGTTCATTGCGCCGATCCGGTCCGCAATTTCTTCAGCGTCGCCTCGATCCACCGGGCGGCCTCGGCGAGGGCGTCGGGGAGCTTGTCGGGCTGTTTGCCGCCGGCCTGGGCGAGGTGGGGCTTGCCGCCGCCGCCACCGCCGACGATCGGGGCGACGGCGCGGACCCAGTCGCCCGCCTTGGCGCCGGTGGCCTCGATGACGGCGTCGCTGACGGCGGCCAGGAGGGTGACCTTCCCGTCGTCTACCCAGCCGACGAACACGGCGGCCTTCTCGCCGGTCTTCCGGCGGATCTGATCGACGGCCCCGCGGAGCTGGGCGATCGAGGCGACCTGGAGCTCGCCGATGACGACGGTCACGCCGCCGATGGTCTTCGCCCCGGCGATCAGGCCGTCCACGTCGGCGGCGGCGCCGGCGCCGGAGTCGAGCTTCTTGCGGAGGGTCTTGATCTCCGCCTGCATCGCGGCGATCCGCTCGCCGATCTGCTCGGGCGGGACCTTCAGCGCCGCGGTCGCCTCGCGGACGACATCGTCCATGGCGCGGACGTACTCGACGGCCCCGCGGCCGGTGAGGGCCGTGATCCGCCGGATGCCCTTGGCGACGGCCTCCTCGGAGACGATCTTGAACAGCCCGGCCTCGGCGGTGCGATCGAGGTGGGCGCCGCCGCAGAACTCGACCGACACGCCGGCGGTTTCGCGGGGGTCGTCGGTGCCGATGCTCACGACGCGGACCGGGTCGGGGTATTTCTCGCCGAAGATCGCCCGGACGCCCTCGATCTTCATCGCCTCATCGAGCGGGATGTGGTTCACCCCCACCGGCCGGTCGGCGAGGATCTGCTCGTTGACGAGGCGTTCGACCTCGGCGAGCTGGTCGGCGGTGACGGCCTTGGGGTGGGCGAAATCGAACCGCAGGTGGTCGGGGTCCACCTCGCTGCCCCGCTGGTCGACGTGCTCGCCGAGCACGCGCCGCAGGGCCCAGTTGAGCAGGTGCGTGGTGGTGTGGTTGCGCATGGTGTCCAGACGGCTGGGGTCCACGTGCAGCGTCGCCGTCTGCCCGGCCGTGATCGTCCCGCTCTCGACCTCGCCGGTGTGCAGGACGCACGCGCCGTTGTACTGCGTGTCGCGGACGGCGAACACGCCGGTCTGGGTCATGATCTTCCCGGCGTCGCCCACCTGGCCGCCGCTTTCGGCGTAGAAGTTCGTCCGATCGGCCACGAGGGCGACGGCCTCGTGGGCGGCGAGGGTCCCGTCGGTGACGTAGCGGCCCTCGACGACCCAGCCGACGACGGTGGCCTTCAGGTCGCCCCGATCGTACTTGGCCGAATCGTCCGTCGCGGGCAGTCCGGCGACGTGGACGACCTTGAACGCCCCCCCGCCGGCGGCGGAGGTCGCCCGGTGGGCGGCCATGGCGCCGTCGTAGCCTTCCATGTCGACCGTCAGCCCCCGCTCGCGGGCCATCAGGGCCGTCAGGTCGACCGGGAAGCCGTACGTGGCGTACAGCTCGAAGGCGACCTCGCCGGGCAGCGTGCGCTCGCCGGCCTGCTCGAGTCGGTCGGCCTCGGCCTCGAACAGGGCGATGCCCCGGTCGAGCGTCTTGTTGAAGCCGATCTCCTCGTCGCGGATGATCTCGGCGACAGCGTCGGGGTCGCGTCGCAGCTCGCCGAAGGCCTCGCCCATCTGTTCGACCAGCGTGGGCACGAGCTTGTGGAGGAACGCCTCGCCGCCGGTGTCGAGGTACTGCCGGCCGTACCGCGCCGCCCGGCGGAGGATCCGCCGCAGGACGTACCCGCGGCCCTCGTTGGACGGGCGGGCGCCGTCGGTGAAGGCGAAGGTCAGCGCCCGGACGTGGTCGGCGACGACGCGGTAGGCGACGTCTTTCATGTCGTCCATCGACCCGCCGTACGGGGCGGCGGCGGTGATCCGGGCGATCGCGTCGAACAGCGGGGTGAAGATGTCGGTATCGTAGTTGCTGCGGACGCCCTGGAGGACGGCGGTGATCCGCTCGAAGCCCATGCCCGTGTCGACGTGCTTGGCCGGCAGCGGGGTGAGCTTGCCGGCGACGTCGCGGTTGAACTGGATGAACACCAGGTTCCAGATCTCGATCACCCGCGGGTCGTCGGCGTTGATCAGCTCGCCGCCGGACAGGTCGTCGGTCATGTCGATGTGGATCTCGGTGCAGGGCCCGCAGGGTCCGGTATCGCCCATTTCCCAGAAGTTATCCTTGCGGCCGAAGCGGCGGATGTGGTTGTGGTCGATGTCGGTGCGGGTCCGCCACAGCTCGGCGGCCTCGTCGTCGGCGGCCAGGCCGTCCGTCTCGTCGCCGCCGAAGACGGTGGCGTAGAGGCGGTCGGTGGGCAGGCCCCACACCTCGGTGAGCAGCTCCCACGCCCAGGCGATGGCCTCGGCCTTGAAGTAGTCGCCGAACGACCAGTTGCCGAGCATCTCGAAGAAGGTGTGGTGGTAGGTGTCGTGGCCGACATCTTCCAGGTCGTTGTGCTTGCCGCCGGCGCGGATGCACTTCTGGGTGTCGACGGCGCGGGTGTAGTCGCGCCTGCCGGCGCCCAGGAAGACATCCTTGAACTGGTTCATCCCCGCGTTGGTGAACAGCAGCGTCGGGTCGTCGGCCGGCACCAGCGACGCCGACGCCACCGGCGTGTGGCCGCGGGCGGTGAAGAAATCCATGAACTCCCGGCGGATCTGCGATCCGGTCTTGCCTGTATCACTCAGTTTCGACATGCGTTTGGGTTCCTGCAGACGGTCTGGGTCACGGTATACAAGACCCTGAAGTCTACAGGGATCCGCCCGGCCAGGCAAGCGCGCTTGACAGTGCGACGCCGATTGCACAGCCACCACGACTGGCTGGAGGGTCGCGGTCCGTGGATGGTGCTGGTGGTGATGATCGACGACGCGACCAGCAAGGCGATGGCGCGGTTCTACCCGGCCGAGACGACCGAAGCGTACATGGACCCTCTGGGCCGTTACCTTCGCAAGCGTGGTCGGATGGGGTCGATGTACGTGGACCGCGATAGCATCTTCCGCGCCGAGGACCACCACCCCAGCGACCCTCGTCCGACGCTGGCGCAGTTCAAGCGAACCGATGACGCCGCCGATCCGGTTCGCACGCAGCCGCAGTCGGTCGTCAGCGGCCTGTGGACCGAGGATTTCGCTGCTGACGGCGGTGCATAGCCGGCCTGCTGCCGGCCACTGGAACGCCGAAAGGGTTCACGGGCCTTGTCATCGGCAGGCCTCAAGGCGAATGATGCGGTTTGTCCCGAAGTGCCCGCGCCTGCGTCGCCGGTGTGGACGCCGTCAGCCCGTGGGCCGGGGCAACCGCCTCCCTCCACAGGGCGCGCATGATCTTGAAGTCCCGCCAGGGGGCGTCGATATCGATGGGCTCTTCGGCCTTGCCGTTAGCGTAGCTGATGTAGCCGTGGTCGAGCTTATAGAACAGGTCGTCCACGCCGATCCGCATGAGGGCCAGGCATTCCTCGGCCATGGGCCCGTCGCGCCAGCCGCCGGCCACGATAAGCACGACGTGGTTCATGAGGTTGGGGCGGAATCCGCCGTAGGCATACGTGATCGAGCTTCGCGGCCCGCGGCCGTCGCGAGCGTCGAGTTCGTAAAGCATGCCCTGTTTGCCGAGGTTGGGCAGGGCCTCGGTGCCGCTGACCATCCGCCGGGCGCCGTCGATGCCCTGGCCAGCGTTGAGACCGGTGTTCACCGTGCCGCCGTAGGTGTGGCGGGTCAGCAGCACGTAGAGTTTCATGGGCTGATCGAGGCGCGTGTCCATGTAGGTGTAATCGCGGATGTCGCGTTCGATCTCCGCGGCGGAGGGAGCGCCGGCGTCGGGATGCTCGGCAGCGTTGGCGAAGGTGCGGGCGGTGTTGTCCAGGCCGGCCTCGCGCAGTGTCGCGGTGAAGGCATCGTGGTCATAGTGGTCGAGGAAGGCGTACGCTTCCTCCGCACCGCCCAGCCAGGCGGTCCCGACGATCATCATGCCGATCATGCCCTCGCGGAAGTTGGGGTTCCACCCGCGGCCGAGTCCCTTGCGGCCCATCAGGTCGGTGTTCTGCTCGTCGGCGTTGCCGGCATCGGAGGTGGTGTAGGCCGAGGCCACCAGAGCAGCCTTCATCAGCAGGTCCATTCGGGTCTTCTCGTCGTCGGTGAGCTGCTTCCACACCCGCGGGGTGTGGCGGATGAGCACACAGGAGGCGGTGAAAGCCCGCTCATGCTGGCTGCCGTACCCGCCGGCGGCGACGAGGCAACGGTCGCCCCGGAGGTTGAAGCGAATCTGCTTGAGCAGTGACGCATCGGCGGCCTGACGGCCCTGCCAGGCGGCCAACGCCTGGGCGAACGTCTTGCCGCAACTGAAGGCCCCGCTCGTGTGGGCGGACTGCTCATGGGTGTAGCGATACCAGTTCTTCGCCGCCAGTTCGTTGGCCGCCTTGACGGTCGCGGCCGACAGGCAATGCGTTTCCAGCCGGCGGGCCGACTCCGACGCGGCGGCCATGTCCGTCTCCGCCGCGGCACACCCGGCTACCAAACCAAGGGCCACGAGACCGATCGTCCAGGTTCGTCTCACGTTGGCGGCTCCTTTCAGCACACGAGGCGGGGGATCCGCTGCCATGATCGTCGATGCCTCCACCCGATCGTGCTCGATTCCGCACGGCGGCCGGCGCCAAACGCGCAAGGGGCAAGGATGGCCGAGGAGGATGACCTAAGGCGGGGCCGGCGCTCGTCCGGCCCCGTCGCGCTGGGTTAACTGCCGAAATTCGTCTTAAGGATCGCAAAATCGTCCAGGTCGACATCCCCGTCGCCGTCGAAGTCGGCGCGGTCGTCCGTGAGCGGGTCGTCGCCGAAGGTGAGCTTGAGGATGGCGAAGTCGTCGAGGTCGACGTCCCCGTCACCGTCGGCATCACCGGGCGTCTGCGGCGCCGCGGCGGGTGTCCAGACGATGTTGTCGATGTAGAAGCCGTTGTAGTGCCGGCGGTAGAGGCGGTTGCTGTCGGAGCCGCCGAAGGCGACAGCGAACTGGGCGGCGTCGGTGAGGCCGACGGTGGTGGCAACGCTCTTGCCGCTGAACGACGCGGTGACGGTCACCAGGCCGTCGGCGTCGACGGTGAAGGTCCAGGTGGCCCAGGCCTGCTTCTGGCGGGACATGCTGAGCCAGAAGGGGCCGAACCAGTTGTAGGCGGAGCTGGGGCCGTTGCCGCCGTCGGGGTTGTCGGGGTCGATGCCGTCGTCGCAGCCGGGCTCTTCGCCGCTCCAGCAGTAGCCGCCGTCGCCGCTGAGCCAGGGTTTGTGCATCATGGCGGCGGTGACGGCGTTCGAGGTCGGGGCGGTGCCGGCGACGCCCCAGCGCGGCCCCTGGATGTCGTCGCTGTGGTCGGCGGCTTCCCACCCCATGTCATAGACGTCGATGGTCAGTTCGCCGGCGCCACCGGTGGGCAGAGGAATCTCGACGTATTCGCCGGTGTCCAGGTACAGGGCACTGCCCGCGCCCGCCGGATTCGCTTGCACGGCGCCGGCGCCGGCCCAGTCGCCGCCTTCGAAGTCTTCAACGACGACCGCCTCACCCGCGGC
>CAZHRW010000084.1:0-15190 GCA_964535025.1 uncultured Planctomycetales bacterium
ATGCACAACACCTACGCCCAGTACCGCCGCGACTTCGACCTGGCGGGCGTGCCGTCGGCGGCCCCGTTTTGCATCACGGCCGACCAGGCGTACATGCTCTACGTCAACGGCCGCTACGTCGGCCGCGGCCCGGCACGGGGCTACCAGCACCGTTGGCCCTACGACACCCACGACCTGGCCGCCGGCCTGCGGCCGGGGCACAATTGGATCGCCGTCCGCCACTACAACGGCGGGATCAGCACCTTCGGATACAACTTCCAGTGGCGCGCCGGCCTGCTGTGCGCCGCCGCGTGGGACGGCGTCGACCTGGTCAGCGATGAGACGTGGTTGTCGCGGATTTCCCCGGCGGTGCGGCCGGACGCCAAGCGGGTGAGCGTGCAACTCAACCTCCAGGAGCAGGTCGACGGCCGCCTCGACGACCAGGCGTGGATCCATTCGCCCACGCCCCCATCGGACTGGACGGCAGCGACCACGACGCTCCCGTTCGGCTCGATGCCCTGGCACGCCGTCGAGCCTCGCGGGATTCCCAATCTCACCGGCACCGTCCTGCCCTACCAGCGGACCTGCGCGCAGGCATCGGGCGACTGCGCGCCCGGCTGGGACGACACCGACGACGTCGCCGCCCCGTTGCGGACCGAGCTCAAGACCGCCGCGTGGCGCGAGGCGCCGCCCGGCGTCGCCGACAGCGACGCGCTCGCGCTGCACCTCGAGCCGGCCGGCGCCGGCCGCTTCGCCGCGGTGACGGTCGACCTGGGCCGCCTGAGCGTCGGCACGCTGATCGTCGACGCCGACGGCGCCGCCGGCGGCGAGTGCCTCGATGTCCACTTCTCCGAGCTGCTCAACGATGACGGGTCGCCCTTCGTGCCCGGCGGCATCTCCATGGCCGCACGCCTCATCCTCGCCGAAGGCCACACGCACCACGAATTCTTCCACATCATGGGCCACCGCTACCTGGCGGTCGTCGCCCGCGGCGCCACGCGGCCGCTGCGGGTGCGTGTGAGCCTGCGGGAGAGCCTCTACCCGCTCGAGGTCACCGGCCGCTTCGACTCGAGCGATGAGACGCTCAACGCCATCCACCGGATCTGCGTCCGCACGCAGCGGATCTGTGCCCTCGACAGCTACGTCGACACCCCCTGGCGGGAGCAGGCCCAGTGGTGGGGCGACGCCCGCGTGCAGGCGGCCAACACGTTCCACCTCGCCGACGACCCCCGCCTGCTCGGGCGGGGCATCCGCTCGATCGCCCGCCAGGAAGTGCCCAACGGCCTGACCTACGGCCACGCCCCCACCAACAGCCACGCGTGCATCCTGCCGGACTTCTCGATCACCTGGGTGCTGAGCCTCTGGGACCACTACTGGCAGACCGGCCGCGTCGACCTGTTCGTCGAGCAGTGGCCCCGCATCCAGCGACTGCTGGGCTACTTCAGCGGCGAAGGGCGCGGCTCCACGGGGCTGCTCCGCTACGACCGGCGGTACTGGCTGTTCCTCGACTGGTCCACGCTGCCCAAGACCGAAACGCCCACGCTGCTGAACCTGTGGTACGGCCTCATGCTCGACCGCCTCGCCCGCCTGGCCGCCCTGGCGGGACTGACCGGCGAGGCCATCGAGTTCGAGCGGCAGCGCGACAACCACGCGGCACGGGTCGAGGCCCTGCTGTGGGACGGCGAGGCGCGCCTGGTCCGCGACGGGCTCGATGACGACGGCCGCCCGCTGGCGTCGTGGTCGGTCCACAGCCAGGCCGCGGCGATCCTCGCGGGGCTCAAGCCCGAGCACCACCGGGCGATGATCGAAGCGCGCCTGCTGCCCTACCTGCAGGGCCGGGAGCTGACCGATCCGGTGCCGTCGAGCTTCTGGGTGCACTACGTCTACGAAACGATGACCGACGCCGGGTACGGCCGCGAGGTGGTCGACCACATCCGCCGCAACTACGCGCCGATGGTCCCCTACGGCGGCACGTGGGAGGTCTTCGCGTGGCGGCCGGGCGCCGGGAGCGTCTCGCACGCGTGGTCGGCCCACCCGATCAAGCACCTGGCCGCGACCCTGGGCGGGATCACCCAGACCGACGCCGCCTGGCGGCGGATCCGCTTCGCCCCGGTCCTCGACGACCCCCGCGTCGGCCGCGCCGACGTCACCGTCCCGACCCCGCAGGGCCCGATCCGCGCCGCCTGGAGCCGCGACGACGGGACGGCCGACGTCACGCTCGATCTGCCCCCCGGCGTCGAAGCCGTCACGGCCCTGCCCGGCGAAGCGCCCGGCGCCGCCGTCGCAAGCCGCCACTGGCAGGTGCGGATCGGCTGAGCCCGGCACCGCGCAAGCCCGAAGGTCGCCCGGGTGGCCTCCGCACCCGGGCGACCTGTGCCGCTGACACCTCCCCCTGCCGACTACGCCTGGCGAACCTCAACCTCGCGCCCGGGAGCGCCGAGCAGCCCGCCGATGACGGCGGCGACACTGCCCACCAGGAACGAGAAGAAGGTCCACCAGGCGATATCCGCCGACAGCTCGGCGGCCGTCGCGGCAACCTGCTCGGCCCGCTCGGGGACCTCGCCGAGGGTCCGGCGAAGCTGCTGAGCGGCCTGCTGATACCGGCTGACCCACTGCCGGACCTGCCGTTGGGCCTGCTGCTGCGTCATGTCGGTGTTGGCCACCAGCACCTCGACGACGGCCTGTTGATCCTCCTGAGAGATCTCCATCGGATCGCGATCTTCCAGGAACAACTCCCGCAGGGCCTGGCTCACCTCTTGTTGGCCCTGGCCCTGCCCGTCGGCCTGTCCGCCCTCGCCGAGCAGTTGCGTCGCCTGCTGTTGGATCGTCTGCCACGCCTGCTGCGGGACGTCGATCTCCTCCGGCGCGACGGCCGACACCGCCTGACCGGCCGCCTGGCCGGCGGCCTGCACGGTCGTGGCGGTCACGTTCCACAGCCCCCCGACGATCGCGCCGGCAATGCTGTACATCAGGAACAGCCCCAGCAGCGTCGCGAACGACCACGTCACGGCCCCGTGCAGAATGCCGCTGATCCTCGTGGGGAACCCCGCCAGTCGTCCGGCGGCCCAGCCGCCGACGAACAGGGCGACGATCGTCGAGATGATCCACCAGATCCCGGCCCCCACGCCCAGCCCGCTCATGGGGGCCTCCTCCTCGGCCGGGTTGATCGTCTCGAGTCCGACGGCCGTCCCCAGGCTGCCCAGCAGCAGTTGGACGCCTATCACGACGAAAACCCCGGCGAAGATCGCCGCCCACGAACAGCGCTTGATTCGTCCGGCATAGACCGCCGACGTCTCCGCGGTCGTGTGTTCGGTCTGCCCGTTCATACCTCACCTCCGCCTGCAAGGCGCGACTCCCCTTCGACGTGTCGACTGCTCGCCCATCCTGACGCCCGGACGAGCGGGCACTAGCGCATTGTAGGCCCCCCGCCGTGGGGACCGGTCGCCGCGGCGCCGCCGAATGCCCATCCACCGCAGGATTCGCCCCTCGGCCGACCATGTGACCGGCCTGCACCGCCTGTGCCGCGCCGCACACCGCCCCCATCGCCCCATCCCTCCACCCGCGGCAGCGCCAACGGACCGGCCGCCCCGCGGCCCTGCGCCCATGAGCCGCACACCGCCGGCGGCCGATCGCCAGGTCACACGCAACCCTCGCCGGCGCCGCGGCTTGGGCACCCTCGCCGAAATCCGCTAAAGCCCTTGACACCCCGGACCGAAACCCTATGATTAGGCGTTCTACCCCACACGGGTAGACCGGATGACCGATTCCCCGATAGCTCAATCGGTAGAGCGAGCGGCTGTTAACCGCTAGGTTCTAGGTTCGAGTCCTAGTCGGGGAGATCACCCCAGGTGCAAACGAGCACTTGGGGTGTTTCGTTGACCGGCCGGCCGTTGCAGGGGCGCCGCGGCGGCGGGTTCCCTTGGGTGGCTCCCGTGCTATAATGCCCGCCATGAGTAGCAATATCGATAGTCCCCAGGCCGCCGGTTCGATGCGACAGGGGGCCCTGTGGGCCGAGGCGGAGACGGGGTTCGACAACGAGCGTTACCTCGCCGAGCAGACCGCCGCGATCCTGCGGCGGGTGGCGGACAGCTCGGGCAAGCTGTATCTGGAATTCGGCGGCAAGCTGATCTTCGACTATCACGCGGCCCGGGTGCTGCCGGGGTACGACCCGAACGTCAAGATGCGGCTGCTGCAGCGGCTGAAGGCCGACGCCGAGATCATCCTCTGCATCTACGCCGGGCACATCGAGCAGCGCAAGGTGCGGGCGGATTTCGGCATCACCTACGATGCCGACGCGTTCAAGCTGATCGACGACCTGCGCGACTGGGGGCTGGATGTCTCGGCGGTGGTGATCACCCGCTTCCGAGGCCAGCCCGCCGCGGTGGCGTTCGAGACCAAGCTCCGCCGGCGCGGGATCCGGACCGTGACGCATCCGCCCATCGAAGGCTATCCCGCCGACATCGACCGGATCGTCAGCGATCACGGCTATGGCGCCAACCCGTTCATCCCCACCCGCAAACCGCTGGTGGTCATCACCGGCCCGGGTCCCAACAGCGGCAAGATGGCGACGTGCCTGTCGCAGATCTACCACGAACATCATCACGGACAGCAAGCCGCGTACGCCAAGTTCGAGACCTTTCCGATCTGGAGCCTGCCGCTGCGGCACCCGGTGAACCTCGCCTACGAGGCCGCGACCGCCGACATCCGGGACTTCAACCTGGTCGACCCGTTCCACCTGGAGGCCTACGGGGAGACGGCGGTCAACTACAACCGCGACGTCGAGAGCTTCCCGGTCCTGCGGGCCATCCTCGAACGGATCACACGCAACGGGCGGCTGTACCGCTCGCCGACGGACATGGGCGTCAACCGGGCGGGGTTCGCCATCGTCAACGACCAGCGCGTCCGCCGCGCCGCGATGCAGGAGATCATCCGGCGGCGGTTCCGCTACGCGTGCGAGTACGCCATGGGCATGGCCGACGCCCAGACGATCGAGCGCGTGGAGGTGTTGATGAAGGAGCTGGAGGTCCGGCCGGAGCACCGGCCGCCGGTGCTGCCGGCGCGACGCGCCGCCGAGGAGGCGCTGGCCGCGCCCCACAAGGGCAACGAGGGCGTGGTCTGCGGCGCCGCGCTGACGCTCAGCGACGGCACCATCGCCACCGGCGTCAACTCGCCGCTGATGCACGCCGCCAGCAGCGTGATCCTCAACGCCACCAAGATGCTCGCCGGCATCCCCGACAAGCTCCACCTCCTCTCGCCGATGATCATCCAGTCCGTCGCCGCGCTGAAACAGGATGTCATGCAGCGCAGGACCGTCAGCCTGGACCTGGAGGAAACGCTGGTCGCCCTGGCCATCGCGGCCACGACCAACCCGACGGCCGAGATGGCCGTCGCCCAGTTGGGACGGCTGCGCGGGTGTGAAATGCACATGACCCACATCCCCACGCCCGGCGATGACACCGGCCTGCGCCGGTTGGGGGTGAACCTGACCTGCGATCCGCAGTTCTCCAGCAGCAGCCTGTTCGTGCGCTGACCGCGCGAGTCCTCCCGCGACCTTACGGGTGGACAGGCCCCGTTCGCCCTGCTATACGAAGGGCTCGCCGTCCTGCCGGAAGAGGCGGCTGATATCAAGACAGGCGGGCGAGATCGCGACAGGACGATCGGCCCGCCGAGCCCTGGAGAGCGTATGGACGGCAACCGATTCATCGAAGACCAGACCCGCGAGCTGCGCGAAACCGTGGGAGACAAAATCGCCATCAACGCCCTGAGCGGCGGCGTCGACAGTTCCGTGGTGACCGCCCTGGGCCACCGGGCCCTCGGCGAGAAGCTCAAGACGGTGTTCGTCGACAACGCGCTGATGCGCGAGGGCGAGCCCGAGCGCGTCGTCCGGGCCTTCGAGGCCATGGACATCCCCGTGGACCTCGTCGACGCCCGCGACGAGTTCCTCTCGGCGCTGAAGGGGCTGACCGACCCGGAGGCCAAGCGCCGCGCGATCACCGAGACGTTCTACAAGACCGTCTTCGGCCGGATCGTCCGGGACTCCGGCGCCACCTTCCTGCTCCATGGGACCATCCTCACGGACATCGAGGAAACGGTGGCCGGCATCAAACGCCAGCACAACATCCTGTCGCAACTGGGCATCGATCCCCAGCAGGCGTACGGCTACCAGGTCCTCGAACCCCTCAAGACGCTGCGCAAGGACGGCGTGCGCGAGGTGGCCGCGTGCCTCGGGCTGCCCGACGACATGGCCCGGCGCATCCCCTTCCCCGGCCCCGCCCTGGCGGCCCGCATCGTCGGCGAGGTCACCGCCGAACGCCTGGCGACGGTGCGCGCGGCCACCAGGATCGTCGAAGAGCAGCTCGCCTCGACGGGCGCGTTCCAGTACCTGGCGGTCCTGCTCAACGACCGCGCGACCGGCATCCGCGACGGCAAGCGGGAGTTCGGCAACATCATCGTCGTCCGCTGCATCGAGAGCACCGACGCCCGCACGGCGACGGTGACCGAGCTCGGCTGGGACACGCTCCACGCCCTCGCCGAGCAGATCACCGCCCTGCCCGGCGTGAATCGCTGCCTGTACGACCTGACGCCCAAGCCGCCGGCCACCGTCGAGTATATCTGACGCATCACCCGGCTGCGGACGTTCTTGCGGTCGCCTATGGCGATGCCCTTGACCCCCCCCCGAGGCCGGGGGGCAATCGTCTTGCGCACGAGCTTGACCGGCTTGATCTCGGACGGGTGGATGCTCGTCAAAGCTGTCCGAGGCGCGCCGGCAGGTCCGCCAGCGTCGTCAGGTCGGCCGTCTCGCAGGTGCCCGTGCGATCGATCAGCAGGGCGTCCATGCCGATGGCGCGGGGGCCGGCAAGGTCCCACCGCGGGTCGTCGCCGACGAAGACCGCCCGGCCGGGCGTGACATCCAGCAGCCGGCAGAGCCGGTGAAACCCCTGCGGCGCGGGCTTGCGCCAGCCGGTGTCGGTGCAGAAGACGACGGCGTCGACGGCCTCGATCAGGCCGTGACGGACCAGTTCCTCCCGCCACAGCTCGCCCGGCGTGCCCCAGGGCGTATTCGAGAGGATCCCCAGTTTCAGCCCGTCGGCGCGCAGGTGCCGCAGCATGGGGTGAACGTCATCCTCAAGGCGCGCCGTGGCGAACACCGGCGTGACGAAGGCGCGGATCATCGCATCCACCAGTGCCGCATCGGCGCGGTCATCGGCCAGATCGAAGATCGCCGCCAGCCGCTCGGCCAAGGGGCGGACGGCGTGATCGGCGGATTCGCCCCGCTGGGCCTGCACCGCCGCGGCGAGGCGCGGACCATCGAGGACACCCAGCCCGCGGCCGCGAAGGACATCGGCGACGGCCGCAATGGCCTCATCGAGAACGCCGGGCCATTGCTCGCGGGTGAAGTAACTCACCAGCGTATTGCCATAATCGAACAGCACGGCCTCGTGTCGGTATCGCGGCATGGGCGGGACCATATCGCAGCGGACGAACCGTTTCAAGACGGAGACACGGGGGTCCGCGCTCGAGCCGCCGGCCACGTCGAAACACTCGCATGCTCCGAACAGCCGCGCCGCCCGCTCAGGACGCGTTGCCGGCCGGGCCGCGACGGCCGTGGACGCCGAGGCGCTTACGCAGCTCGTCGGCGATCCAGATGGTGCTGGAGACCAGGACGATCCACAGCCAGTCGGCCGCCCGCAGCGGCTCGGTGCCGAACAGCCACGCGCCCAGCGGCGTCTGGATGACGATCACCTGCAGCGCCACGGCGATCGACAGGCCCCCCAGCAGCCAGCGGTTACTCAGCGGGCCGATCGAAAAGACCGACAACCGCGGCGACCGGGCGTTGAAGGCCTGGAACCACTGAAAGGCGGCCAGCGTGGTGAAGGCGACCGTCCGGGCGTACGCCAGGCCGCCCGCCCCACTGTGCCAGTGGAACAGGCCCAGCGTGCCGATCGCCATCAGGGGCGTCAGCAGGGCCATCCGGCGGAGCATCGCCGCATCGATGATGGATGCATCTCGGTCGCGGGGCGGCTGGCGGAGGACGTCGGCGTGTCGCGGCTCGACGCCGAGCGGGATGGTGGCGGCCCCGTCGGTGATCAGGTTGACCCACAGGATCATCACGGCCGTCAGCGGCAGATCCAGCCCCGCCAGCAGGGCGCCGCCGAGGGTCAGCACCTCGCCGAGGTTGGTCGCCAGCAGGAAGAACACGACGCGGCGGAGGTTGGCGTAGATGGTCCGGCCTTCCTCGATGGCGTCGACGATCGTGGCGAAGTTGTCGTCGGTGAGCACCATGTCGGCCGCCTCGCGGGCCACCTCGGTGCCGGCCCGCCCCATGGCCACGCCGATGTCGGCGCCCTTGAGCGCCGCGGCGTCGTTGACCCCGTCGCCGGTCATCGCCACCACCTCGCCGTGAGCCTTCAGCGCCGCCGTGATCTTGAGCTTGTGGGCCGGGGAGACCCGCGCGAACACGCCGGTCTCCAGCGTCGCGGCGGCCAACGCAACCTCTTCCATACGCTCGACATCCGCGGCCGACAGCGCGCGGTCGCCGTCCGTGATGCCCACCTGCCGGGCGACGGCCAGGGCCGTCGCGGCATAGTCGCCGGTGATCAGAACGGGGCGGATACCCGCCGCCCTGGCCTCGGCGACGGCCGGCGCACTCTCCTTGCGCGGCGGGTCGAGCATGCCCCACAGGCCCACCAGGGTCAGACCCGCCTGGACGTCGGCCTCGTCGAGGTCGTCCTTGTCGGCGGGGAACTGGCGGGACGCCCCCGCCATGACACGCAGGGCCTCGCCGGCGAACTGGTCGATGACCTCGCGGACCTCCCGCCGCTTCGCATCGTCCAGGTCCACCCGCTGCCCGTCGAGCAGCACGTGCGAGGCGAAATCCAGCACGCGGTCCGGCGCGCCCTTGACGTAGGCGAACCGCCCGTCGCCGTCGAAATTCAGCGTGGCCATGTACTTACGGTCGCTGGAGAAGGGCACCTCGGCGATCCGCTCGATCTCGGCGCGGATCGCCTCCGTGTCCAGCCCGGCCTTGCCGGCCGCGACCAGCAGCGCCGCCTCGCTGGGGTTGCCCTCGGCCCGCCAGCCGTCGTCGCCCTCGCCGACGGCGGCGTTGTTGGCCAGTGTCCCGATCCGCAGCAGGCGCCCCAGCGGCTCGGGCGGCTCGGGCAGGTCCTCCCCCTCGGCCGTGCGGATCGCCCCTTGCGGCCGGTAGCCCTCGCCGGTGACCTCGAACACCCGGCCTCCTGCCCATAACCGCCGTACTGTCATCTGGTTAGCGGTCAGCGTGCCGGTCTTGTCCGAGCAGATCACCGTGGTCGATCCGAGCGTCTCGACCGCCGGCAGACGCCGGATGATCGCGCGTCGATCGGCCATCCGGCGGACGCCCAGCGCCAGCGTCACCGTGATCACCGCGGGCAGGCCCTCGGGGATCGCCGAGACGGCCACCGCCACGGCGAACAGGAGCATCGAGACCGTCTCATAGCCCCGCAGCAGCCCCAGGACGAACACCGCCGCCGCCAGGACGATGCCCAGCACGCCCAGCATGATCCCCAGCCGGTGCATCCGCTTCTGCAGCGGCGTGGCCTCGCGGCCGGTGGCGCGGACCTCGCCGGCGATGCGACCGATCTGTGTCCCCATGCCCGTCTCGACCACCACAGCACGGCCGCGGCCGGCGGTGACGTGGGTGGACATCCAGACCATGTTGTGGCGATCGCCGAGGGGCGTGTCTAAGTCAAGCTCGTCGGCCGACTTGGCGGCGGGCTCGGACTCCCCCGTCAGCGCCGATTCGTCGAGGCGAAGATCGCCCCCGCTCAACAGGCGGGCGTCGGCGGCCACACGGTCGCCGGTTTCCAGCACCAGCACATCGCCGGGCACGATGTCGGGCGCCTCGATGTCCTGCTCCCGCCCGTCGCGAAGCACGCGCCCATGCGGGGCGGCCATCCTCCGCAGGGCCGCCAGGGCGCCCTCCGCCCGCCATTCCTGGACGAACCCCAGGACCGTATTGAGCGCCACGACGCCGACGATGACGCCCGCATCGATCGTCTTGCCCGCCAGGGCCGAAATCGCCGCCGCGCCCAACAAAAGGTAGATCAAGGGGTTGTGCACCTGACGCGCCAGCAGCTTCACCGGCGAGGCCCCCTCCTCCGCCGTCAGCGCATTGGGCCCGACCGCCGCCAGCCGTCGGTGGGCCTGCTCGTCGGTGAGCCCCTCGTCCGTCCCGTCGACCCGCCCGAGGACGTCGTCCAGGTCCATCGCGTGCCAGGCCTGGGGTCCGTTATCGTTGGTCATCGCTGCTCCCGGCAGGCCGCGGCCAGCGACGGCGGCCCTTGCTCATGTTATTCTAGCGCACGGGGCCCGCCTCCCGGCGTTCGGGGCTGGCGGCGCCGCGGCCCGTACGGTATCCTGTCGGGCCGTGCGGGTCGCCGCCGGAGCCGCGGAGGTACGTATCTCCCGGACAAAACAGGCCTTAGAGGACGCTGACCATGGGACACCTCATCACGCGAACCCTCCTGGCGGCCGTCGCCGCCGCCTGCGTTTCCTGCACGGCGCCGCCGGCGGCGAGGCCCCTCCCGGCGCCGACGCCCCCGCCGGCCGAGGGCACGATCATCCACATCAGCAGCGGGCACGGCAACGCGTACACCACCCTCGGGCCCGATCAGTACGAACCGCTCGGCCTGAAACCGGGGACGCAGATCCGCGTGACCTTCGGCGAGACGACATTAACGCTCCCCGTCGAAAGGACTTACACCGACGTGCCGAGCGGGACGCCACTGGCGGTGCTCCATCGCGAGGGTCTGACCTTCGCCATCTGCGACGGCAACTTCTCGGCCACCTACGCCATCGCCGTCGGCACGCCGTTCATCCTCCGGCGATGTCCGGCCCTCACACAGCCCGATGCCACAGACTGACGGTATGCTGTAACCCTTATGTAAAAATCACTTAGGAAACACCGACATGACCCCCACCGACTTCGGATCGTCGACGCGGATCCAGACCGGCAACCTGATCATCGAGGGCATCGGCGAGATCCCCGGCCGCATCGGCGAACGGCTGGCGCCCTACCAGAATACCCGCTCGGCGGCCCTGGCCGACTGGCTCGCATCCGGCGAGGGGATGGTCATCTCGACCCGCTTCGCCGAGACGGCCCAGCTCCACGTCGTGACCGCCCCGGGAGGCATGCGCCGGCAGATCACCTTCTTCGACGAGCCGGTCGCCTCGGCGACGGTGTGTCCTAACCCACGCACACAGAAGCTCTTACTGACGCGCGATGTCGGCGGCGGCGAGTTCTACCAGATCTTCGCCCTCGACCTGACCACCGGCGAGTGCCGCAGGCTCACCGACGGAACCTCGCGGCACGGCTCGGTCCGCTGGTCCAATCGCGGCGACCGGTTCGCCTTCTACACCACCGGCCGCAACGGCCGCGACCACGACCTCCACGTCGCCGGCCTCGATGGCGGCTCCACGCCCATCCTCGAACGCGAAGGGCTCTGGGAGATCCTCGACTGGGCGCCGGACGATGACCGCCTGCTCGTGCGGCGGTACGTAAGCATCAATGAATGCTACCTTTACGTCCTGGACCTCGCCGGCGCCGGCCTGGTCGAGCTGATGGCCTCCGACGAGCACGTCGCCTACGGCCAGGCCGCGTTCACCGCCGACGGTCGCGGCGTGCTGTTCAGCTCCGACGCCGGCAGCGAGTTCCTCCACCTGGGACACATCGACCTCGACAGCGGTAAGATCCACATTATCAAGGACTTCGGTTGGAACGTCGACGATCTCGCCCTCTCGCACGACCGGCGGCTGCTGGCGGTGACGACCAACGAGGACGGCTACAGCCGTCTGCACCTGCTCGACCCGGCCGGCGGCGCCGAGCGGCCGGCGCCGGCGATCGGCGACGGGCTGATCGCGCAACTGCGGTTCAGCCCGGATGATACGCGCCTTGCCTTCACGGTCACCACGCCGGCCGCCCCCGGAGATGTCTACACCCTCGACCTCGCCGGCGACGGCGGCCTGACGCGGTGGACCTTCAGCGAGACGGGCGGCTTGCCCGCCGAAGGCTTTGTCGCGCCAGAACTTATACACTACCCCACCTTCGACGCCGTCGACGGACGGCCGCGGAGGATCCCGGCGTTCTACTACCGCCCCCCCGGCGAGGGGCCCCACCCGGTGATCATCCAGATCCACGGCGGGCCGGAAGGCCAGTCGCGGCCGGGGTTTTCCCCGGCCATCCAGTACTGGGTCCGCGAGATGGGTTTGGCCGTGCTCGTTCCAAACGTCCGCGGCTCAGCGGGTTACGGCAAGAGCTTCCTGCTGCTCGACAACGGCCGCCGGCGGGAGGATTCCGTCCGCGACATCGGCGCCCTGCTGGACTGGATCGACGGCCGCGACGAGCTCGACGCCGCCCGCGTTGCCGTAACCGGCGGATCCTACGGGGGATACATGGTCCTCGCCTGCATGACCCACTACAGCGACCGCCTCCGCGCCGGCGTCGAGATCGTCGGCATCGCCAACTGGGTGACCTTCCTGGCCAACACCCAGCCCTACCGCCGCGACCTCCGCCGCGCCGAGTACGGTGACGAACGCGACCCGGCCATGCGGGAGTTCCTGCTGCAAATCTCGCCAGTGACAAATGTTAAGAAAATCACACGCCCCCTGCTCATCGCCCAGGGCCTCAACGATCCGCGGGTCCCGGCCAGCGAGAGCGAGCAGATGGTCTCCGTCATCCGCGACGCCGGCGGCACCGTCGCCTACATCCTCGCCACCGACGAAGGGCACGGCTTCGCCAAGAAGACCAACCGCGACTACTACGACCGCGCCACCGTCCTGTTCCTTGAACGCTATCTGCTTGGCGAATAAAGGCTAACAATCATCACCCCTTGACGGGCGCGGCCCCGTCGATCAGCAGCGGCGGGCGATTGGCCCGCCGGCGGAGCCAGTTGATCCCGCGGCGGACCGGCCGGCGGGAGACGATCCACTTCTCCGCGCGGTACTTGCCCGGCACATCCAGCAGGAGCAGCCCGATGAACATCGTCAGCAGCCCCTGGCCCGGCAGCACCAGCATCGCCACGCCGCCCACCATCAGGATTGCGCCAAGTAAGTTCTTGAGAATGCGGCAGATAAGGCGTGGCCCGCGGAAGCACCGCCTCAGAGGCTCCCGGCGGGGCCGCTTGCGGTGGGCGAAGTAATCGGCCGGGATCCGCGCGACGATCATCGGCACGACCACCAGGCTGGCGACGAACGTCAGCACGGAGGCCACCCCCACCACCGTCAACCATACCTCGTGCGTCTCGAGTTGGGCCATCCTCTGTCCCCGGTAGGGACACCCCTTGCGGGGTGCCCCCCGGACAGATCCCGGCGAGCGGAACTACCGCACCGGGCTCCTGCCTTGGGTCCTGACGGCCAGGCGTTGGTCGGGATAGGGATGCAGGATACGCGGCATCGGAAGGTAGAGAGTGCCGAGACGATAAGCACGCGCCCAACTGGCCTTGCCTTTGTCGCCGCGACGGCGGAGAATCCGCCACCACAGCCACTGCACCTGCCAGCGGAACGAACTGAGCCAGCGCGAGGTCCGGGGTACCGCGTAGTAGCGATACCACCCCTCAACAACGCGACTCAGCCACGGACCCGTCTCGGCGACCGGTCGATGACGCCGTCGATGCAGGCTGTCCTTGATCGCCCGCAACGTACGACGCATCCGTCCGGCCATGGGGAAGCGAAGCACCGTGAACGTTCCGTTGCGCTTCCGGCTGCACGCGTGCGTGAAGCCCAGGAAGTCGAACGTCGGCGGTTTACCCTCCCCGCGTCGGCGGCGGGTCTCGCTCGCAAAACGTCCGAACTCGATCAGCCGCGTCTTGTCGGGGTGCAGGTCCAGCTTGAACTTCGCCAGCCGCTGGCGAAGCTCGCCCAGGAACCGCTCCGCTTCTTCCCTGTGCTCAAAGCCCATCACGAAGTCATCGGCGTAGCGAACCACAACAACATCGCCGCTCGCGTGCCGTTGACGCCACTGATGGACCCACAGGTCGAGGGCGTAATGGAGATACACATTGGCCAGCAGCGGCGAGATACTTCCGCCCTGCGGCGTGCCTGTGTCCATCATCACCTTGCGACCTTCTTCCATCACCCCCGCGCGGAGCCACTTCTTCACGTGGCGAATCACGCGGGAATCCGCGATCCGGTGCCCGAGGAACGTCACCAGCCACTCGTGGTCGATGGTGTCGAAGAAGCCACGAATGTCCGCATCGAGCACCCAGTTGATCCGCCGCCGTTCGAGGCCCACCGTCAGGGCGTCCAACGCATCGTGGGCGCTGCGTCCCGGCCGGAACCCGTACGAGAAGCCAAGGAACTCTTCCTCGTACACCGCGCCGAGAACCTCCGCCGCCGAACGCTGGACGATCTTGTCTTCCAGCGTGGGGACCCCGATCGGACGTTGCCGACCGTCGGCCTTGGGGATCCAGACGCGCCGGACCGGCCGGGCGCGGTACGCGCCCCGTTGGAGCCGCGACGCCAGGTCCTGAAGGTTCGCCTCCAGGTCCTGCTCGTAGGCCTCCCACGTCTGGCCGTCCACGCCCGCGGCGGCGTTGCGCTTCAGCGCATAAAAGCTCTCCCGCAGTCGTTGGACGTCATAGACGTGGTGCCACAGCGTGGTCAACCGCAGCCGCTTATCCCGGCGTGCTGCCTGCCGTATCCGCTCCAACGCCGCTTGCGGGGTTGGCCGGTCCTGTGCCCGGGCCCCGGTGCTTCGGAGCGAATTGCCCTCGGCCGGCCCCCTTCCCTCAGCCCGCTCCGCGGACGGCGTGGCCGGCCGACTCGCGTCGGATCGGTTGTCGCCGCCGTTGTTCGCGGCCATCTTCGGTACTATGGGGCCGTCAGACTTCCCATCCTCGTTCATCGTCGTCTTGCTCCCGCAGGATTCACGACGCGGACCGCGACGCCATCACCGTCGCGGCCAAGGATGGGATCTCCCAGTTCCTGTCCGGAGCGCCTCCGTACGTGCATGGGGTCTACGACCGCGCGGGGCCCGTACGCATCTCGCGCTAGCGATACGCCGGCCGTGTCTTCGGCCTCGGGGAATAGCCTCGACGCCCCGGATGAAATTTCGCGGCTCCATACCCCGCCCGCGCGATCCTCTGCCGACGCTTGCGTCACGGCGTCGCCGCCGCACCGCCACGGCTCGAGGCCGGTTCGGGTCGCTACTGCCTCACCGTATGGTGCTTGCATC
>CAZHRW010000085.1:0-4130 GCA_964535025.1 uncultured Planctomycetales bacterium
GTAATAGTCGTAAGTCGAGGAACTTATCCCCAGCTCCCGCGCGAACGCCGCCTTGCCCCGCCCGCCGGCGTATTCCACGCGAAGCTGGCGAATCCGTTCGCACATCCCGGAAATGTCGATGCTTTCTTCTTTCATTTTCGCAAACGTGAGGATATGGCCCGCGAAAAGGCAATTTTTCGGCGCTTTGAACGTACGGACAGTGTAACGCGCGGCATTTGTTCCGCAACCCTGAAAAACGCCTCCGCAATCTGGGTGCTTCACCGTTTATTCTACGCCTTTGCGTGAAAGATGTTCCGCGAATGCGGGGGTCGGGGGAGCGGATCAGTCGGGTCAGGCGGATCGGGCCGATCCGTCGGCCGTCGGAACCCTTGGGCCGTGCGGACGGCCGTGGTAAGATGGCCGTTTTGCCTGTAGCGGAGACCTTCGATCGTGCGCGTGTTTCTCGAAACGATGGGCTGCCAGATGAACAAGCTCGACAGCGAGCTTGTGCTGGGACAGCTTCGCGCCGCCGGCCACGAGGTGGTCGGCCGTGCCGACGAGGCGGACGTGGTGCTCTACAACACCTGTTCGGTCCGCGCCCACGCCGAGGCCAAGGTTCTCAGCCGTCTCGGCGAGCAGACGAAGCGCAAACGCCGCACGGGACGGCCGCGGGTCATCGGCGTGCTGGGCTGCATGGCCCAGCGGCTGGGCGCGTCGCTCACCGAGCGGCACGCCGGCGTGGACATCGTGTGCGGCCCCAGCGAGATCGACCGCGTCGTCGAGCTGATCGACCAGGCCGTCGCCGACGGCGCCCCGCGCGTCGCCGTCGCGCCGCCGCGGCCGCGACGGTCGCGCCAGGCCGACGCCGAGGCCAACCGCCGCCTCGAGGCGTTCGCCCTGTCCCGCCCCGACCCGCCCGGCGGGGCCCAGGCGTTCGTCCGCGTGCAGCGGGGGTGCGACAACTTCTGCACGTACTGCATCGTCCCCTACGTTCGCGGCAGCGAGCAGAGCCGCGACCCTGATAAGATCCTCGAGGAGGTCCGCCGCCTGGCCGACAGGGGCATCCGCGAGGTGACGTTGCTCGGCCAGACCGTCAGCCACTACCGCTACAGCGACGGCGGGCGGACCACCACCCTGGCCGACCTGCTCGAACGGATCGACCCGATCGGCGGGATCGAGCGGGTCCGGTTCGTCACCAGCTACCCCGGCCGTTTCGACCGGCGGATCCTCGAGGCGATGCGGGACCTGCCGACCGTCTGCGAGTACCTCCACGTGCCCGCCCAGTCCGGCAGCGACCGGATCCTCAGGGCGATGAACCGCAGGTACACCCGCGCCGCCTACCTCGACCTGATCGACGCCGCCCGCGACCTCGTGCCGGGCGTGGCCATCGCCGGCGATTTTATCGTGGGCTTCCCCGGCGAGACGGACGAGGACTTCGACGCGTCGGTGAGCCTGATCGAGCGGGTCGGCTACAAGAACAGCTTCATCTTCAAGTACAGCGGCCGCGCCGGCACCGCCGCCGCCGCGAAACTCCCCGACGACGTCCCCGCCGCCGTCAAGAAACGCCGCAACGCCCTGCTGCTCGATGTTCAAAACGCCGTCAGCCTCGCCCACCACGAGGCGAGGGTCGGCACGGTCCAACAGATCCTCGTCGAAGGCCCCAGCCCCCGGGCGGCCCGGCAGCCCGTCGCCCCGCCGCCGGGCGAGGTGCAACTGCTCGGCCGCACGCGCGGCGACCATATCGTCGCGTTCAACGGCCCGCCCGCCTGCACCGGCCGGCTCGTGGAGGTGCGGATCACCGCCGCCACGGCCCTGGCCATGCGGGGCGAGCGGGTGCCTTGACCGCGATCAGTCTGATCCGCCTGATCCGTCTGATCAAACCCCGTCCCCCCCGGCCTGCCCCGTCTCCAGCCACAGGAAGAACTCCGCGTTCCCCCCGCCGCCGACCAGCGGCGAGAGCATGACGGCCCGGACGAGCCAGCCGTCGGCGGCGATGGCGTCGCACGTGTCGTGGCACTGCCGGCGGGCCTGTTCGGCCGTGAGCACGTGCGCGCGGCGCCGGGCGCGCCGATCGCCGGCCGCGGCGGCGGCTTCGTAGTGGGGCTTGAGCAGCGACAGGACGATGCCCCCGTCGCCCAGCCACCGTCGCGCCGCCGGGAGGATCACGCGCTGGGGCGTCCAGCCGACGTCGACGACCACCACGTCCACCGGCTCGGGCGGCTCGACGTGCAGGGCGTTCGTCCGCTCCATCACCACCACACGCTCATCGGTGCGCAGCTTCCACGCCAGCACGCCGTACCCGGTATCCACCGCCGTCACCCGCGCCGCCCCCCGCTGCAGCAGGCAGTCGGTGAAGCCCCCCACGTTGCAGCCCAGGTCCGCGCACACCCGCCCTTCCACCGACAGGCCGAACGCCTCCAGCGCCGCCGCCAGCTTCAGCCCCGCACGGCTCACGTAAGGAGCCTCTTCCTTCGCCATGGGGGCATTGTAGGGCGACGCCGGCGAAAGGGAACATTGGGGATGGTCGGGCGGGGGCGGCAGCGCCGGGCGGCAGCGGGTTTGATCAGACGGATCGGTCGGATCGGTCGGATCGGTCGGATCGGGATCGGTCGGATCAGTCGGATCCGCCTGATCCGTCTGATCAAAAAACACGACAAAAAAACGAACTTGACCCCGCCCCCACCAGCAGTTGTAATGCAGCGGGGTCCACGTTAACCAGGGAGAGCACCAATGGCCAAGCGGCTGCGCCCCAGCGGCGGCTACCGCCGGACCGCCAGCTTCCAGACGACGACGATCATCTACGACGCGACCTACTGGTTCTGCGAGCAGTTCCTCGACGGCCGTTCGCGCACGATCGATCAGATGGTCCAGGCCGCGCGGTCGGGGCGGCAGAACATCGCCGAGGGCAGCCGGGCCGCGGCGACCTCGTCGCAGACAGAGCTGCGGCTGTTGAACGTGGCCCGCTCGAGCCTGGAAGAACTGCTGCTGGACTACGAGGACTACCTGCGCCACCGGCGGCTGCCGCAGTGGCCGCCGGACGGGCCCGAAGCCTTGGCGGTGCGCGATGTGCCGCGACGGTTCAGCCAGGAGCGGACCGATCCGTCCGAGCTGACGGAGCTGACCGATCAGCAGCGCTGGGCCCTCTACGCCGCGTGGCTCGACCACGCCGACGCGGCGGTGCGGGCCAACGCGCTGATCTGCCTGATCAACCAGGCCACCTTCCTGCTCGACCGGCAGATCGCCGCGGCCGAACAGCACTTCGTCGAAGACGGCGGCTACAGCGAACAACTCGCCACCGCACGACTCGCCGAGCGGCAACGGCGCTCCAGCGAGCGCGACCGACCGGATCAGGCGGATCGCTCCGATCCGTCGGATCCGTCCGATGCGATCCCCGCCTGCCCCCGCTGCGGCAAGCCCATGGTCCTCCGCACGGCCAAGACCGGCCCCAACGCCGGCGCGCAATTCTGGGGCTGCACCGGCTACCCCGCCTGCAAAGGAACCGTGAGACTCTGAGCGGCCTCCGACGTGTCCCGTGGGCTTGTCAGCCCCGACCTGTCCGCCGTAGCCCGCAGGGCGGAGGAGGAAGGGGCGGCAGAGTTTAGCCGGGGGCGCCAGCCCCCGGACAGGATGTCCCTTTTACGCGATGAGCCCCGGCCTGTCCGCCGTAGCCCATCGGGCGAAGGAGGAAGCGGCGACGGAACCCGTCCGCAGCGCAACCCACGCAAGCGTGCCGAAGCGCCGGCACACCCGCTGGCCCGCCCGTGGCACGGGGCTCACGCCCCGGCAGCATTCCGCCGCCCCTCCGGGGCTGACTGCCTCAAGCGCACAGGTCCGGGGGCTGGCGCCCCCGGCAAAACTCCGGTCGCCCCTGCGGGGCGGAGCGGATGGCCGTTGACAGCCCGCGGCCGTGCGCGTGGTCCGGCGCGGCCGAACGGTCGCCCGGACGATTGGCCTTCTTCGTCAGCCCCGAAGGGCCGACGGAACTTAGCCGGGCACGAGCCCCCGGATAGGATGTCCCTTTTACGCGACAAGCCCCGACGGAACCCCTCCGGAGCGCAACCGACGCGAGCGTGCCAGGCCCCCGCACGCCCCCTGGCCCGCCCGTGGCACGGGGCTCACGCCCCGGCAGCATTCTGTCGCCCCTCCGGGGC
>CAZHRW010000086.1:0-3546 GCA_964535025.1 uncultured Planctomycetales bacterium
CTGTACTCCGCCGGGTCGCTCGGCGTCACCGCCAACCACACCGGCGCCGAGGTGGATGCGATCGCCATCCTCTCCAGTGACCTGCCGTTCGCGACCAACCTGCTGGGCCTCCCGGCCGAATACAGGATCGGCCAGACGATCGGCATCGTCAGCGGCGACATCATCGCCGCCCGGGCCGGACGCGGACTGGGCAACTTCATCGTCTCCGGCACCGTCGGCGCGCTGGCGGCCAACGTCGAGGGCGAGGTCGACCACACCGACGACGACTACCGCGGGATCGTCGCCCCGGTCTACGTCAGCGGGAACCTCTACACCGCGCAGATCGGCGAAGGCATCGCCCCCAGCGGCACCGGCGGGTTCGCCCGCGCCGGCCTCTTCGTCAACGGCACTATCCGCCGCGTCCTCAACCAGGGCCAGGGCTCCGATATCAACGGCGACATCATCGCCCAAGGCCAAATCATCCGCCCCAGCGATAGCAACGGCATCCTGGGCATCCGCCGGATCGAGCTGACCGACGGCGCCATCATCAACGCCGATATCCTCACCTCCGATTTCGGCGCCCTGCAGGAGTTCGACCCGAGCGGCACGTACTCCGGGGATATCGGACAGGTCATCGTGACCGGCATCGGCGGCATCATCGGCACACGGATTACCGGTAGGAGCATCGGCCGGATCGAAGTGAACAACGGCTTCGGCCTGTTCAACAGCTCCATCAGCTCGGTCGGCGGCAACGGCACCATCGGCCATATCATCGTCGACGGGTTCGGCCTGCACGACGTCCTGGTCACCGGGGGCGCCTCGGTCGGCCGGATCATCGCCACCGGGCACGGCGACCTGGCCGATACGCTCGATTACACGCGGACCGCCCGCCACTCCCAGGAGCAGACCGGCTACGACCCGTTCGGCCGGACCATGACCGACCTGATCGATATCCACGAGATGCTGCTGACCAACGTGGATTCGCCCATGGCCGTCGAAGGCATGATCTCGAACCTCGACGCCAGCGGCCAGTTGGATCTGGGGCTGGTCCGCGGCTACCAGATCATCACCGAAGGAACCACGCGGCTCAATGACGAGGGCCTTGCGCTGCACAGCGCCCTGACGTACGCCAACTCCATCGGCAAGATCATCGTCGAGGACGAGGTCAACGGCCTGCGGATCGTGACCGGCCGGCTGGGGCTGTTCCGCCCCGGCGCCGACGTGTACGGCCTGAACATGAAGGTCGCCGGGCCCATCGGCAAGATCGCCGTCGACGGCAACCTCGCCGACAGCTCGACCATCCAGTCGACGGGCCCCAACGGCTTCCTCGGCACGCTCTTTGTCAACGGCGACTTCGAGGGCCAACTGCTCGTCGACGGGTGGGTCGGCAACATCCTCATCCGCGGCGACCTGTCCGGCTACGTCGACATCGACGCCACCAACGAGAACAGCCTCGCTCTGCGGAGCCTCGTCCTGGACGGCTCGCTGGCCTACGGCTCGATGAACGTCGACGGCCACGTCGGCCGCATCCGCGTCGCCCATAACCTCGGCCAGACCAACGAGTCGCTCACCATCAACGGCAACCTCGGCGCCCTGCAGGTCGGCGCCGATCCCGGCGTGAGCGGCTCGACGATGGGGCTCGACCTCAACGTCATCGGCGACCTCGGCGCCTTCGACATCGACGGCCGGATCACCGGCGACGTCTATGTCAAGGGCACGCTCGGCCGCCTGAACGTCCGCGCCGACCAGGACGATATCGATAACGTCATCACCGGCGAGCTGCTCGTGCTCGGGTCGCTCAACAACGCGACGCTCCAGGGCGGGTCCCTCGGCGCCGACGTGACGGTCGGCGAGGACATCGGGACCTTCCGCATCGTCGACGGCGACCTGCCGGCGACGATCGCGGTGACCAGCAGCTACGGCGACATCGCCCGCTTCGACGTCACCCGCGGCGACCTGTACGGCAGCGTCAGGGCCGTCAGCGGCGACCTCGGCGCCGTCAATGTGACGGGGTCCGATTTCGACGGCACCCTCAGCGGGTTGAACATCGGCAGCGTCCACGTGGACGGCTCGCTACTCGGCGGCGCCCTGATCACGACGCCCGGCGAGATCGCCAGCGTGGCCGTCCGCGGCGACGTGGACACCGACGCCACCATCGAGGCCGGCTCGGCGCGCTCGATCACCGTCAACGGCGACTGGAAGGGGCTGCTCGACGCGGGCTACACCCCCCAGGGCACCGCCGTCCGCATCGACGGGGACCTCGAAGGCGACCTGACCATCGATGCGGCGACCACCCTGAACGTCGGCGGCGACCAGTTGGACGGGTCGACCGTGTCGATCGGCATGGACCTGACCAGCCTGGTGGTGGGCGACCAGGCCTCCGGCGATATCTTTGTCGACGGCCGCGGCGGCCTGCTGCGGGTCGGGTCGCTCATTGGCGGCATCATCACCACCGGCTACGACCTCCAGGCGCTGCTGGTCTCCGACGCGATGAGCAACAGCCTCGTCCAGGTCGGCATCAGCCGCGGCTACGACCACCACTTCGCCGGGACCGAGCTGGACGACGGCAGGACCGCCATCGCCGACTACGGCGAGACCGGACGGATGGCCACACTCGGGAAGCTGTTCGTCGGCGACGCGCTGAACTATTCCATCGTCGCCGCCGGCGGCGACCTGCGGCAGGCGGTGGTCCGCAACGGGACGGACCACGCATCCCTGTCGTCGGGCCTGGTCGTCGGCAGCGAGGCGATCGCGACCGTCCGGGATGACGACAGCCCGCTCCAGACCGGCCTGGAACTGAACAACGCCCGCAACCGCGACGACCGCCAGCTCCTGCGGGGCGACATCCAAGCGGTGACCGTCGGCGGTGGCGGGATGGAAGACAGCGCCGTCAGCGCCGGCGTCGATGCCGGCGCCTCCGGCAACTTCGCCAACCTCGGCGACAACGGCGTCGCCGTCTCGCTGACCGGCGGGACCAGTTCCATCGGTGTCATCCGGGGCAATGTCGACGACCAGACGGCCATCGTCGCCGACGCCGGTATCCGCCGGGCGCCGGCGGGGATCGCCCTCCGGCAGGACGACGTCACCTACGCCGTCAGCGACATCGTCACGATCAACGCGACCTACGTCGACGCCGCCGAGCACGGCACGCCGGTGGAACTGAAAGACGCCGCGGACAACGTCGTCCTGACGGTCACCGTGATCGGGCCGGGTGAGGCCAGACTCTACGACGAGGCCGGCGGCGATACCGACGACACGCTCGACACCCTTGCGATCATCGATGCCACGCAGCGGACGAAGATCAACATCGTCAGCGCCGGCGACACCCCTGCGTCGATCGGCCGGATCATCACCGCCGACGACGTCCAACTGCACAGCCTGACCTTCGACGGCGCCCTGGTCGGCGACGATACCGCCGCCGAGCCCGACCTGGTCCTCGACGGCGGCGTCCGCATTCTGTCGCTGGGTCAGATGGGCGGCGACGTCGACTGGGACGGCCGGATCGGCGGCGACGTCCGCGCGCTGAGCATGGACACCCAGGCGCACGGCACCCTGCGGGTCGGCGGC
>CAZHRW010000087.1:0-5327 GCA_964535025.1 uncultured Planctomycetales bacterium
GAACACGTCGGGCGCCTCGACGGTGTCGGCGGGCGATTACGCCGGCGTGTACGTCCTGATCGAGAAGATCAAGGCCGACGACGACCGCGTGGACATCGAGCGGATGGGCCCCGACGACAACACCGCCCCCGAGGTCACCGGCGGGGACATCCTCGAAGGGGGCAACCAGAGCAAGGTGGACGGGGAGGAGGGCATCGACTGGTTCCTGCACTCCAACATGTATCTCAACTACGTCGAGCCCCGCCCCCATGAGATCACCGATGCGCAAAAGACGTACATCGCCAACTACCTCAATACCGCCCGGTCGAACATGGGGACCAGCAATTACGACAAGTACGTCAACCCCGCCTCCTTCGTCGACTGGGATATCATCCAACAGATCACCAACAACACCGACAGTTGGGTCGGCAGCGTATTCATCCACAAGGGTCGTGACGGCCGGCTGAACATGGGGCCGGTCTGGGACTTCAACATCGCCTACGGCAACGTCAATTACGGCATCTGCCAGGAAACCTCCGGCTGGAGCTGGAGCTACGAGGGCTGGCCGTGGTATTCCCGCCTGGCCACCCAGGCCGATTTCATGCAATTGTGGGTCGATCAGTGGCAGTACTACCGTCGCACCATCTTCGACCTGGACAAGATGCTCGCCGACATCG
Source organism: uncultured Planctomycetales bacterium (assembly GCA_964535025.1). Taxonomy (GTDB): domain Bacteria; phylum Planctomycetota; class Phycisphaerae; order SM23-33; family FEN-1343; genus JAAYZK01. The sequence continues at coordinate 657 of CAZHRW010000087.1, forward strand.
ACGCTCTGCAGGCCCAGCTCACCGAGGCCCAGGCCCGCGACCAGGCCCGCTGGCCGACGCTGGGCACCTACGTGTGGCCCAACCCTGACGGGTACGCAAGCCGGACCACCTGGCAGAGCGAGATCGATTTCCTGAAGAACTTCCTGACCGAACGCGTGGCCTGGATCGACGCGCAGTACACCGCGCCGCCGTCCTTCGACGTTCCCGCCGGCGTGGTGCCCGACGTGTACGACGTGTCGCTGACGGCGCCGTCCGGGTCGATCTATGTCACCACCGACGGGACCGACCCGCGCCTGCCCGGCGGGGCGGTCGCTCCGTCGGCCATCGCGTACACGCCGGGGACGCCCCTTACACTGACGGGAACGAAGCGGGTGATCGCCCGCGTGAAGTACGGCAGCGACTGGAGTGGGCCGGTCGAGGCGCTGTATGTCTCCCAGACGCTGCCGTCCCTGCGGATCACGGAACTGAACTATCACCCGTATCCGCCGACGGACGGTGAGATCGCGGCGGGATACACGGATTCCGAGGTCTTCGAGTTCATCGAACTGACCAACGTCGGCGCCGAAACGGTCAGCCTTCTGGGCGTGAACTTCGCCGACGGGATCGAGTTCGCCTTCGACGATGACGATACGATCGCCCCGGGCCAGCGGATTCTGCTGGCGGCCAACCGGGACGCGTTCATGAAGCGGTACGGCTTATTGGCCGCCGGGACGTACACCGGATTGCTGAACAACGACGGCGAGACAATCGCCCTTCTCGACGGGGCCGGGCGGGACATCCAGCGGTTCACCTACGACGATGCCGAGCCCTGGCCGTTCTACGCGGACGGCTATGGCGCCACGCTGGAGACCGTCGATACCGCCGGCGACTACAGCGACCCGGCCAACTGGCGCCCCAGCGGGCTGTACGGCGGTTCGCCCATGTGGGCCGGCATGGCCGTGCTGGGCGACGTGATGATCAACGAGGTGCTCACCCACACCGACCTGCCCGACGTCGACGCGATCGAACTGCACAACACCACCGCCTCCCCGATCGACATCGGCGGGTGGTACCTCAGCGACAGCTCCGACGATTACCGCAAGTTCCGCATCCCCGACGGCACGACCGTTCCGGCCGGCGGGTACGTGGTGTTCGACGCCTACGACTTCAACGCCACCGGGATGAACAGCGATCCATCCGACGACGACCCCAAGGATTTCGGTCTGTCGGGCGCCAAGGGAGACGATGTCTGGCTGATGGCCGCCGACGCGGGCGACCGGCTGAGCCGCTTCGTGGACCACGTCCGGTTCAGCGCGGCCTTCAACGGCGTGCCGTTCGGACGCTACCCCAACGCCAGCGGCGAGCTGACGGCGCTGCAGACCGTCACCTTGGGCGCCGCCAACAACGATGACCCGGTGATCAGCCCCATCATTGTGGGCGAGATCATGTATCACCCGACCGGTGCCGATGAGGACACGCTGGAATACCTCGAGTTGCATAATGTCAGCGGCGCCGCCGTGCCGTTGGGGTGGTACGACGCCAACGACAATGGCTGGCAGGACGTCGGGGAGGACGCCCCCTGGCAGTTGGACGGCGCCGTCGAGTTCACCTTCCCCGTCGGAGCCGTCCTGGGCGCCGACGGCCGTCTGCTGGTGGTCGACTTCGCGCCGACCGACACGGTGCGCCTGAACGCCTTCATGGCCGCTTACGGCCTGTCGGGGCTGACGCCGGGTGTGGACATCGTCGGCCCGTGGTCGGGCAAGCTGAACAACAGCGGCGAAAGCGTGGAGCTGTACGCGTTCGACTCGCCGCCGCTCGGCGAGACCTTCAACCCGAAGGTGTTGGTCGACCGCGTGGTCTACAGCGATGATGCCCCATGGCCGACGAGCGCCGACGGGGGCGGGCTGTCGCTGCACCGCGCCGGTGCCGTGTTCGGCAACGATCCGGCCAACTGGACCGCCGGGACGCCGAGCCCGGGTCCGGACGCGTCGGGGCCGTCGGCCGACTTCAACGGCGACGGGGCCGTCGACCTGGATGACTTCATGCTGCTCAAGCAGAACTTCGGCACGGCCAGTTCGCTGGCCGATGCCAACGGCGACGGGATGGTGGACCTGGACGACTTCATGGCGCTCAAGCAGCAGTTCGGCACCACCGTCGCGGCGGCCGTTGACGCCGAGCCGGCCGACCTGCTGGCGGCGAGCGCGCCGGTTCGGGTCGAGTCGACGCGGCCTGCTCGGACGGTGCGCCGGCGCCGCCCGCGGGCACGCCGTGGCGAGCCGGCCGACCAGCCGGGGCTGTGGACGCGGATACTGGATGGCAGGGGAGGGAGGCTGTGACTTGAGAGGTCAAACCCTGTCCCCGGGGCGGACCTCCAGCGGGCCTGAGGAAGGAGAGGACTGTGCGTACGAGATTTTCCCGACGTGACTTTTGTGCGAAGCGGTTGAGCGAACGCCATGGAACGATCCCCGCCCTGGAAGGCCTGGAGCCCCGGCTGCTGCTGTCGGGCGACCTGTGGATCAGCGAATTCATGGCGATCAACGACACCACCCTCGCCGACGCCGACGGCGAGTATTCCGACTGGGTCGAGATCTACAACGCCTCCGACGAGGCGGTGGACCTGGGCGGCTGGCACCTGACCGACGATCCGACGGAGTTGGACCGCTGGACGTTCCCATCGGTGACGTTGGACGCCGGGGACTACCTGGTCGTGTTCGCCTCGGACAAGGACCGCACCGATCCGGCGGGCGAACTGCACACCAACTTCAAGCTCTCCGGCGACGGCGAGTATCTCGCGCTGGTCCAGCCCGACGGGGTGACGGTGGAATTCGAATACGCCCCCACCTTCCCGCCGCAGATGGCCGACCAGTCGTACGGCGTCGCCGTGCCCGGCACGCTGTCGTACTTCGCCGTTCCCACGCCGGGGGAGGCCAACTTCATCCAGGGCATGCAGGCCGCCCCGGTGACGTTCGATGTCGCCGGCGGGACCTTTACCACCGGCTTCCAGGTGGAGTTGTCGACGATCACCCCGGACGCGACGATCCATTACACCACCAACGGGGCGATGCCCACGTCGTCGTCGCCGATCTACGACGGATCGATCTCGATCAGTTCCACCACCCATCTGCGCGCGGTGGTGACGGCGCCGGGGATGCTCGACAGCCCGGTGGCCAGCGAAACGTACATCCACCTGGCGCCGGACGTGGCGAACTTCGACTCCAACCTGCCGCTGGTCGTCCTCGATACGTATGGCGACCAACCTGAAAAGACCAACTACATCTTCACCTCGTCGGTGTTCATCGATATCGATCCGGCGACCGAACGGGCGACGCTGACCGGCACCCCCGACTACGCCGGTCGCGGCGGGATGAGGATCCGCGGAACCAGCTCGTCCAATTGGCCGAAGAAGCAGTATAAGCTCGAGACCTACGGCGAGGGGCCCGACGACACGCCGACCAGCAACCGGGACGGGATCAACGAAGAGAAGAACGTCTCCCTGTTCGGCATGCCCGCCGAATCCGACTGGGTGCTCCAGGCACCCTACGCCGACAAGACGCTGATGCGGAATTATCTCGGCTACAAGTGGTTCGGCGAGATGGGCCAGAATGCCGTGCGCACCCGGTTCTGTGAGGTATTCCTGAATCAGGACGGGGATTCCAGCGTGTCGATGGAGGACTACGTCGGCGTCTACGTCCTGATGGAGAGCATCAAGATCGACGCGGACCGGGTCGACGCCGGCCCGCTGCCGCCGGATCCGACGTCGCCGTCGAGCCCCGGCGACGCGGTCGACTACCAGGGCGGGTTCATCCTCGAAAAGGAATTCTCCGACAGCCGTCTGCCGGCGCCCGGGGGGTACTTCGTCTCCGACCTCGGCGACGACAACTGGGTCTTCTCCGATCCGAAGCCTTCGGTCGTGCCCGGCGTGGCCGACATGACGCAGGCCCAGAAGGACTACATCATCGCCAAGTTCAACCGGTTCGAGCATGTCCTGCACGGCCGGGTGTCGGGCGAGCACTATGCCGACTACGGCGACATGTCGTCGTTCGTCGACTTCGAACTGCTCGAGCAGTTGGCCAACAACAACGACGCGTGGTTCTCCAGCGCGTTCCTGTTCCTCAACAAGGATGACAAGGTCCAGATGGGGCCGATCTGGGACCTGAACCTCGGGTTCGGCAACCATGACGGGACGTACGGCTCGCCGACGGGGTGGCAGGCCATTCGGACGTGGCCGCCCTTCTGGCACGTGCTGTTCGGCAAGGCCGACTTCGAGCAGGCCTGGATCGACCGGTGGTTCTCGCTTCGCGCCGGCATGCTGTCCACCGACAACGTCCTGACCGAGATCGACGAGACCGCGTCGTTCCTGAGCGAAGCCCAGGCGCGGGACCAGGCCAAGTGGCAGACCCTGGGCATGGACCTGTTCCACAACCCCGACGGCTGGGACACCCGCCTGACCTACCAGAGCGAGATCGATTACCTGAAAGACTGGATGGTCGACCGCCTGAACTGGATCGATGCGCAGTACACGCCTCAACCGACGTTCAGCCAGGCCGACGTGCCCGTCGATCCCGGCACGGAGATTACGATGGGGGCACCGAGCGGGACCATCTACTACACGCTCGACGGCACCGACCCCCGCGCCCCCGGGGGGACCATCGCCGCCGGCGCGATGAGCTACAACCCCGGCTCGACGTCGCT
>CAZHRW010000088.1:0-3409 GCA_964535025.1 uncultured Planctomycetales bacterium
ATCACCTTCCCGAATCTGTGAGCCGGATAGGCGATGCCGCCGATGACGTCTTTGCTGTCCTCGAACCACGTGGTCTCGACGAACAGCAGGTCGATCGGGGAGCCGATCGCCGCCTCCGCGGCTCAGAGGGGAATCGCCTCGTCGTCGTCGAGGGTGTAGCCCCACCGCTGCCGCAGGGCCTCGGGCGGTTCGAACGCGTCGCCCTGGGCGGCGAGGATGCGGCCGAGCTCGGCGTCGAGGCGCTGCTGGAGGTCGGCGGCGGCCGCCTTGTTGACGAGGTTGGTCAACTGGTAGGGGTCCTCGCGGTTGTCGAAGAGCATCCACGGGCCGTTGCGGTCGCGGACGAAGGTGTGCCGTGCGGTGCGGATACCCCGGTAAGGCCGTCCGCCGCGCTCGGTCCGCCAGTCGGCGAAGGGGTGGTAGTTGGCGATCAGGACGCCCGCGCGGTCCGGGGCGGGCCCGCCGTCGAGGTGGCCGCTAAGGTCGATGCCCTCGACGGTGTCGGGGATCGCCACGCCCGCCAGGGCGAGCAGCGTGGGCATCAGGTCCGGCGCGGCGAACGGGGCGGTGAGCTCGCGGGGGTCATGGCCGAAACGCGCGGGATAGCGCAGCAGCAGGGGCACGAGGATCGACTCGTCGTACGGCTGCTGCTTGCGGGTGCCGCGTGCGGGGCCCGAAAGGTCCCACTGCGATTCGACCATGTCGCCGTGATCGGCGGTGAAGATGAAGATCGTGTCCTCGCGCAGGCCGGCGTCGGCCAGCGCGCGGTCGAGGCGCCCGACGCAGCGGTCGATGGCGGTGATATGGGCGTAGTAGCCGGTGAGCTGCTCGCGGGCGTGGGCCTCGCGGTGGGGTCGGACGTTCGGCCGCAGTTGGAGGGCGTCGGGCGGGTAGAGGGCCTTGAGGTCCTCCGGCGCGGTGTGATAGGGGTCGTGCGGCGTGCCGAACGAGAGGAACAGGGCGAAGGGCCGGTCGCGGTCGCGACGGCCGATGTAGTCGATGGCCGCGTCGGTCTGGGCGTAGGTGTCGTAGCCTTCCCAGAAGCGGGGCGTGGGGTCGTCGCCGTCGTAGTGCTGCGACCGGTTGTACGCGTGCGTGCACTCGAGCGCCTGCCAGTGGTCGAAGCCCTGGCGTCGCTCGGGCGGTGTGTAGGCGGTGCGCCCGTGGCCGTCCAGGTGCCACTTGCCGATCCACGCGGTGGCGTAGCCGGCCCGCTGGAGCACCTGGCCGAGGGAGTGGCCGTTGTCGCCGAGGCACAGGTCGTTCATGAACAGCCCGTGGGTCAGCGGGTACTGGCCGGTCATCAGGCAGGCCCGGTAGGGCGTGCAGATCGGGCAGGTGGACACGGCGGTGGTGAAGGCGGCGCTCTCGCCGGCCAGGCCGTCCAGGTGGGGCGTTTTGACGTTGGGGTCGCCGGCGAAGCCCGTGGCCTGGGCCCGCATCTGGTCGGCGAACACGAACACGATGTTTGGCGTGGACATGCCGGAAAGGATACACGATTCGCCGCGGCGTGTCAGCAGTGCGACGAGCGATCCCCCGTCGACGGCCCGACGGCCGGGGATTCTCTATGTCGCGGCCCGATTCGGTCGGCTACAATCAGGACCTGGACCAGTTGGGTGAGAACGTCTGCATCAGTGCAAAGGGACGACCCATGCACCTCAAGGACGTCGACGCGACCACGGAAGACGCCTTCCTCCGCTGCCTGCACCTGGAGATGCCCGCCAAGGCGGAGGTGATGGCCCTCCGCCGGCGCTGGTACGACCGCTACAAACACGCGGGGCTGCGGGCCAAGGTGCTGGTCGATGACGACAACACCGTGGTCGCGATGGGCCAGTACGTGCCGATCGGCATCTCGCCGTTCCTGGGCGACGACCTGGCGGTCATCCTGTGCATGTGGGTGCACGGCTACAACCACCACATCGGCAACAGGCAGGGCCGCGGGTACGGCAAACAACTGCTGAAGGGCATGGAGCGGGAGATCGACGACGCCGGCTTCGCGGGCATCGTCGCGTGGGGGATGGATTTCCCCCACTGGAACCCGGTCTCCTGGTACCTCTCCCGCGGCTACAGGAAGGTCGACCAGCGGGGCGGGCAGGTGCTGGTCTGGAAGCCGCTCCGCGATGACGCCACGCCGCCGGCATTTCTGCCCCGCGCTGACCCGGCGACCGCCCGCGGCGACAAGCCGACGCTGGCGGTCTACCTCAACGCCTGGTGCACCGGCGGCTGCGAACTGGCCCACCAGGCCCGCTGCGCCGCCCGCCGGCTGGGCGACCGGATCGCCTATCTGGAATTCGATACCGATGCCAAGGCCGACCTGCTCAAGCACGGCATCGACAGCGGCGTGTTCCTCGACGGCAAGCCGTACCGGCCCTTCGAGCCGCCCTGGACGACCGAGATGTTGGTCGAAGATATGGAGCGACTGCTGGGTGACGACCGATAGCCGCCCGGCCGTCACGACCCGCCGCGGCCGTCGGGCCCAAGCGGCAGTTCCAGGAAGATCGCACCGGTCAGGGGGTTGAAGCGGTAGGGCGGGATCTCCTCGAAGCCGCTGCGGCGGTACAGCGCCAGGGCCGGCCGCAGGGAGGTGAGCGTATCCAGGCGGATCGCCCTGTAGCCGCGGCGGCGGGCGGCAGCGATGATAGCGTCCATCAGCAGTTGTCCCAGCCCGCGGCCGCGATGGCCCGGCTGGATGAACATCCGCTTGACCTCGACGATCCCGTCTTCCAGCGGCCGCAGCCCCGCACAGCCGATCCACGCCCGCCCCTCCCGCAGCAGCAGCATCGCCCCCCGCGGCGGGCCGTACATCCCCGCCAGGGCGTCCAGCTCCTGCGAGAACCCCTGGAACGCCAGGTCCATCCCCAGCTCAGCCGCGTACGCCTCGATGAGCCGGCGCGCCCGGCGGTAGTCCTCCTCCGTCCGTGCCTCGATGATCTCAGCCATGGGCACCACTATACCAGAGGCGGGCGTAGATCGCCTCGGTGGTGCCCGCGGCGTCGACGAGCAGGCGGGTGGAGCCGTGACCGTCGGCGAGGAGGCCGATCGTGGTGATGTCGGCGGGCTCGACGACGTGTAGCAGGAGCGCGTGACGACGCACCCGGGTCGCCGTCCGTTCGCTCGAGTGTGCGGCCGCGACACCGTCCGGCAGAACGTTTACGCTCGGGTGTTGAAGGCCGGATACCAGACTCCCGGCTTGTCCGGATCGCCGATGTTCGGCATGACGTGGTTGGCGTCCAGTGTCGAAAGGTCCACATCCTCGACGACTGACAGGATACGTGGCATGGGGTCGCCGCGGAAGACCGTTTTCTCAGCAACACGGATGGCCTCCTCGCGGCTGGCAGCCGTGACGCCGCATCCGAGAAAGACACCGTAGGTTTGTTCGCCAAACTTCACGTCGAATCGGATCCAGAAT
>CAZHRW010000089.1:0-24407 GCA_964535025.1 uncultured Planctomycetales bacterium
CCCCCACCGCCAGGGCCACCACGAACATCCGCAGCAGGACGTATCCGCGGATGCAGATCGCCAGGTGCAGCGCGAGGTTCAGCACCGCCGCCACCGCCAGGATCTCGTGCGGCACCTGCGGCGCGGACGCGCCGGCCGGCTGGGTCGCCTGGGCCAGGAGGATCGCGGGGCTCACGGCGTGGGGGGCTCCGGCTCCCGCGGCACCGCCCGCCGGCCGGGCAGCAGGTCGCGGGTGATCTTGAGGGCCTTCTTGCCCTTGTAGGACCCCATGCGGGCGCCGAACTTGCGACGGCCCTCGACCTCGATGACGATCTCGGCCGCGGCGTCCCGCTCGGTGGTGATGATGTCGCCGGGGGCGAGGGCGGCCAGGTCGGCCAGGGTGAGGGTCGACTCGGCGACGATGGCCCGCAGTTCGACCGAGGCGCCCTGGATCCGCCTGGCGACCGCCTGTTCGCTCTCGCCGTCGGCGCTGCGGCGGCGGTAGTTCAGCCAGCTCTGGTTGGACAGGCGCGACATGATCGGCTCGATCAGGTTGAACGGGATGCACAGGCCCATCGAGCCGACCCGCCCGCCCATCTTGATCTCGAAGCCCACCACGACCACCACCTCGTTGGGCGGGAGGATCTGCACGAGCTGGGGGTTGCTCTCGGTCTCCTCCAGCTCGAAGTTCAACTCCTGCACGTTGGCCCACGCCTCCGACAGCGCCCGCAGGGCCAGGTCGATGATCCGCCCGATGAGGCGCAGTTCGATCTCGGTCTGGGCCCGCTGGGGGATGAGCATCTCGGCGTTGGACCCGCCCAGCAGCCGGTCGATGATCGGGTAGATGATCGTCGGGCTCAGGTCCAGGCACATCTGCCCCTCCAGGGGCGAGGCCGACAGGAGGTTGAAGCAGGTGGGGTTGGGCAGGCTCTGGATGACGTCGCCGAAGGTGAGCTGCTCGATGTTCGACACCCGCACCTCGACGATCGTCCGCAGAAAGCCGGTCATCGCGGCGCCGAAGCTGCGGGAGAAGGTGTCGTGCAGCGAGGACAGCGAACGCATCTGCTCCTTGGAGACGCGTTCGGGGCGCTGGAAATCGTAGTCCGAGACGTCCCGATCGGAACCCTTGCCGACCTCCTTGTCGACCAGGGTCTCGACGTCGTGGATGCCGCCGGCATCCACCGCCGCCAGCAGGGCGTCCACTTCACTCTGTTCAAGGACATCGGCCATGGGCGACCTCCGTGTCAGCCAGGCGCAGTATTTCCGACGGCACCATGAGGCGCTGTGTAACCTATCGGATGGACGGCGCGGTTTCCATAAGTCAATCGACAAAACCAGGGCTGGACCCCGAGACCGGCCGGGCGACCTTGGCGGCGGAATCGTCGCGGCGCGACGCCACCCTCTGGCCTGGGGCCTCCAGGGCAAGTACAATGGCCCGACGGGATACGGGACATCCAACGCAAGAGGGCAACGTGAAGGAACTGTTTTTCGTCCATCAACTTGATAACGGCCTGACGCTCGTGGGCGAGCGGATCGCCCATGCGGTCTCGGCGGCGATGGACCTGGCGGTGCCGCTGGGTGCCGCCCGCGACGGGCGCGACCTGGCCGGGGCCGCCGGGGTGATCAGCGAGTGGCTCCTCCGCGGCGCCGGCGAGCGCGACAGCCGGCAGCTCAACGAGGCGCTCGACCGGCTGGGCTGCCACCACGATGAGTCGGTCCACAGCGAGTTTCTCCACCTGGCGGCCACCCAGATCCACCAGAGCCTCCCCGAGGTGCTGGGCCTGTACGGCGACATCGTCGCTCGTCCGCACCTGCGGGGCGAAACGTTCGAACCCTGCCGCGACCTGGGGGTACAGGAACTGGCCGGCCTGGCCGACCAGCCGTCGCGCAAGTGCATGCTGGAGCTGGCCGAGCGGTTCTACCCCGCCCCGCTGGGCGCCAGCCCGCTGGGCCGCGCCGACGCCCTGGCGGCCATGACCGACGAGGCCTGCCGCCGGCACGCCCGGCGGTGGCTGGCGCCGGACGGGTCGATCCTGGCGGTCGCCGGGCAGTTCGACTGGGACGCCCTGGTCGGCTGGGTCGAGAAGGCCTTCGGCGGCTGGACGGGCGCGCCGATCGAGCCGCTCGAGCGGTCCGCGGCGAGCGGGGGCGTCAGCCACGAGCCGCGGGAAACCGCCCAGATGCAGATCGCCCTGGCCTACCCGGCCGCGACGATCGACGAGGCTCACTACTACCCCGCCCGGCTGGGTGAGATGGTCCTCAGCGGCGGGATGAGCGGACGACTGTTCACCGAGGTCCGCGAGAAGCGGGCGCTGGTCTACAGCGTGCACGCCCGCTACCGGGCCGTCCAGGGCGCCGCGGGCATGTTCGTCTACGCCGGCACCACGCCCCAGCGGGCCCAGGAGACGCTCGACGTGACGGTCGGCGAGCTGAGGCGCCTGGCCGCCGAGGGCGTCACCGCCGACGAGCTGGCCACCGCCAAGACGCAGCTCAAGAGCGCCCTGATCATGCAGGGCGAACGGACCAGCGCCCGCGCCGGCGGGCTGGTGGCCGACTGGCACCTGCTGGGACGGCTGCGGAGCCTCGACGAGATCGCCGCCGCGATCGACGCCGTGACCGTCGAGCAGGTCGCCGCGAGCCTCCGGGCGTATCCGCCGGCGGCGTTCACCGCTTATTTCATTGGACCGCAGCCGTTGAACACCGACGCGCTGCAGACGTGAGGGATGGCGAACACGTGGAATTCAAGCACACCACACTGGACAACGGCCTGACGCTCGTCGCCGAGGCGGCCGCGGAGACGGCCAGCCTGGCGGTGGGCTTTTTCGCCCGCACGGGCAGTCGCGACGAGTCCGACGCCGAGCACGGGGTGAGCCATTATCTCGAACACATGATGTTCAAGGGCACCGAGCGCCGCTCGGCCTTCGACGTCAACCGCGAGTTCGACGAGATGGGCGCCAACTACAACGCGTTCACCAACCAGGAGAACACCGTCTTCTACGCGGCGGTCCTGCCGGAGTTCCAGGCCCGCGCGGTCGACCTGCTGGGCGACATCCTCCGCCCGTCGCTGCGGGGGGAGGACTTCGACACCGAAAAGCAGGTGATCCTCGAGGAAATCGCCCTCTACGAGGACCGGCCGGAGTTTCGCCTGTTCGAGAAGCTCATGAGCGAGACCTTCGCCGGCCACCCGCTGGGCCGGTCGGTGCTGGGGACGAACGCGTCGGTCACGGCCCTGACCCGCGACGTGATGGAAGACTACTTCCGCCGTCGCTACAGCCCGGCGAACCTGACCGTCGTGGCCGCCGGCCACCTCGACTGGGACGCCCTCGTCGAGCAGATCCAGGCCGCGTGCGGCCACTGGACCGGCCCGCCGGCCGACCGGGCGTTCCCCGAGGTGCCCGCCAACCGCCCGCATACCTGCGTGACGGACCCGAAGCTCAGCCGTCAGCATCTCGGCCTGGCCGGGCGCGCGCCGGTCGCCCAGGCCGACCAGCGGTACGCCGCCCAACTGCTGGCGACGATCCTCGGCGACGACACGGGCAGCCGCCTGTACTACGCGCTGATCGAGCCGGCGATCGCCGAGGATGCGTCGGTGACCTACGACGCGATGGACCGGGCCGGGGCGATGCTGACGTTCATCACCTGCGACGCCGACCGCGCCGCCCAGGCGCTCGAGATCGTCCGCGACGAGTTCACGCGTTTCCGCGACGAGGGCCCGACCGCCGACGAGCTGACGGCCGCGAAGAACAAGCTCGCCTCCGGGGCGGTCATCGGCGGGGAGGTCCCCATGGGCCGCCTGACGGCCGTGGGGTTCGACTGGGTCTACCGGCGGACCTACACGCCGCTGGCCGAGCAGATCGACACCCTGATGGCCGTCACCGCCGACGAGGTGCTCGCCGTCGCCCGCGACTTCGACCTCAACGATACCGCCCTGCTGGGGCTGGGGCCCTGTGAGGACCTGTAGCCGCTTGCTGATTGAGCCGGTCGCTTGCTGTTTTGGCCGTTTGGCCGTTTCGAGTTTGTTTCGGATTTCGAGCTTCGAATTTCGGATTTGATAGCCAGGCAGATTCCGCAGGGCGGGCCATGACCGATTTCCGTGGTAAGCGTGTACTGGTGATGGGCCTGGGGCGCTTCGGCGGCGGGGTGGGCGTGACAAGGTGGCTGTGCGGCCAGGGGGCCGAGGTCACCGTGACCGACCTGGCCGACGCCGAGGACCTCGCCGAGAGCCTCGCGCGGCTCGATTCACTCGACGTGACGCTCCGCCTGGGCGGCCACGAGGGGGTCGACCTCGACCGCTGCGACCTGCTCGTGGTCAACCCCGCCGTCCCGCTGGACGCCCCCCTGCTGCGGACGGCCCGCCGGCGATCCGTGGCGATGACCACCGAGATCAACCTCTTCGTCCAACGCTGCCGCGCCCGCGTCGTCGGCATCACCGGCAGCGTCGGCAAGAGCACCACCGCCGCGATGGCCGCGGGCGTTCTGGCGCGGCGCTACCGGACGCACCTCGGCGGCAACATCGGCCGGTCGCTGCTGGCCGAGCTGGCGACGATCGGGCCCGACGACGTAGTGGTCCTGGAGCTGTCGAGCTTCCAACTGGACTGGACGCCGGCGGCGGGCTTCTCGCCGTCGGTGGCGCTGGTGACGAACCTCGTGCCCAACCACCTCGACCGGCACGGCACGTTCGAGGCCTACGCCGCGGCCAAGGCGAACATCTTCCGCTTCCAGGGCCCCGCCGACACGCTGATCCTCCCGGCCGGCGACGCGACGCTGTCGGCCTGGGCCGAGGCGGCGCCGGGCCGGGTCCGCGGGTTCGGCGGCGACGAGGCCCCCTTCGACCTCCGCGTGCCCGGCGCCCACAACCAGCGCAACGCCCAGGCCGCGTGGGCGATCGGACGGGTCCTCGACGTCAGCCGCGCCGACGCCGAGGCGGCCCTGGCGGCCTTCACCGGCCTGCCCAACCGCCTGGCGCTCGTCGCCGAGCGCGGTGGCGTGCGCTACTACGACGACTCCAAGGCGACCACGCCCGACGGGACCCTCGTCGCCCTGGACAGCTTCGACCCCCGGCGAATCATCGCCATCGTCGGCGGTTACGATAAAAAGGTTCCGCTGGAGGGCCTCGCCGACGCCCTGGCCGCCCGCTGCAAGGCCGTCATCGCCACCGGCGCCGTCGGCGGCCGCATCGCCGCCCTCGTCGAGCAGCGCCGCCGCGGCGACGCGCCCGAGGTGGTCAGGGCCCCGCGGTTCGATGACGCCGTCCGCGCCGCCTGCGCCGTGGCGGCCGGCGGCGACGTCGTCCTGCTGTCGCCCGCCTGCGCCAGCTACGACCAGTTCCCCAACTACATCGCCCGCGGGGACCGCTTCGCGCAGCTCGTGCGGGCCGATCGGTGAAAATCCGTGCCCTCGGCCGATGTCCGCCCTAGAGTAACCTGCGGACAATGGAACGAAAGGAGCAGCCCATGGCCGACGTGACCATGACCCTTCACGACCGGGAAGGCGTCCACAACACCGACGCGACGCTTGCCGCGGCCAGGCGGCGGGCCGACCAGCTCGGCATCCGCCAGCTCGTAGTGGCGACGACCACCGGCCAGACCGCCGTGACCTGCGCGGCAATGATGCCCGATATGGACACCATCGTCGCGGTGATGATGCATGCGGTCGACTACGAGGTCGTCGTCAACCGCCCCGCCGGGAAAACCCGCGCCCCCGATCCGGACCTGGTGGCGGAGGCGCGCCAAAGAGGCGTGAAGATCTATCGCGGCGTCCACAGCCTCGCCGGCGGCGTCGGCAGCGCCCTCCAGACGAAGTACGGCGGCGTGACGCCGGAAACCCTCATCGCCCACACCTACATGACCGTCTCCACCGGCACCAAGGTCGCCGTCGAGTCGACCCTCATGGCCGCCGACGCCGGCTACCTCGACATGAGCGCCGACGTGATCGCCCTGGGCGGCTGGCGGGGCGGCGCCGACACCGCCGTGGTCATCAAGCCCGCCTTCACCCACACCTTCTTCGACCTGCGGATCCGCGAATTCATCGCCCTGCCCCGCGACGCCGGGGGGCAGTAAGCATCACGCCGCGTGGGGCCGACCGGCAATCTCACGGCCGCGCGGAAGTCAGCAGTGCACGAATATAGCCCTTGATGAATATTCCAATGGAGCTATAATATGAGCATGTGGGACGTGGAGGTCAGCGATACGTTCGAGCGGTGGTGGCAGACACTGGATGAGTCGGAGCAAGAATCGCTTCTGGCAAGCATTCTGCTGCTTCGGCAGTTGGGCCCGATGCTGGGCAGGCCGTATGCGGACACCGTCAAAGGCTCGCGCCACTCGAACATGAAGGAGTTGCGAACGCAGCACCGTGGCCGTCCGTTGCGGACGTTGTTCGCGTTCGATCCTCGCCGCACGGCGATTCTGCTGATCGGCGGCGACAAGACGGGTGATGATCGATTCTATGAACGCGTGATCCCACTGGCCGACCGGCTATACGATGAACACCTTGAGAAACTCCGCGAAAAGGGCCTGATCTGATGATGGCACGCAATTTTAGAGAACTGGAAGAGAAAATGTCGCCCGAGGCTCGGGCCCGGGCGGAGGCGATGGCCAAGGATATGATGGCCGAGATGCTCCTGGCGGAAATCCGTAAGCTCGCGGGCCTGACGCAGGAGGAGTTGGCCGAGGCCCTGGGCGTTACTCAGCCGAGCCTGTCGAAGTTGGAGAACCAGGACGACATGCACGTCAGCACGCTGCGCCGGCTGATCGAAGCGCTGGGCGGGCAGTTGGAGATCATCGCCCACCTGCCCTGTGGTGACATTCGCATCCGTCAATTCCAGCAGGCGTCGTAACGCCATCAAACCACTGGGGATGGTGCCCGCCATGGAAACATGAAGAACGCCTCCATAAAAATCGCCATCGTCGGCGCCGGCAGCTACGTCTTCAGCACGGGGCTGCTGGATGACCTGCTGGTGACGCATCGGCTGGACGGCTGCCGTCTGGTGATGATGGACCTGGACGCGGACGCCGCCGAGATTCTGGCGGCGCTGGCGCGGCGGGTCGGCGACGCGACGGGCGTGCGGGTCGAGGCCGTCGCCACGACCGATCGGACGGCGGCCCTGGACGGGGCGGACTTCGTCACGCTGTCGGCGGCGGTGCAACTGCTGAAACGCTACCGCATGGACCGCGAGGTGCTCCACCGCCACGGCATCACGGAGATCCACAGCGAGTGCGGGGGTGTCGGCGGGCTGTCGTACACGCTGCGGCAGGTGCCGCTCGTGCTGGATGTGGCCCGCGACATGGAGCGGCTGTGCCCCGACGCGTGGCTGCTGAACGTCAGCAACCCCCTGCCCCGCGTCCTGACGGCCGTGACGCGGCATACGTCGATCAAGGCCGCGGGGTTCTGCAACGTCGCCTGGGGCGGGCCCAACGGCTACGCCAACGTCGCACGCCTGACCGGCCGCACGCCGAGTGAGCTCGACGTCGTCAGCGCCGGGACGAACCACTTCGCGTGGCTGCTGTCGGCGCGGGACCGGCGCACCGGCGAGGACCTCATGCCCGTCGTCGCCGCCGCCATGGACGCCGCCCGCGGGGGTTTCGGCCCGCTGACGGACCTCTACTGGCGACGCTACGGCCGGCTGGCCCTGCCCGGCGACACGCACACCGGCGAGTTCCTCCCCTTCGAGCCGGAGGTCTCGACCGAGCGGGTGGCCCATCACGGCACACCCGACGAGCGCCAGCGGCGACACGAACTCCTCGCCGACGCCGCCGCGGGCCGTCGCCCGTGGCGGGAGGCGTTTGCCCACCACTCGTGGGAGCGGCCCGGCGACGTCATCGCCGCGATGGCCGCGGACCGTCGCGAGCGGGTGGACATGATCAACCTGCCCAACCGCGGGGCGATTACGGGCCTGCCTGACGACGCGATCGTCGAAGTTCCCGCGATCGTCGACTCCGACGGCATCACGGGCGAACCGGTCGGGCGCCTGGGCGAGCCCGTCGGCGGTCTCTGTGCCGCCGTGGCGGCCGTGCACGGCCTGGCCGCCGAAGCGGCCGTCACCGGCGACCGGCGGATTCTCCGCGCCGCGATCGACATCGACCCGGCCGTCCGCGACAAGCAGGCCGCCTGGGCCGCGATCACCGACCTGCTGGCGGCCCACGCCGACGTGTTGGGGCAATTCGCCTGAGACGGCGACCCGCGAACGGCGCTCGGGGCCTACCGACAATCCCATGGCAGGGAACACGCCGTGTCGGACAAACGCTCCTTCTGCTCGACCGGACCGATCACCAGGGCGGGAGCGACCTCCAGGCGGGGATAGGTCTTGCGGAAGGCTTTGATGCCCCGGATATCGTAGATGGAGGGACGGGAAGCCAGCTTGACCTCGATGGGGTAGAAGACGGCATCGCGCTCGAGCAGAAGGTCCACTTCCGCGCCGGCGCGGCTTCGCCAGTGATAGACGTTGGGCGGGGTCGTCAACGTGGCGGCGAGCTTGCGGATCTCCGCCGCCACCGCCGTCTCGAACAGAGCCCCGACCAGCGGATGGCCCGACAGCGCCTGGGGCGTCGAGATCGTCTGCAGACTGCACGCCAAGCCCGTGTCGGCCAGGTAGCCTTTCGGCTTGGAGCTGATCCGCTTGATCGTGTTGCCATGATACGCCGGGGCCTCGAACCACTGGAACGTCGCCCGAAGCGTTGCCAGCCAGCGCTGGGCGGTCTGCGGAGCGATGCCCAACTCGCGGCCCAGTTGCGAATGGTTGATCTCCTGAGCCGTCAGGGCCGCCGCGAGGCGGGTGAAACGACCGAACTGCTGCCAGTCGGCCACGTCGGTCAGCAGGCGAACGTCGCGCTCGATATAGGTTCGAAGGTAGGCTCGGTAAAAGTCCCCCACCCAGTCGCGTTCGAGCGAATCGGCCTCGGGCAGAAAGCCCCACCACAACTGTTCGTACACGGTTCGCGCCAACGGCACACGACTGACGGATGATGCGACAAAGGCCTCGGGATCATCCAGGTACCGCTCGAGCCACGAGGTCTCCTCGGTCGCCTGGGCGATCTCGGCCAGGCTGAATCCTTCCAGGTCCAGGAACACCGCCCGCCCCGCCAGCGACTCGCTGGCCGACTTCAGCACCGACCACTGCTGTGAACCGGTCAGCACGTACATGCCGGCCACCCGGCCGACCCGGGCGGTGCCCCGGCGGCCCGCGGACGACGATCGATCGACGCGCCGTTTGATCGCGGCCACCAGCTCCGGGGCGTACTGGATCTCGTCGAGGATCAGCGGGGGCGGGTGGTTGTCCAGGAACAGGTCCGGGTCCTGACGAGCATTGCCCACGTCGATCGCCGGGTCAAACACCACCGCGTCCCAGTCGGGTAATTCGTGGGCCAACAGCGTGCTCTTGCCGACCTGCCGCGCCCCGCCGACCACCACGACGGCAAATCGCTCCAGCATGGCCCTCAACCTGGCCGCCAGCATTCGCTTCTTGTAGACCATTCGCGCACTTTAATGATAGCAGCATTAAAACGCAAGGTACTTGTGGATCACCGGCGGTCCACGAAAAACGTCTCCGTCGGCCGTACCCAGACGTCGGGGTCGGGGAAGAACGGCTCGGTCTGCCCTTTGGCGGCGATCGTCAGGTGGCTGGCGAACTGTTGGACGGCACGGCGTTTCGTGTCCATCTGCGCGGTGATGTCCACCTCGATGGACGGCTCGTCGATGGACGCCGGCGAGGCGCCACGGGCCAGGGCGATCACGTAGCGATACAGCGTCGCGGAGCTGTGTGTGCCCG
Organism: uncultured Planctomycetales bacterium; assembly: GCA_964535025.1. Classification (GTDB taxonomy): domain Bacteria; phylum Planctomycetota; class Phycisphaerae; order SM23-33; family FEN-1343; genus JAAYZK01. The sequence continues at coordinate 9,743 of CAZHRW010000089.1, forward strand.
CCATTGCCGAGCGCACGACCGTGCAGGCGGCGACGTGGTCGGAGTGCTCCTCGTAGCCGCTGGTGACGTAGATCTCGTCGGGTGCCACGTCGCGGATGATCTCGGCGATCGTCTCCGCCGTCGCCTCGATGTGTCGGGCGAGTGTCCCGTCCTCGACATCCAGGAAGCGGAGGGTCTCGCTGCGGCCGCCGAGGAGATCCACGGCGCGCCGGGTTTCCTCCTTCCGCATGTCGGAGGTTTCCCGCGGCGTGGGATCGGCGTCGATCTTCCACCGGCTCAGGTCAAACAGGTGGCGGCCGTCGGTGACGACCACGACGGCGACGTCGCAGCCCTCGGCCGCCCGCCGGGCGAACGTCCCCCCGCAGCCGAGCGTTTCATCATCCGGGTGCGGCGCGACGATCAGGATCCCGCGGCGGTCCATGGGCGGCTCCTTTTGCTGGTCACCTCCGACCCTTGACAGTAGCGGAGCCGCGCATGGGACGCAAGAAGGGCGACTATCGCTATCCGCCATGCCGTCAAGAAAACGGGCCGGCCCCGGGGATGGGACCGGCCCTCATGAGAGGCTCGCTCGGCTCTGGTGCTGAGGAGACTGGTTGTGTTACAGCAGGCCCAGCACGGTCTGCGGCGTGGAGGCCGCGATGCCCAGCACGCTGTTGGCGGCCTGGACGAGGACCTGGTTGCGGGTCAGTTCGGCGGTCGCCTCGGCGAAGTCGGTGTCACGGATGACCGACTCGGCGGCGGCGATGTTCTCGGAGGTGATGCCGAGGCTGTTGATCGTCGTGTCGACGGTGTTGTTGAGGAAACTGCCCAGCCGGCCCCGCATCGTGGCGACCTGCTCGATGGCGGCGGCGACGATCTTCTGGGCGTCTTCGGCGTCGGTGGTCAGGTCCTTGCTCTTGCCGGAGGCGATGTCGGCCAGCGTCCCGATGGACTCGTCGCCGAGGCGGTAGGCCTGGACGGCGTTGATGCCGATGGTCTCCTTGCCCGACAGGCCGATGTTCGGGCTCAACAGGAACGTGGCCCCGCCGCCGGCCTCGACGGTGATCTCCTCGGTGTTGGCGTCGGTGTCGACCAGGTCGTCGGTCATGGTGAAGTTGATGTCGAGCGTCTCGGTGCGGACGGAGGCCTCGTAGCCGTCGACGGAGGCGACGACGTCGTTGATGGTGACCACGGCATCGCTGCCGGAGTCGGTGGTGTCCAGCCCGGCGGTCAGCCCGGCGTCGTTGGTGCCGGAGACGACCTCGACGCGGACGAACTCATCGGCGCCGAAGTGCTTGCTGACCAGTTCGGTCCCGGAGGCGATCACGCCGGTGACGCTGGACAGGGCGTTGATCGCGTCGGCGAGATCGGCGGCCGCTGTCCCATGGCCCACGGTGACCGTGGCCGAGCCCTTCGAGCCGGTGATCTCGTAGGTGACCGACTCGCCGTCCCCGCCGGCGTCCACGTCCTCCACGGCGCCGCCGTCGGCCTTGGCCGCCGCGGTGACGACCTCGACATCGACGGTCAGGTCGGCGGCTTCGATGCCCTTGGCCATGTTCACCGATACATTGTTGACCGTGCCGCCCGTGTTGGTGGTCCGGAACCCCTTGGACCCGTCGAGCAGCTTATCGCCGTTGAAGCTGGTCTCGCTGGCGATCCGGTTGATCGAGGTGATGATCCCGTCGATCTGGGTCTGGTTGGCGGCGATTTCCTCGGTCGTCAGGCCGCCGCTGCTGGCGGCGCCGGCGACGAGCTCCTGCATCTCGACGAGCTTGTTGGAAACCTCGGCCAGGGCGCCTTCGGCGGTCGAAACGATGCCCGAGGCGCGTTCGGCGTTGGCCATGGCCGACTGGATGGCCGACTTCTCCCCGCGAAGACGTTCGCTGGCGATCAGCCCGGCCGGATCGTCGCTGCCGCGATTGATCCGGTAGCCGGTGCTCAAGCGTTCGAGGGTCTTGTTCAACTTCTGGTTGTTGGCGCCCAGGACCCGAGCGGAGATCAAGGCGCTGATGTTGGTGTTGATTCGACTCATTGGATCATTCTCCTGAGCTCTCTTGTAGCTCTGCTCCGTTGCAGTGGGTTAAGGGTGAAACTCCACGATCGACGGTCCGGCGGACGCAATCGCCCGCACCCGGCGGTCTTGGTCGAAACGAGGGGGCATCCCCCCGTACGGCTATCAGCCCCGGTCCGGCAAGTCGCCTTGCATGCTCGTTCCTCCCAGTCCCGACACGGATACTCGTCCAGGCGGGTTCCACCCGACGCACCGGACGGTTCCACCGTCCACACATGATTGCGGCAACAGCGCGCTACCGAGAGCGCCGGCCCCGCAGCCACCGTGCGCATCCGACGGCCCTGCGGCCGTCCGCGCCCGTTCCCGACGATCCCGGGTGCGCGCCGGAGAACGTGGTGGCAACGGTGGCATCGTCGAACTAAGGTGTCTGCTTTAGTAACTGTGCCGTATTTTTCGTCTGGAGGAAACCGACGGGCTGGGGGTGTTGGGGACAGGGCAGGGCGCTACTCGCTGACCCGCCGGATATCGGCCCCCAGGGCGTGGAGTTTTTCCTCGATCCGTTGGTAGCCGCGATCGAGGTGGTAGATGCGGTTGACGACGGTTTGGCCCTCGGCGGCCAGGCCGCCCAGGACCAGGGCGGCCGAGGCGCGCAGGTCGGAGGCCATGACGGGGGCGCCCACGAGCCGCTTGGCGCCGGTGACGATGGCGGTGGGCCCTTCCTTGCGGATCCGCGCGCCCATGCGGGACAACTCGGCGACGTGGAGGAAGCGGTCGGGGTAGATCTTCTCGGTGATGACGCTGTTGCCGTCGGCCAGGCACAGCAGGGCCATCAACTGGGCCTGCAGGTCGGTGGGGAACCCCGGGTAGGGCTGCGTGGTGGCGTCGACGGCGGTCAGGCGACGGGCGCTGGAGACCTCCGCGCCGCCGTCGGCGGATTCGACGATCACGCCGATGGCGCGCAGGCGGTCGGTCACCGCCACCATGTGATCGAGGCGGACCCGCTCGATGTGGACCTGCCCGTTGGTGATCGCCGCGGCACACATGAACGTGCCCGCTTCGATCCGGTCGGGAATCACCGTGTGCGCGCAGCCGTGCAGGGCCTCCACGCCCTCGACCGTCACCCGCGGGGTGCCGGCGCCGCTGACGCGGGCGCCCATGTCGTTGAGGCAGCAGGCCAGATCTTCCACCTCCGGCTCGCAGGCCGCCGCCTCGATCACGGTACGGCCTTCGGCGAGTGTGGCGGCCATCATGACGTTGGCGGTGCCCAGCACCGTCGAGCCGAACGGTCCGCCGAGGAAGATCTCGGCGCCGTGGAGGCGGTCGGCCGTAGCGACGATATCCCCGCCGTCCAGTTCGATCGTCGCGCCCATCGCTTCCAGCCCCCGCAGGTGCAGGTCGATCGGGCGCGGGCCGATCGCGCAGCCGCCGGGCATGGACACGCGGGCCCGCCGGCGCCGGGTCAGCAGCGGGCCCAGCACACAGATGCTCGCGCGCATCTTGCGCACGAGATCGTAACGGGCATGGCACGGCTCGCTGTCGCGGACCTCGAGGGTCAGCGTGTCTCCGTCGCGGGAGACCGCCAGGCCCAACTCCGTCAGCAGATCGCTCAGGGCGCGGATGTCCTCCAGGTGGGGCACGTCCTGAAGCGTCAACGGACCATCGGCCAGGATGGCGGCGGCCATGATAGGAAGGCAGGCGTTCTTGCTCCCGGCCACCGCCACGCTGCCGCGCAGGCGCGGGCCACCCTGGATCACGAGCTTGTCCATCCGTGTTCCTCGCTCAGTCGCATCGAGCTGCGCCAACAGCCCGGCCCACCGCTATCCTGCCAAAACCGACGTGAAATGCAAGCGACCCGCCCGAGAGAACGACCGGAACCAATGCCGGGGGGAAAAAAGGAGACGGCCCGACGAGGCCCTCGGGGGGGAAAGGGTCAGCGCCGTAAGCCGTCTCGAGGCTCAAGGGACCCCAACGCCACGGGCGGGGCCCAGTGCTATTCACCTGGGCGTTATAATAGCATAAAGGCCGGCGTCGGCGAGGAAAAAATGCGAACGCGCATAACAGTTTTTCCCTAACGCATGTGAAAACCGTCAGTTGCACAATGAGCGCCGCCGCCGTTTTTGGCGGGTGCCCGCCGTCGGTCGCCATCGACGGGCGACGTTATTCAAGTGCCTCCGGCCGGTTGCCGACGCTGTACCTAGCCCGAGAGGTGAACTTGCCATGGAGTTAAAGGTTAAACTGCGCTGTCCGAACCTGCAATGCCGCGCCGTCCTCAGTGTGCCCGAATCCAAGCGTGGTCAATGCGTCCGCTGCGGCGTGTGCGGCCAGACGCTGCGCGTGCCGTCGCGGCCGAAATACACGACGGGCAAACCCCGCGCGACCACTTCCAAGTAGTTACCAGCCCAAGGCTTCCTGCTCCGGCGCCAGCCGGTGCGTCTCCCACCAGTGGGGGTCTCGCAAGTATTCCTTGATGAGCATCGCGGCGGTCACGCCGTCGGCGGTGGCGGTCGCCAGTTGCATCATCGCACGGGTCCGGCAATCGCCGGCCACGAAGACCCCCGGCGTCGACGTCCGCAGGAAGACCGGGTCGCACTTGATGTAGCCCAGTTCGTTGATCTCCACGAACCCCTTGAGGAACGCGGTGTTGGGGTTCATCCCCACGAACACGAACACCCCGTCGACCTGGAGCGTCTGGCGGTCCCCGGTGGCGGTGTTGCGGATCACGACGTGGTCGATCGCCGTCCCGTCGTCGGTCGGGATGATCGCCTCGAGGACGTAGGGCAGGCGGATATCGATATTGTGCCGGTCGGCGTGCTTGTGGAGTTCCTCGACGAGCACGGCCTGGGCGCGGAACTCGGTGCGGCGGTGGATCATCGTCGTCCTGGCGGTGAAGCGCGTCGCCAGGTAGATCGTGTCCTCGACGGCCGTGTTGCCCCCCCCGACGGTCAGCACGTGCTTGTCGCGATAGAAGGCCCCGTCGCAGGTCGCGCAGTAGCTGACCTTGCCCATCTGGCGCATGGCCGCCTCGCCGGGGACGCCCAGTTGGCGATACTCGCTGCCGGGCGCGAGGATGAGCGCCCGGGCGCGGTAGGTCGTTTCGCCGTCGTTGGTGGTGATGGTGAAGTTGCCGTCGTCGTCGCGCCGCAGGGCGGTCACATCCTCGCCCGTGCGCAGGTCGGCGCCGAACGCGCGGGCCTGCTCGGCCATGTGACCAATCAGGTCGGGCCCGCTGACGTGCTCGTAGCCGGGGTAGTTTTCGACGCTCTCGGTGAGCATGATCTGCCCGCCGGGCAGCCCGTTCTTCTCGAGGATCAGCGTGCGGTAGCGATCCCGCCCCGCGTACAGGGCCGCGGCCAGGCCGGCCGGGCCGGCGCCGAGGATCGCCACGTCGTAGAGTTCCGTATCCGCCATGATGCCCTCAGTGTTGTTGCATCCTGCCGACCCGCGCCAGCAGGTTCAGTGCCTCGGCGAACCGCGACCGGATGGCCTGCTCGGTCGTCCGCTGCAGGACCGTCCCGTCCGGGCGCTTGAGCGTCAGGATCCGCCCGGCGTCGTCTATGGCAATTCTAGTCGGCGGCGCCCCCGGTCCCGCCTGGTCGGTCAACGCAACAGCGTGGAAGGTCTCGCCGCCCAGGGTGATGGTCGCCGCCCCGGTCACCGTCAGCGTTCGCATCTCGATCTCGCCCCCGGCGTCATCGTACTGCCCGAAAGCGTACCCCCCGGTCTGCGAGCGGTCCAGCAGGACCGGCGCCACCGAGGCCATCGCCCGGGGCAGGTAGATGCCCATGGGCACCTTCACCGGCCTGTCGCGGGTCTGACCGGGGCCGATGACCGTCTGGGTGAGCAGCAGGTCGTGCTGCCTGATGCCGAACGCGCGGTGGCGGGACTGCTCGTCGGCGCCGTCGAACACGACGCTGAATGATTCCCACTGCTCGAAGGTGCGATCGAAGGAACAGAAGGCGTTCTCCCGCGCGAACGTGCGACGCTCATCATCGCCCCCCGTGCCGTCCGGCGCGGGGCCCATGACGGCGGTCTCGGTGACGACCCGCAGGCCCTCGGTGCGGTCCTGGCGGTCCCATTGCCGGCGGATGTGGACGAAGCCGGCCACCTTGCCCGACCGCACGAGCGCGAACCAGTCGTCGCCCGGCGTGAGGGCCGCCCGCAAGGTATCGGCGTCGAGCTCCTCCAGCAGGGCGCTGCCGCGGGCGAGGTCCCGTTCGAGCTTGGCGCGGGTCGCGGCCGGGTCGAACAGCCGCAGCGTGCCGGCGGCCGTCTCGGCGGCGGCGGCGACCTCGTCGGCGCGGTCAGTCGGGCCCGTCGCCCGCAGGACGAGGAAGCGGTGATCGTCCAGTTGGACCCACACATCCCGTCGCGACAGGCCGAACACCGACCCGCCGGCCGTGCCGTCCATGACCACCGCCGGACGGCCGGCCAGGGTGATCTCGCGCAGCGCGGCGGGGTCGGTCTGGAAGGTCTGCGTCGACCGCAGGTGGTCGGCGAGGCGCGCGGAGAAAGCCGTCAGGTCCGTCACCGGATCGCCGGTCTGGACGTTGAGCTGCACGCTCAGCGTCACCGGCGCGCCGCCGCTGTCTTCGCCGAGGACGAACCGGACCAGATCGTCGGCGGCGGGCTGTCGGATCATCGTCGCGCCGGCGGGCGGGCACAGACTGAAGCCGCGAAGCTCGTCGGTGTACCGCGGGCCCGTCTCGGCCGCGACAGCCCCGGCAACGGGAATCACGAGCGCCAGCGTGCATCCCAGCAGGGTTCTCACGGGTATGGTCATGGTGCCTACCTATCACATCCACCGGCGTCGCTCAAGCTCGCACAGCCGAACCGCCGGACGCCGCCTCGGTAAGTACAGTTCGTTTCACGGGCCTCGCGGTTCACGCGATTTCGCCCCGGCCTGTTGGATAGCCGGCGCCTGGACGCCGCGGCAGCGAACGCCTATACTGCCGGGCGCAATGACTTGCAGCAGGGAGATATCATGAGCACGAGGCACGCGAGCTGGATGATCCTGGCGGCGGTGGCGATCGCGCCGGCGGCGCACGGACAGGCGTACCTCCAGGGATGGCTGCGGCCGCAACTGGGCGAGCAGAAGCCGTGGGCGTCGTACGAGGTCGAGGCGCTGTTCAACGAGGAGGTCGCCGACCAGGACGCGGATTTCTCGGCGATCCATCACGCATTGGGCTTCTCGGTGCCGCTGGTCCAGGAGACCGACGGCGACGTGTCGGTGATCGGCTACGCCGGCGGCTGGGACCTCGCCACCGACGCCGTCCTGCCCGACACGGGCGAGGACCTGCCCGAGGCATTGTACGACGTCCAGCTCGGCGGCCAGCTTCGCCGCCGCCTGAGCAACGACTGGATCGGCGGCGTGCTCCTGACAGTCGGCTCGCCGAGCGACAAGCCGTTCGATTCGTTCGACGAGGTCGCCTTCAACGCCGCCGCCATCCTCCGCTCGCCGGAAGACCGCCGGGACGGGTGGATCCTCTCGCTGGCGCTGTCCAACCAGACCTCGTTCCTGCCGTACGTCCCGCTGCCCGGGGCCGCCTACTACCTCCAGCGCGACAAGGTCACGGCCGTGCTCGGCCTGCCGGCCAGCAGCCTGCGCTGGGAGCCGATCGAGGACTGGGCGGTCGACCTGCGCTACATGCTCTTCCACCGGGCCTTTGCGGAGGTCTCCTGGCATCCGCTCGAACAACTCTTCCTCTTCGGCCAGTTCCGCTGGGACAACGACACTTGGTTCCGCGCCGACCGCGACGACGACGATGACCGCCTCTTCTTCTATGAAAAACGCGCCGCCGCGGGCCTTCGTTACTACCACAGCCGCCAGGTCGTCTTCGAGCTGTCCGGCGGCTGGGCGTTCGACCGCTTCTTCTTCGAAGGCGAGGACTACGACGACCGCGACCACAACCGCATCGACATCGCCGACGGCCCCTTCGCCGCCGCCAGCGTGCGGGTGCGATTCTAGACCTTCGTTTACCGTGCCGTTCTCGTCGGGACCCTTGCATCTTTCGCGCCGGGCGGATACACCAGTCGCTTCGCCCCGTTGCGGCGATGAATGGAGGTGGTGATGAATCCACGGGAACGGTTCAACGCATTTGTGCACGGCCGGAGCGTCGACCACGTGCCGGACTTCGAGTTCTGGTTCTGGGACGCGACGCTGCTACGGTGGGTCGACGAGGGCCTGCCGGAGGAGCTGACGCCGCTGGCGACCTCCAACGACGGCCAGTTGCGGCGCAAGTTGTGCAAGTTCTTTGGCTTCGAGATGATCGACGGTATCGGGATCAAGACCCGGTTCGTCCGCAACCCCCGCGAGGAGGTTATCGCCGAAAAGGAAGACACCGAGACGGTCCGCACGGAGATCGGCGAGGAGTTCATCCGGTTCAAGCCCGGCAAGGGCGAGAGCATCCCGACGCACATCAAGCCCGCCGTGACGACGCACGAAGACTGGGAGCGGGTCCGCGACGAGTTCCTCCCGCTCGATCTCGAGCAGCGCCTGCCGAAGAACTGGGATGAGCGGAAGGACACGTTCAACGGCTGGACCGACAGGATCCTCAACACGCCGCAGATGGGCTTTTACGGCTTCCTGCGGAACCTGATGGGCGTGGAGGAGATCTCGGTGACCTTCGCCCTCGATCCGGACTGGATCGAGGAGATGATGGACCACCTGCTGGCGATCTACCTGACCGTCAGCCAGGCGATCGTGGACGCCGGGATCAAACCGGACGTCTCCGGGTGGTGGGAGGACATGTGCTACAATAACGGACCGTTGATCTCCCCGGCGATGTTCGAGCAGTTCATGGTGCCCCGCTACAAGCAGGTGACCGACTTCTGGCGCTCCCACGGCGTGGACCGGGCGATCCTCGATTCCGACGGAAACCTCCACAAGCTCGCGCCGCTGTGGTATCAGGCGGGCATCAACATCCTGCTGCCCTGCGAGGCGGCCCACACCGACGTGCTCAAGCTTCGCCAGGAGAATCCCGCCGATGATTTCTACATGCGCGGCGGCGTGAACAAGCGCGAGCTGGCCAAGGGCCGCGATGCAATCGATGCGGAAATGGAACGCATCAAGCGAGTGATGGATCTGGGCAACTTCATGCCCCACGTCGATCACCTCGTCCCGCCGGATGTGTCCTACGCCGACTACATGTATTACCGCGAGAAGAAGCAGAAGCTGCTGGGGAAGTGAGGACGGCAGGCTGTGGGCTTGAGGCTTGAGGCACGGCAACGGCAACGGTGAATGACGGCTGAGCCCCCCCCTTGTTTGCTGTTTTTCCGTGTTGCCGTTTCGCGTTTGTTTCGTGCTTGGCATTTCGAGTTGTCGGATTTCCCGGCGCCGCCGGGCAGGAGACACTATGGGTACGCCGACTGACGCCGTGATCCTGACCCACCCCGTCGATGAGGTCGCGATCGCCGGCCACTGGATCTGGGACCGCTTCAGCGAGGGGCCGCCGGAGGACCTGGTCAACTGCCTGTTCCGCCGGCGGTTCGACGCGGCGGCGCTGGGCGAGGCCCCGACGCTGCGGATCTCGGCCGACAGCCGCTACAAGGCGTACCTCAACGGCGAGCTGATCAGCCGCGGGCCCTGCCGGGGCACGCTGGAGTATTACAACTACGAAACCGTCGACCTCGCCGGACGCCTGCGCCCCGGCGAAAACGTCCTGGCCGTCGAGGTCCGCTGGTACGGCAAACACTTCCCGCAGGCGGAGATCCACCGCATGCCGGGGCTGTGGGCCATGCTCGGCAATGCGAGCCGCGAGGATGTGATCGTCACCGACGAGGCATGGAAGATCTTCCCCGCCGACGCCTATTCGCCCGACCCGATCCCCGCGCCGCAGCCGCTCAGTTCGTATTGCGTGGTCGACCCCTGCGAGGATGTCGACCTGCGCCGCCTGCCGCTCGGCTGGACGCGGCCGGACTTCGACGACGCCTCGTGGGCCCGGGCCGCGAAAACCACGCCCGCCTACGGGCGCTATCAAACGCTCAAGCATACCCATTGGTACCACGAACTGGCCGGGCGGAGGATCCCGCCGCTGGAGGAGACGCCCTTTGCGCCGGCCGGCGGCCTGGAACAGGGACGCATCACGCTCAGCAGCGATCCGCACCGGGTCCGCTCGATCGAGGGCGAGTTGCACGCGGCCGACGGGCCCGTCGCGGCGTTCTGGGCCGATCCGCCCGAGCCGCTGACGTTCGACGAGCCGGGCACGCATTACGTGATCGTCAACATGGGCGAGCTGATGACCGGCTATCCGCACCTGACGATCGACGCACCCAGCGGGACGCTGGTGGAGTACCGTTACAGCGAAGCGCTCAGCCGCGACCTGGTCAAGGGCGTCCGGGACGACCCGGCCGCCGGGACGGTGGAGGGGTATTTCGACCTGTTCACCACCCGCGCCGGGGAGGTGACGCTCACGCCGTTCGTGTGGCGGACGTTCCGCTTCCTGCGGATCGCCGTCCACCATCCCGACGGGCCGGCGACGCTGAAGCACCTGGCGGTCGACTACACCGCCTACCCGTTCCGGCAGGCGGCGACGTTCGACTCGCCCGACCCGCTGCACAAGCCGCTGTGGGACATCAGCTGGCGGACCGCCCGCCTGTGCGCCCACGAGCACTACGAGGACTGCCCGTTCTACGAGCAGCTCCAGTACGTCGGCGACACGCGGCTGCAGGCGCTGATCAGCTACATGATCGCCGGGGACTTCCGCCTCGCCCGCCAGGCGCTGCGCCAGTGGGCCGACACGCGGCGGCCTGACGGGATCACCAAGAGCCGCACGCCCTCCAACGCGGCCCAGTTGCAGATCATCCCGCAGTTCTCGCTGATCTGGATCCACTTCGTCGAGGACTTCTACCGCTACAGCGGGGACGCCGCCTTCCTGGCGGAGCTGTTCGACGGCGTGGAAGACGTGTTGAAATGGTTCGACCGGTTCGCCGTCGACGACGTCTGCGAGAACGTGCCCTACTGGGTGTTCACCGACTGGAGCTACCCGCGGGCGCGCCGCTGGTGCGGGTCGATGGGCGAGCTGAACCTGCAGCGGATCGGCGCCCTGCAGGCGGCGTCCCGCCTGGCCGACGCGATCGGCGAAACGAAACGCGCAACCGGCTACCGCCGCAAGGCCCGTCGGACGGCCAAGGCGGTCCGCGAGGCGTACTACCACAGGCAAGCGGGCCTGTTTGCCGACGAGCGGGACGGGACGCTGATCGGCGAACATCCCAGCCTGCTGGCGATCCTCTACGGCGTGGTCACCGGCCGCCGGGCGGCGGCGCTGCTCCGCCGCATCGAGAAACGCGAGGACCTGGCACGGACGACGATCTATTACAGCTACTACACCTTCCGCGCCTACGAGGCGCTCGGCCGCTGGGCCGACGCCTACCGGCTGCGGCAGTACCTCTGGCGAGAGCAACTCGCCCTGCACGCGACGACCTGGTTCGAAAAAGGCCCCCAAAGCCGCAGCGACTGCCATGCGTGGGGCGCGTGGATCATGACCGAACTGCTGACCGGCCTGCTGGGCGTCCAGCCGGCCGCGCCGGGCTTCGCGCGCGTGCGGGTGACGCCCCACCCGCTGGGTCTGCCGTGGGCCCGCGGGTCGATGCCCACGGTTCGCGGCACGATCGCCGCCGCCTTCGAGCGCGACGGCGACGCCGTCCGCTACACGATCACCCTCCCGCCCGGCGTGGACGGCACGCTCGTCGCCCCCGACGGCGCCGAGCACGCGCTGACCGATGGTGAAAACACAGTGACCTTCACGGACGGCTGAGCGGCGGACCACGATGGCCAAGCTGCTGATCTACCTGTTTCCGCTGCTGATCGACATGGCCCTGGGCGGCGCGTGGTACATCTGCACCACGCGGCGGGCCCAGGTGCCCGGCGCAACGGCGAGCGGCCCGGCGTTCCTGATGACGCTGTGGGCGCTGACCTACATGGTCGTCTGTCGTCCAATCGGATACGTCGTCACGCCCCGCAACGCCGCGACGCTGCTGATGGTCGGCGGCCTGAGCGTCTCGGCCGTGGCAGCGGGGTTCATCTGGATCCCCGGCGTCGGGCACATGGGATGGCTGTTGATGCTGCAGGCCGTCGCGGTGGCGCTGTTCTTCGTGCCCTTCCAGGTGTTCATGAAGCAGGTGGGCGCCGACGGCGACTCGGGGATCATCCGCCCGACGGCCCTGTACACGGCCTCGTGGAGCCTGGGGCTGGCGTCGGGGCCGTTCGTGGGGGCGCTGCTTTGGAAATACCTCGACTGGTCGTGGGCGTACGGGGTCAACATCGCCGTCGGCCTGCTGACCGTCGCCGGCATCGCCCTGCTGCGCCGCCATGCCGAACGCCCGGCCGCGGAGGTCGTCGCGCTCGGCGGTGCGCCTCTGCCCGCCGACCGCTACCGCGGACTGCCCGACCTGGCCTGGCTGGCGTGGCTGGGCTCGGGGGCCGGGTTCGTGGGCGTCACGCTGATCCGCGCCCTGCTGCCGACGGTGACCGAGAGCCACAAGATCTCCGAGACCCACCTGGGGATGATGCTCGCCACGCTGCAGGTGACCCACTCGATCGTGGCGGTGGGCCTGCTGAGGAGCCGATGGTGGATGTACCGCCCCCGTGGGGTGCTGAGTTTCGCCGCCTTCGGCATCGCGGGGTTGGCCCTGTTCGCGACGGCCGAGCACGCGGCGGCGTTCTACGCGGCGGCGGCGTGCTTCGGCGTGTACTCGGCGGGGTTCTGCTTCTACTTCGTCTTCCACGCCCTGGTCCACCCGTCCAAGAGCGCCACGTACGTCTCGGTCAACGAAGCCGTCGTCGGCCTCACCTCCATCATCGGCCCCCTCGCCGGCGGTTGGATCGCCGACGCGACCGCGCTGGCGGTGCCTTTCTGGATCGCCGCGGCCCTCGTGGCGGGGGCCGTGGTGCTGCAGGTGGTGGTGCATGGCCGTCATCGCCCTGCGGTGGCGGGGCTGTAGGCCGTCACCCTATCGCCGCTCGAGGCGCACCAGGCCGCCGCGGGCCAGGACGCGGAACAGCGCATCGATCCGTTCGGCGCGACGGGGCCCGAACTCGGTGCGAACCAGCGCGGCGATCTCGGCGATGCTGCGGCGGCCGTCCGCCCAGTAGCACGCGGTGATCGACGGCCCGTGCCACCGCGGGTCGCGCAGGCCCTCGCGGTCGGCCGGGGCGATCCCATCGAAGGTCGGCGCCCCCCAGAACCGGCGCACCGGAACGGTCTGCCGCGCGTCGGCCCCCCCGTCGACGTCCTCGACGAGCGACCCCAGGTCCAGCGGCTTCAGCGGCGCCGCGGCCGCCTCGGCGCGGGTCGCGCCGAGCCTGGCGGTCCACAGCACCGCCGCGCGGGCCCGGTCGGCCCCGAAGGCCTGTCGTTTGTCGCTGAGATCACCCATCGACGCGACGGCTTCGGCGGCCGCGGCCTCGGCGAGGGCGTCGGCGGCGGCGGCGGACGCCTCGGCCAGCCAGCGGGTATAGGCAGCGACGGCGACGGCGCCGCGGCGGATGGATCTCGGGTCGATCTGCGACCAGTCGTCCTGGTTGGTGTGCCACGTCCACGGGGCATGCATGATCGAGGGCATCGGCACCCCCGCCGCCGGATCGCACAGCACGTTGTCGCTCAGCCCGTGCCCCCGCTCGCTCACCGCCCGGCAGCCGGGCAGCGACTCGGTCAGCCGGAAGGCCGTCCGCAGGAGCGTATCGACCGCCGACGGCGCCGCGGTCGGCGTGCGATACCACGGCTGGCGCCACCGCTCGCTCTGCCGCTCGCCCACGCCGTCCACGTTCAGCCCCGCGACGGTCCGCGCGAGCAGCTCGGCCCGCTGCGTGTAGAAGGCGTACGTCCCGTAGCACTCGCTGGTGAACTGCAAACGGACGCGACGGCGGGGTCGCGGCATGGCGGCCATCAGGCGGGCCGCCTCGAGCATCGCCCCGGTGCCCGAGGCGTTGTCGTTGGCCCCGATCTCGTAAAGATGCCCGTTGAGCAGCACCTCTTCGTCCGTCTCGCCCCCCACCACGCCGACGACCACCGGCAGCGTCCCCTCGCCGATCCGCCCGCCGACGACCGCCTCGCAGACGACCGGGTCGTTGCCCACCAGCCGCCTCAGGCGGGCGGCGGTCGCGTGGGAGATGTTGAACGCCGTCATGCGGCGATCCGACGCGGTCAGCGCCCAGCCGCCCTCGTCGTCGGCCCAGGCGTTGGTCCAGCCGACGGCGTCGTCGCCGTAGCGCTCGCTGTTAGGCACGAAGCTGCTGACCACGGCCGCCGCGCCGACCTCGCAGGCGAAGACCTTCATCGCCCCCCGCGCCGGCAGGCGGGTCAGCAGGAACGCCCCGCGCAGGGCCTCGCGCTGCTCGGGGCGGACCGACTCGAGGTCGTCGACCACCACCAACGGCCCCCGCACGCCGCCGGACGGCGTCGGCTCGGACCACATCACGCACGACAGCGGCTCGAGCGCGCGGTCGCAGACGACCTGCTCGACCGGCGAGACCACCTTGAGCGCCCCCACGCCCGCCTCCCACGCCAGTGGCATGACCCACGCCTGCATGCGGGTCTTCCCGTCGGCCGGGCAGGGGATGATCTCGACCTCGGTCAGCCCCAGCCGCCGCAGTTCGCCGGCGACGTACTCGGCCGTGCGGTGAAAGGCCGTATAGTCCGACCACCGGTCGGACTGCCACAGCGCCCGCACCCATTCCAG
>CAZHRW010000090.1:0-12271 GCA_964535025.1 uncultured Planctomycetales bacterium
GCTGTCCTTTCATCATCAGGGTCCGTTTTCTCCCTTATGATCTGCAGTGCACCCCGGTGGAAGGGAGAGATCTCCAGAAGAGCGAGAGCATCATCCAGACTCTTCCCCGGCAGTTTCAGCAGCGCTTCGAGTGCCTGCCGCCTTAGTCCGGAGTCCCGGGCCCTCTCGGCCATGGCCGACCCGGACACCCCCGGCCCCCCCGCCGAAAACAGCGGCCCCGGCGGCAGCCAGTACGGGTGGAACCTCGGCGTGGCGGGTACCTGGAACTGGGGCGTGACCCTGCAGAACCGCGATTCCTGGATGAGCGCCAACGGCGGCTACGCCTGGACCGGCAACTTCTACGATAGCTGGCCGCAGTCGCTCGGCGGGTTGTATTCGATGTACTCCTTCGGCGGGCCCCGCCAGATCGGCGACGGCGGCCTGTCGGTCATCGGGACCGGAACCATCGATGCTCCCGAGATCCCCGGCGACGGCGCGTGGAGCACCTGGAAATTCAGCATGCTCGCCGACGGCAACGTCATGCTCAGCAATGACGGCATCGCCTTCACGGACTCCCACGTCGCCGCCGGCACCGACGACCTGCCCGGCGGCGGCGGACCGAAGGACCCGCCCGCCGAAGCGGGCTTCACCGAGGTCTACGTGTGCGGCGGCCGCACCCATGCCAGCGTCGGTCTGCTGGGCGATGTGTGGATCGACGACGTGCAGATCGTCGCCGGCGACACCCCGCCGACGACGCTCCAGGCCGACTTCGACGGCGACGGGGACGTCGACCTCGATGACTTCGCCATCCTCAAGACCGCCTTCGGCGTCAACGCCGACGGTGATGCCGACGGCGACGGGGACACCGACCTGGACGACTTCTCCATCCTCAAGAACGAGTTCGGCACCGCCTCCTGACCAGCAGCGCAACACGCCCGCACACGCGGCGACCAGGGGCGGGTCCCTTGCGGACTCGCCCCTTTGCTCTGCGCCGCTCGCCCACAAAAAAAGCCCACGCGAACTGGCGTGGGCTTTTCGGACCTGGGTCCGCGTGTTTTGGGGGGGGTCTACCGCCGCCGCAGCAGCAGGGCCACGGCCCCCAGTCCCAGCAGGCCCAGTGTGGCCGGCTCGGGGACGATGTTGATGTCGAGATCGACCTCGGCGGTGTAGGTCCGCGCCTCGCCGGCGCTGCCGGGGTTGCCGGCCCAGTTGCCGCTGACGCCGAGATCCGTGTACCCCCTGAAATGCGCGGAGGCCCAATCGTCATAGCCGCCCGTCGCGTTGTCATAGGCCGCGTCGAAGGTCGTGTAGGTCAGGGTCTGGGTGAACGTCGAACCGGCGGCCATGCGGGGGTCGGCGCCGGTGACGGTCGCCTCGACCATCAGGTTGTCCGGGGCGCCGTCGGCCACGCCGTTGTGCGTCACGGTCGTGTACTCGTCGTTGTCATCGGACGCCGTCAGCCGCATCAGGGACCGGACGCGGGCGTCGCCGTTGGACCCCTCCCAGTTGGCGTCAAAGGCGAAGCTATCGACGATGTTGATGTTCGTCGTGTAGCCGCCCGCGGTAGCGGCGGGCAGGCCGATGGTGTAGTCCATACTGTAAACGGCGGTCCCCGTGTCGCGGGTCGAGGTGCGGCTGAGCGTGTAGGACAGGCCGGCCGGGTCCATCACGACATCCGAGATCGACCACTTGCCCGCGGACCGCAGGTCGCCGTTGTCCTGCCCGTCGATCATGCCGGAGCCGAAGTGGTAGGTCATGCCGTAACTGAACGCCTCGTCGCTGGCGCCGGATTTGTCGATGAAACTCATGATCCGGCCCGGGCGGGATGAGCCGACATCGACGTTCATCTCCCAGTACGCCGCGCCGCCGTCGGCGGCCGTGACGGTCACGTAATCGCCGTTCGAGACGTACGACAGTTCCATCGTGGCGTGGGCGGCCGAGGCCGTGAAAGCCACCGCCAACGCCAAGGTCATCACTCGCTTCATGATCACGCTCCTTTTCTCTTGCCTGAAAGGGCTGAACTGTCCGGAAAGGACCCGTGCAACGCTCCCGCGCGACATCCTGCAACAGCCACGGCGGGCCTCGCACGAGGCAGACACGCCCTCGCCTCTCAGATAACTGGTCAAGCATGATCCTACCGGCCAAAGGGGATTCTGTCAAGGCATTTGTTCGCCCACGACTTGCGAAACGCCCCGTCCCGGCGCCCCCGGGCATTCGGGGGACGTTTTTCAAAAGGGGGGCTTGACAGATCCGGCATCCGTGGTATCCTCATAAGCAACGCCGCCCCGCTGGGGTTTGCGGGTCGGTGCCTATCTTGACGGGCAGGAGCGATCTCGCTCAATCGTCCCATCCTGCTGTGGAGACCATCACTAGTGTCTGTGTAGTCGTTTCGGAGAGAACAGGGTGCAGCGACCGGGGTCCTTGCGTACTCGGGGCGCACGGCAAAGAGGAGCCTTCAGGAGAGGGAGACGGACCATGAAACATCACATCGTCGTGGTTCTGTTATGTTTGTCGGGCCTGGCCGGATCCGCGTTCGCGGATGACCTGGTTCCGCCGCCATGGATGCGGGGGGACGTGGGGACGACCTGAGCCGCGTGGGAGTTTTCGACGTCCGACCCGAACCCCGCCCCCGACATGGGCGACCTGCCCTACGGCCCGCCCGAGATGTCGATCTGGCCGGGCATCGGGCAGGAATGGTGGCAGGAGTGGGAAGGTCGCCAGGGCGTCTGGCCGCTGTCGGGTGCCCTGGAGGCGATGCTGTGCAATCGCCCGGAGCCTTTGCCCTATAAGGACATCCAGGTCCAGATCACCTGGAGACCCCAGGTGCCGGGCGGCTTCCTGATGGTTCGGGAGATGATGTGGGGCGCGACCGGTTCGCTGGTCCAGGAACTGCCCCTCGAGAACGGGTGGATGCACTCGACGTACATGATCCACCTCGAGCCGAATCCGGGGATGGAGATCGTGCGGCTGGACGGCAGCGTCATGATCGACGAGCTGGTGATCGACACCATCTGCATTCCCGAGCCGATGACGCTCTCGTTGCTGGCCGTCGGGGCCGCAGCCCTGACCCTGCGACGCAGGCGCCGGTAGCCGCACGCCCAACGGACACGCGCATTCCTTGCACACTGAGCCGCCCGTTCGCGGCTCAGTGTGTCTGCGCGCTGATCTTGCGGACGGCCCCCGCCAGGTACTCACCCAGGCGGGCGTAGCCGTCGTCGGTCATGTGGACGCCGTCGTCGCGGATGCACGTCTCGACGCCCACGTCGAGGACGGCCTGGTGGAGGTCGATCACCGCCGCGCCGGCCGTCGCGGCCAGGACATCGGCGACGGCGTTGTAGGCGTCGACGTCCGCCGAGCGCCGATCGAACTGGTCATGCGTGGCTGCGTGACGGTCGTCGTCGACCGGCGTCGTCCGCACCCACGCCACCGTCGCCGACGTCGCCGCCAGCCGCTCGAAGATGGCCCGCACGTTCCGCTCGTAGGCCGCCAGGGGCACCTGGCAGCCGTCGCCCCCGCGGTCGCGACGGAGGTCGTGCAGGCCGCAATTGACCAGGATCATCGACACGTCGCCGGCGTCGGCCAGGTAACCCTCCAGGCGGCTTAATACGTGCTCGCTGTCCGATCCGTTGCCTTCGCAATGGGTTACCTCGAACCGACCCGCTAGGTGCCGCCGCAGGTGCGGCGTATAGCCGATCGAGATCGAATCGCCGATCACCAGAAGCTTCGCCATCGCCTCGCTCCCGTTCCATCGCCGTCCTTGTCGCCGCCGTCGGCGAAACGTATAGTCTCATCCTACTGCAAGAGGAGCCTCGCCGCCATGGTCCGATGCGTACGTTCTCGTGCCGTCCCGCCGACGCTCAGCGCCGGCCGGCGCGCCGCCGGCGGGGTCCGCTGCTCCCGCTGCCGGGCCGGGGACGGCTCATGATGCGCTTCGCCGTGTACTACTTCGTCTACTTCACCTCCTTCGCGGTCATCACGCCGTTCTTCCAGGCGTTCCTTGACGCCCGCGGGTTCGACAAGCCACAGGTCGGCCTGCTGCTGGGGGCGTTCTCCCTGGCCGGGGTTGTCGGCATCGTCGGCATCGGCCACCTCGCCGACCACTGGGGCCGTCGCCGGGCGGCGCTGCTGGCGGCGATGGCCGCGTCCATGGTGCTGCTGGTGCCGCTCGACCGCATCGCCGGGTTCGCCGTCGCCCTGCCGCTGGTGTTCCTGTTCGGCGTGGCGTACAAGTCGGTGATCCCGCTCGGCGACGCCCTGGCCGCGACCGAGCTGCCCGACCCCGCCACGCAGTACGGCCGCGCGCGGGCGGTGGGGACCGGCGGCTACGTGGTCATGCTGTGGGCCATCACGCTGCTGGGCTGGATCGGCTGGGTCGACACGACGTCGTCGACGTCGATCCTGGTCTGCTTCCTGGTCACCTCGGCGATCTGCCTGCCGGTGATCGCCCTGCTGCCCGACCATCACCGCCACACCGCCCCCGCCGCCGCCGCCGCGCCGCCGGACAGCGGGTTCGACCGCGTCTTTGTCCTGTTCATCGTCGTCGCCTTCCTCGGCCAGTGGGGCATGGCGGCGCATTACGCGTTCTTCACGCTGTACCTCAACGACGTGTTCCACCTGGCCGCCCCCGGGTGGATCTGGTCGATCGGGGCGACGGCGGAGATGCCCATCATCTTCTGCGGCGGCTGGTTCCTCCGGCGGTACGGCATCGTGGCCATGCTGGTCGCCTCGCTGGCCGCGATGGCGATTCGCCTGGCGGTCTACGCCCTGGCGCCCGGCCTGGCGCCGGTCGTGGCGGTGCAGTTGCTCCACGCGGCGACCTTCGGCCTGTGGCACCCGGCGGCCATTGAGTTTCTCCGCCGCAAGGTCGCCCCCGCCCGCCAGGGCCTGGCCATGGGCCTGTACATGGCCGTCGGCTTCGGCGCCGCACAGATGATCGGCTCGGCCGACGGCGGCTTCCTCATCGCCGCCGGCGGCTATCCGCTCATGTACGCCCTGCACACCCTCCCCCCGCTGCTGGGCATCGTCCTGCTGATCCTCGGCCGCAAGCGCCTCGGCCACCCCCGGGGAGCGACAATCAATGCCCAAACCCCTTTGAACCCCGCCGCCGGTATACCGTAGAATGCACCGCCGGGTCGCCGCCCGCCGCGGGCAGGTTCGAAACGGCCGAACGGAAAAGCACCCGACGACAGGGCTCGGGCGACCTTCAACCGAGGATACACGCAATGGCGTTCAACCCCCCCAAGCGGCCGTGGTACGCCGATGGACTGGCCTTCGAATGCACCGGGTGCGGCGGCTGCTGCAGCGGCCCGGGCGAGGGGTACGTGTGGGTGACCTCCGACGAGATCGCCGCGATGGCCGAGCATCTGGGGATGACGGTCGACGCGTTCACCGACGCCTACACACGCCGCATCGGCCGGCGGGTCAGCCTGATCGAGGCGCCGGACAAGGACTGCATCTTCCTCGAGCCCGCCGGCGCCGACGGCCACCGCGGTTGCCGGATCTACCCCGTCCGCCCCACCCAGTGCCAGACCTGGCCCTTCTGGCCGAGCAACCTCCGCGGCCCCGGCGCCTGGGCCCTCGCCCAGGCCCGCTGCCCGGGGATCAATCGCGGCCCGCTGCATTCACTGGAGCACATCGAGCGCGAGAAATCCCGCACGTGGGGATGAGAAGGACAGGCTTGAGACTTGAGACCTGAGTCTTGAGGCACAACAAACGACCGGAAAGGCTTGAGGCCCGAGGCCCGAGGCTTGAGGCACGACAAGGAGCAAAGGCTTGAGGCTTGAGACTTGAGGCCTGAGGCACGGCAAACGGCAACGTGTCTTGGCCGTATCTCAGGTCTCAGGCCTCAGGTCTCAGGTCTCAGGCCTCAGAATTATGTTCAGCCACGCATCGCCATCCGACGCCGCCGTCCCGCTCGTCGCCGCCGTCCGCGCCGCCCGGGCCACCCCGGCGGCGCTGGCCGCGCTGCGGGCGCTGTACGCCGACGTCGACGCCGCCGTCGCGGCCGGCGGCCAGACGTGCCGCGCGTGCGGCCGCTGCTGCGACTTCGACACGTACGGCCACCGGCTCTACCTCACCACGCTCGAACTGACCCTCCTCACCGCCGAACCGCCGCCGGCATCCGCAGCCGCGGCGACCCCCGGCCGCTGCCCCTACCAGCAGGGCCTCGCCTGCACCGCCCGCGCCCGCCGTGCCCTCGGCTGCCGCGTCTTCTCCTGCGACGGGGCCACCGACGCCGCCGAACAGGCCCTCTACGCCCGCTTCCACGAGCAATTGTGCCACCTCCACGCCGCGCACGGCGTCCCCTACCTCTACGTCGACCTCCCCGCCGCCGTCGGGGCCGTGACGGCGCGTTGACCTCACGCCCAACACAGAATGTACTTGGCGCAACCGGGAATGCGCGGTAATATACTGTTTGTTGTACAGGCTCCGACCTCCGCTTGGGGAAACTGCGGAGAGGCAAGCCGGCCCAACGGCCGGTTCTATTGTGAGGGCAGGGCGAGAAATCGCTCATTCTTACCTGCCTTGGCCCCCCCTGGGCCGGGTTTCCAAAGACGATCACAGAGACCTCGCGCGGCATTCGTCGGCGGAAGGTCTTTCGGAAACAGGTGAGGAAGCATGAGCATGAGGGCGAAAAAGACACTACTCCCGGCGGTTGTTCTGTTACTGGTGGCCGGCCTGCCCGCGGCGGCATCGGCGGCGATCGTCCAGATTCAAGTCGGCGGGGTCGATCTGGTCTACGACGGCAGCTATGTCACCGATGCCAGCCTGAGCCAGCCCGATCCGCTGAGCAACGCCACGTTCATCGTCGACAGCACGATCGTGGGGGCGATCACCTCGGGCGTCACGATGGACCTGTCCATCCCCGACGTGTACAACATCCCAGTCAGCGGCGGGCAGGTGATCAGCGCGGCCAATGGCACGCTGAATCTGGACCTGGGCGGCACGGAGTTTCTGAATCTGACGCTGGATGCGGCCATGATCAGCTATATCCCGCTGACATCGACCGTCCAGTTCGTCTTTGCCGGCTCGACCGCCGGGATTGACGGCCAGCAGCTGCCCTACGGCCTGGCCCTTGGCGAACCGGTTAGCGTCTCGTTTTCCACGCAGGTCAGCCAGCAGAGCAGCTAGGACCAGGTCTACGTCTCGTCGTTCGCCTCGGCGGGTACCGGTGAAATCCAAGGGATTCCCGAGCCCGGCACGCTGTCCCTGCTGGCGGTGGGCACGCTGGCGTTGATCCGCCGGCGTCGGACGGCGTAACGCTGTCCGCAGGCCGGAGCCACACGGCGGCGTTCGAGTTGACGACATAGAAGGCGCGGCTTTCGGCGTTGCCGACCCCGGGCCAGCACGGCCGGTCCGCCCTCGGCGCACGGTGCCGGTGTGCCAGCGTGATTCTGTCGCCTCGGGGCTGATCGTATGGAAAAGGGCTGCGTTCGGGGGGCCGGCGCCCCCGGCCAGACTCCGTCGTCCCTTCGCGACTGGAGGGCCTTACGTCGGTGCCACTGATCCAACCCTCTTGTCCGGTTCCAGCCGCACGCCCGCCGGCGTGAATCCCTTGTACTTGCTGGTATCTATTCTGTCCGCCTTGAGCTGCACCGTCACGATTCCAGGTTCGGCCAGGACGACGGTCCCGAGTCGGGAAGGGGCCTGGTGGCTGATGTTGACGGCCGGATCCTGGATCACGTCTTTGAACCCGGCCGTACCCTTCAGGACGGTCTTGCCGACGGTCACCCGAATGGCATGACGGTCCGCGTACCAGTAGGGACGGCTGCGGTCCAATAGGGATTTCACGATGACCGTATACACGCCCGGTTCCCGGAGCCGGAATGTCCAGGTCATCACCGGCCTGGGGGTGGTCCAAGCGTCCACGCTGCCGTCCGCGGCCACCGCCGTTTTTCCCGCGTGGGTCAGCCTGCCCATCACGACCGGCAGTTCCACCGAGCCATCGGGCTGCTGCAGGATGCCCGGCACGAAGTCGGGCGCCCCCGTCAGGTCCAGCGCCAGGACTTCCACGAACCGGCCCGGCTTCTTCCGCGGCAGCGTGACCGTGACCAGGTGGTTGTCGGCAGTCTTTTCGTGGACCTGTTCGACGGCCAGGGTCTTCCCGGGCGCGCTGAGGAGGCAGGCCTTTTTCACCCGGTTGCGCAAGCCGACCAGGGTGAAGGTCTTTTTTCCCGGCCAGCGCAGCAGATGCACGAACAGGCGGTTTTTCTTCTGCGTGAGGCGCACGCCGTCCAGGTCGTAGGGCAATGGGCTGCCCCGGGTGCCGTAGATGGCCTCCTGGTTCACCCGGACCCACGCGCCGACGCTTTTCAGACGGGAAACGCTGGCCGCGGGAATGATCCCTTTCGCCGTGGGGCCGACATTGAGCAGGTAGTTGCTGCCGCGGGAGGCCGCCTCCACCAGGAGCTTGACCAGGTACGACGACGGTTTCCAGTTGCGGTCATCCTTCTTGTACCCCCAGGTGTTGTTCAAGGTGGCCGGCGTCTCCACCAGCTTCGCCGACGCGGTAGTGGCGAAACGGTTGTCGCCCAGGCTGCCGTAGTCGCCGTACCCGTTGCCGATGCGGGAATTCACCAGGCAGCCCGGCTGCAGGTCATGCACCAGCTCGTACAGCTCCTTGCTGTACTGCTTCTTCATGCTGCCCGGCGTATCGAACCAGACCAGGGCGATGGGCCCGTAGTTGGACAGCAGACAGCGCAGGTCCGGCTTGACGACGGTCTCGATATACGTTCGGTACTCGGCATCGGTGCCGTCATACCTGTCCCAGGCCTGGCCGGTTTCCCAGTGACCGGCCCCGCCAGGCGCGTGCCAGTCCTGGTTCTGGGAGTAATACAGCCCCAGCTTCAGCCCCTGTCGCCGGCACGCCCGGGCCAGTTCCTTCAGAGGATCGCGCTTGAACGGGGTCCGCTGCGTGATGTTGTAGGGATTGTGCGTGGAATCGAACATGCAGAATCCGTCATGGTGCTTGGTGGTGATCACCAGGTACTTCATGCCCGCGTCCTTGGCCAGCGTCACCCAGGCCGTCGCGTCGAACCTGACGGGATTGAACTTCTTGGCGAACGCTTCGTACTCCGGGATGGGGATCCGCAGGTTGCGCATGATCCATTCCCCGATGGCGTCCGTCTTCCTGCCGGCATACTCACCCGCCGGAACCGCGTAGAGCCCCCAGTGGATGAACAGCCCGAACCGGGCGTCCGCCAACCACTGCAGGTTCCGTGCCACCGCTTTGGGCATGCTCTTCATCCGCGGAATCCTTGATCGTTGGGTCATCGTGTACGCTCATTGCGATCCCCCGCGTCGCCCGGGCCGGCCCTTGCGGACAGGCAACACACGGGAGGACACGAAGGCTCTGCCGCACACCCGTGGGCACATGCCTCTTGGGGCCCATCTTACACACCTTTCGGGCCTTCGCACCTTCTTTCCTTCCCGGCGCCCCCACGCCCCGACGACAAGGCCGTCTCGCACCGGCACGGCGCCTGATGGGCAAGCGCCCTCATGGCGCGGCATGGTCGGCACATCCGGAAGACCTCCCGAGGGCCGCCGGGACGGGTAAGTCGGACGGGACGACGGAGGTTGGCCGGTGGCGCCAGCCCCCGAACGCCCCGTCCCTTAAAGGATGAGCCTCGAAGGGGCGACGGCAAGCACCCGCGGCGCGAGTCCCGACGCGGACGCGTCAGGTACCCCCCGGCTCACTTGCTAAGGAGCGATCACGGGCAAGACCGCCTCACAGCGGCGGCATCCGCGGCCGGGGTCACGGACGAGCCGCGCTTCCTGCGGCGCTTCGCGACCACAACTGCCCCGCCGGCAAGCAGCAGAAGAGCGCTTGCCGGTTCGGGTGTGACAACCGTCTTGAAGTTGGGGCCCAGGAAGCCGGCGTCCCAACCGGAGCCGAGCCCGCTGGTAATGAGCTTAAAGGGCCCGCCATAGGACTCCACGTTGGTTCCGAAGGTGATATTCGGATCCGTCGCGATGGACGACTGCGCGGCGACCTGCTCGCTGCTATTGAGGTACGCAATGGCGTAGTACTCGGTATTGTCGGCCAGAATGAACGGCTCGGACACCTCGGTGAAACGGAAGCCGCGGTCCAGGGGATCGGCTGAATATACGATCTCACTGCCAAGGCAAGTGCCATCGGCTTCAAAGAGGCCCACCTCTACGCCGTACGAGGCTAACCCGTTCCCCTCATAGTCGAATATGCCGAGATGCGTGACGTAGAGCTCCGCGTGGGTTGTGAAACTGAAGCCCACGTTCGAATTGCTGAAGTTGTTATGCCACCCGGGGGCCCCATCGAGCGTCAGCGCCATCACGGGTGCGGCAAGCGTGACACCTGTCGAACCGATGAGGCACAAGACCGCCGCCGCAACCTTCACCCATGTGTCGGTCTTCATGTTCTTCTCTCCTTGTTAGCGCGGACAGACGGGACGAGCGGTTCTTCCTCTCGTTCTACTGCGCGACGGCCTGGATTCGTCCATGGCCGCAGGCGCACACGCCTGCTGTAAGAATCACCCAACGTGCTTAAGGCTGGCGTTGAACCGAGAAGCATCCACTTCCCGACCGATGCATCATGCACGAAAGGGGAACCCTTCGGAGCTACATAGTTCATGACATTATACCCCGAATACGTGTGCTGTCAACACCCCGCTGGCGCTGGATCGGTGGTGGACATCCGACACAGCATCATTCATCTATGCGGAGGTGAGTTGGGCGAATGCGACGTGGCGCTCATGTGCACAGGAACGTACCTTTCCGTCCCTGTCGCCGCCGCGCCACATCTCGACTCTACCGGATAAGCGGGTGGTGCGGCACTGGCGCAACCACGATTCACCCGTTAGGGCGCTACCCGCCTCCATCGCCTGCCGAGAGCGGGGCGTCAGCAAATTATCAAGTGTGTCCCCCGCCGGAAAGTCACTGTAAACACAGAACTAGCATCGAGCCGGCAAGACAAACTCGCGCACGCCTTGGGGATGAGTCAGCCATCGGGCGTATACTGTCTGTGGTCGGCTCGTCGGACGGTCTCCCGACGGGAACACCGGGCTACGCGGGTTGAAATGGAGGGTCGCGACGGCGAACGGGGCCATCGACGGGACAAGTTGGAGCGGCGGGCAAACCTCGTGTCTGCCCTGGACTCTCACCCCAACCCGCCGGCGCCGGCCTCTCTGCAATCAGGTTGTCCTGCGAACCGTGCCTCCGACGCGGACGCCGTCCGATCGGGTTCGAGGAATCACTCCGCGTTACCTGCGACTTGCTGGATCGTTGTGTCGCTCCTGGCGTCGGCCGTGAGAGTGAACTTTCTTACATCTTGAGGAGAAGGACTATGAAGGGATCGGTATCACTGGTGGCGATGGCTTGCTTGTGCGCCTGGGGGCTCCCGCCTGCCGCCCGAGCCAACATCGTCGAAACTTTCCCGTCCGACAACGCCACGTGGACGCTGACCACGGTCACAGACTTCAGCTCCATCGTCGATCTGCCCGCGGACTGGTCCGAGACCGGCGGCAATGCCGACGGTCATCTCACCGCCCCGGTAACCAGTGCCTCCGCAAGATCGTACGCCTTCGGCCTCGACCTCACCGTTTCCCAACGGTTCGGCGATATGACCGGCCTGTTGCTCACAACCGATTTCAAGACCACTGGAGAGGTCACGGGCCCGGCCCAGACGAAACTGGTCCGCTTCTACGTCGGCACGCACGTCACGGGTGGCAATAATTTCTTCGTCAGCAATGATGCCTTCAGTTGGGATCCCAACAATCATGACCAGTGGACCACCCACCAGGTGCCCTTGGTCGCTTCCAACTTCCTCACCTGGCCGAATCTGAACGCCGGTACGCGTACCTTCGACGAAGTCATCGCCACTCCCGATGCAATCGGCCTGGTATTCGCGTCCGACATCGGCACCTTCACCTCCAGCTTGTTCCTCGGCTTCAACAGCACCACCGGTGCCCAACTCGCCATGGACAACTTCGGTGTCGTCCCCGAACCGACAACCTTGGCGATGCTCAGCCTCGGGCTTTGGGCGAGTGTCATGCGACGACGCTGAATGGGAATCCAACCCGAAGCGGCAGCGCGGCGACGGCGGCCCGAACGCCACTAACTTAGGCGAACTTCAGCAGGGCCAGACGGTATCGCAGGGGTATGATCGGAGCACCGGCTGTAATAGGTGTTGCCGGTGGTTTTACTGGTGCAACGGGTTCGCGTAGAGTCGAGATGTGGCGCGGTGGCGACAGGAACGGGGAGTGGCCGTTGACCGGCGGCTTTCGCCGTGTGTCGGTGCCTCAGTCCGTTCCATAACTCC
>CAZHRW010000091.1:0-12453 GCA_964535025.1 uncultured Planctomycetales bacterium
TGAAGGGAAATCCGAAATCCGAAGCTCGAAATACGAAACGATGAGGAAATCCGAAATCCGAAGCTCGAAATACGAAACAAATTCGAAACGGCGAAACGGATAAAAAGACAAACGAACTAACGACAAACGACAAACGACAAACGGCAAGAGGGCAAGAACGCAAAAGGACCCGAGAACGAGGTTCCCCGGGTGCGGGGCGGACGAGATAGATGAAAGCGGAGCTGGTCAAAACGTTTAGATTCGACGCGGCCCACGCGCTGCCGAACGTGCCGGACGGGCACAAGTGCGGGTCGCTGCACGGGCACAGCTATCGCGTGGACATCCACGTCGTCGGCGAGGTGGACCCCCACGCCGGGTGGGTGATGGACTTCGGGCGGATCAAGGCGATCGTCGCGCCGCTGATCGAACAACTGGACCACCACAACCTCAACGACGTGCCGGGGTTGGCCAACGCGACCAGCGAGCTGCTGGCGGCGTGGCTGTGGGAGCGGATCCGCCCCGAGCTGCCGGAGCTGACGGCCGTGGCGGTCCACGAAAGCGACACGGCGATATGTATCTACCGGGGCGAAGGCGACTGGCGTGAGTGATCCGGCGGGCGAGACGATCCTGCGGGTGTTCATCGACCCGCCCTGCGACGGCGTGACCAACATGGCGATCGACGAGTGCCTGCTGGCCGCCGCCGCCGACGGGGGGGCGGCGACGCTGCGGCTGTACCGCTGGGCGCCGCCGACGCTGTCGCTGGGGTGCTTCCAGAAACTCGCCGACCCCGCGCGGGCTCGCCCGCCCCTGGCCGTGCTGCCGGTGGTCCGTCGGATCACCGGCGGGGGGGCGATCGTGCACGCCGACGAGCTGACCTATGCGCTGGCCCTGCCGGCCGGACACCGCCTGGCGGGCGAGCGGCCGGCGGACCTGTACACGTGGATGCACCGGCGGCTCGCCGAGGCCCTGGCGGCGCTGGGGGCCCTGACGCGGTTCCAGGGCGGCGAGAAGGTCCTCACCGGCCGCGCGGGGCCGTTCCTGTGCTTCCGGTCGCACGCGCCGTACGACCTGATGGCCGGCGGCGAGAAGCTCGCCGGCAGCGCCCAGCGGCGGACGCGTCGCGGCGTGCTCCAGCACGGCAGCGTGGTGCTCAACCGGACGCACCCGGTCCAGCCCAGCGCGTCCGTCGGCGAGCAGGTCGGCGAGACGGCCGGCTTCGATACCCTCGCCGACGCCCTCCTGACGGCCATCGCCGCCGCCGGCGTACGCCTGCAGCCGCCCGTGCCGTCCCAGGTCGACGCCGACGCGCTGCGTGCGTTCCGCGCCAAACATGCCGATCAGGCGTGGGTCGGGCGCTGGTAAACCCCCCGTGGGGGGAAATTCGAAATTCGAAGCTCGAAATACGAAACAAACGGATAAACGGATAAGACGGCAAACGGAAAAACGGCCGAACCCCGTCCGCCGTGCGGAAATACGACATCCGAAGCACGAAACAAACCTCAAACGGATAAAACGCAAACGCTGGGAACGGCCGTTTGTCGTTGTTTTGTTTGTCTTTTTATCCGTTTGGCTGTTTCGAATTTGTTTCGTATTTCGAGCTTCGGATTTCGGGTTTTCGTCCTCCTAGAGGTGAAGGATCGATGACTGATCAGCCATCACGAGAGACCGACCTGTCGGCCCTGGAGCCCTATGTGCCGCGTCGGTTCGTCCCTGCGGGGGCGGACCTGACCGACAGGGCGACGGTGGTGAAGCTGTACAAGGCGCTGCTGGCGCGGGAGGTATCGTCCGGCGAGGCGCTGGAGGCGTGGGTGGCCGACCGCAGCGAGCTGGACGCGGCGGTCGACCAGGCCGGGTCGATCCTGTACATCCGCATGACCTGCCAGACCGACGACCCCGAGCGGGCGAGCCGCTACAAGGCCTTCCAGACCCACGTCGTGCCGGCGATCAAGCCGCTGGGCCACGCGTTGGACGCCAAGTACCTCGCCGCCCGCGAGCGGCTGGGCGGCGGCGGGCGGCGCTACGCGGTGTACGACCGGACGACGCGGACGCAGGTGGCCATCTTCCGCGAGGCCAACGTCCCCCTCCAGACCGACCTGTCGCTGCTCAGCCAGGCCTACCAGACGCGCTGCGGGGCGATGACCGTCCGCTTCGACGGCGAGGAGCAGACGCTGCCGCAGATGGCCCGCTACCAGCAGGAGCCCGACCGGGCCCTCCGCGAGCGGGCCTGGCGGGCGACGACGGCGCGACGCCTGCAGGACGCCGATGCGCTGGAGGCGCTGTTCGACAAGATGCTCGCCGGCCGTGCCCGCGTCGCGGCCAACGCCGGGATGTCGAGCTTTCGCGAGTACAGTTTCGCGGCGATGAACCGCTTCGACTACACGCCGGCCGACTGCGAGGCCTACCACGACGCCGTCGAGGCCGTCGTCGTGCCGCTGTGGCGCGAGATCCAGCAGCAGCGGCGGCGGCGGATGGCCCTGGCGGCGCTGCGGCCGTGGGACACCCGCGTGGACGTCGAGGGCCGCGCGCCGCTGAAGCCGTTTACCGAGCCTTCGAGGCTGGTCGACGGGTGTGTCGAGGTGTTTCGGCGCACCGATCCGGCGCTGGCCGAGCAGTTCGCGAGCATGCGCGACGCGGGCCTGCTGGACCTGGCCAGCCGCAAGGGCAAGGCCCCCGGCGGCTACCAGGCCACGCTGGCCGAGGCCCGCAAGCCCTTCATCTTCATGAACGCCGTCGGGCTCGACCGCGACGTGCGGACGCTGCTGCACGAGGGCGGCCACGCCTTCCACACGCTGGCGGCGGCCGACGAACCGCTGCTGGCGTATCGCCACGCGCCGATGGAGTTCTGCGAGGTGGCCTCGATGGGCATGGAACTGCTGGCCGACGGGCACCTGGGGGTGTTCTACGACGACCCCGCGGCCGGCGCCCGCAGCCGTCGCGAGCACCTGGAGGGGATTATCATGATCCTGCCGTGGGTGGCGACGATCGACGCGTTCCAGCACTGGATCTACACCCATCCCGGCCACACGGCGGCGGCCCGCCGCGACGCGTGGCTGGCGGTCCACGACCGCTTCAGCGGCGGCGTGGTCGACTGGACGGGGCTGGACGAGGCGAAGGGGTGCCTGTGGCACCGGCAGTTGCACGTTTTCGAGGCGCCCTTCTACTACATCGAGTACGGGATCGCCCAACTGGGCGCGCTGCAGTTGTGGGTCCGCGCCAAGGCCGATCCGGCGGCCGCCCTGGCCGATTACAAGGCGGCGATGGCCCTGGGCGGCTCGCGCCCGCTGCCGGAGCTGTTCGCCGCGGCCGGCCTGCGGTTCGACTTCTCCGCCGAGACGATCGGCCCCCTGGTTGAGGCGGTCGCCGCGGAACTGGCGATGCTCGAAGGGGAGGGGAAATCCGAACGAAGCTCGAAATACGAAACAAATTCGAAACGGCGAAACGGATAAACGTAAACGACAGAACGACAAACGTAAAAGCGTCACACAACGCGGCTCGGCCGTTTGCCGTTTGTGTTTTATCCGTTTGAGGTTTGTTTCGTGTTTCGAGCTTCGGATTTCGGATTTCCGGACCGCGGCCCGCGGCCCGCGGTCCGGCGAACCTTGACAGGCGCGCACGCCGCGGGGATGATGACCCAACCAGCCCCCGCGGCGGTCCGGCGGGCGCGTTTGAAATGATTGGACTTGCGCGATGTTGGAAGAGATTCAGGCCGAGCGGCAGAGGAAACTGGAGGCGATCCGCGCGCTGGGGATCGACCCGTACGGGCGGCGCTACGACGGGGCCGAGCCGGTGGCGTCGATCCGCCAGCGGTACGTCGACGACACCGACGGCCAGCGGGGCGACGTCGCCGGACGGCTTGTGCTGTTGCGTGACATGGGCAAGCTGATCTTCGCCCAGGTCCGCGACGCGACCGGCACGCTGCAGATCGCCCTGCGCCGCAACGCCCTGGACGAGACGCAGTGGTCCCTGGCCAAGCTGCTCGACCTCGGCGACCTCGTCGCCGTCCGCGGCGACCTGACCCGCACGCGGACCGGCGAGCTGACCGTCTTCGCCGACGGCCTGACGCTGCTGTGCAAGAGCCTGCTGCCGCTGCCGGAGAAGTTTCACGGCCTGCAGGACACGGAGCTGCGCTACCGCAAGCGCTACCTCGACCTGATCGTCAATCCCGAGTCGATGGACGTCTTCACGCGGCGCGTCGCGATCATCCGCCACCTCCGACGCTACCTCGAGGACCGCGGCTTCATGGAGGTCGAAACGCCCATGATGCAGTCGGTCTTCGGCGGGGCCGCGGCGCGGCCGTTCCTGACGCACCACAACGCCCTCGACCGCGACCTGTACCTGCGGATCAGCCCCGAGCTGTTCCTCAAGCGCCTGCTGGTCGGCGGGATGGACAAGGTCTTCGAGATCAACCGCAACTTCCGCAACGAGGGGATCGATTCCACCCACAACCCCGAGTTCACCATGATGGAGCTCTACCAGGCCCGCGCCGATTACGAGGTCATGATGGAGCTGACCGAAGGGCTCATCGCCTCGACGGCCGAGGCGGTGTGCGGGTCGATGAAACTGCCCTACGGCGAGGACGAGCTGGACTACACGCCCCCGTGGCGACGGGTGACTTACGATGAACTGCTGGGCGAGCACGCGGGGGTCTCCCTGGACGACCCCGCGGGCCTGCGCGCCAAGGCGCGCGGGCTGGGCATCGAGGAGGCCAACAAGGCCGACGCCGTGGTGGCGAATCTCATCTTCGAGGCGGTGGTCGAACCGACCCTCGTGCAGCCGACATTCGTAAGAGACTATCCGGCGGACCTGTGTCCGCTGACGCGGCGGGATCCGGCCAACCCCGCGATCGCGCTGCGGTTCGAGGCGTACGCCGCCACGATGGAACTGGCCAACGCCTACACGGAACTGAACGACCCGGCCGTCCAGGAGGCCAATTTCCGGATGCAACTGGCCGGCGAGGCGGCCGACGAGACGATGCGGGTGATGGACGACGACTTCCTCGTCGCCCTCCAGCACGGCATGCCGCCGGCGGGCGGGCTGGGCGTCGGCATCGACCGGCTCGTGATGTTGCTGACCGACACGACAACCATCCGCGACGTGGTGCTGTTCCCCACCTTGCGGACGACGTCCTGAGGGTGCCCCGGGCCCACGGGAGAAATCCGAAGCACGAAGCACGAAATACGAAACAAATTCGAAACGGCCCAAACGACTTAAGACGGCAAGCAACGACAAGAACGGCGCCGACAACGACGAACGATCGAATGTCTGCATTGTGAGCAACGGAGATACGGGTGAGTGGGGATCACGAGTATGACCTGGAGCCGCGAACGTTGACGTTCGCCAAGCGAACGCGGGCGCTTGTGAGTAAGCTGCCGAAAACGATAGCCGTTTTTGAAGATGGTAAGCAGGTGGTTCGGGCGTCCGGATCGGTGGGAGCGAACTACATCGAGGCAAATGAGGCGCTGAGTAAGAAGGACTTCGTGATGCGCCTTCGGATTTGTCGTAAGGAAGCGAAGGAATGCCGCTACTGGTTCGATTTGCTCAGCAGCGCTACCGAGGACGGGCACGAGGGGGAGCGACAGGCGCTGCGCCAGGAAGCCCACGAACTTATGCTGATCTTCGGCGCTATGCTCCGCAACACCCAGGGAGGGGCGAAGGCTTGAGCAAACGTATGCATCGGTGTTTGCCACCTTTGTTGTTGGCGTTTCTTTCTTTGCTGTCTTCGAGTTTTGGTCGTTTCGGATTTGTTTCGGATTTCGAATTTGGGATTTCGGATTTCCCGGGGTCCAACGGTAGAGCGGTTTGAGAACGCCGTCGTCCTGAGCCTTTAAGCGCATGTATAAGCTATTCCTGAGCCTTCGCTATCTGCGCCGTCGGCCGATCGCCCTGGTGGCCATCGTCGGGATGGCCCTGTGCGTGTTCATGGTGATCGTGGTCGCCAGCGTGATGAACGGCTTCCTCGACGAGGTCGCCACCGCCGCGCGGGGGCTGATGGGCGATGTCGTCATCGAGGGCTATACGGGCATCCCGCACTACGAGGACCTGATCGAGCGGCTCGACGCCCACGACGACATCCGCGCCGCCACGCCCGTCACCCAGACCGTGGGGCTGTTGAAGCTCAGCCCGCGGGATGTGCGGATGGTCAGCGTCATGGGCATCCGCCTGCCCGAGGCCACCGAGGTCACGGCGTTCGGCGAGGAGCTGTACCCCGAGTTCCTCCAAACCCATCCGGCCTTCACGCTGCCCGAGGACCTGCAGGAGGCCCTGCTGCAGCGGAACCGCCGCCACACCGACGAGCTGGCCGCGAGGCGCCGGCGGATCGAGCAGCTCGCCCAACAACTGGAGGCGGCCTGGAACGACGCCGACACGCCGGAAAACCAGGCATACATCGACCAACTGGAGAACGCCCTGAGCTACTGGCGGCAGGACCTGGCCGACTATCGCCGCCGGAACGTCTTCGAGCCGGAGCACCCGGGGATCATCCTCGGCGTGGAGATCCCCGGCACGACGCAGCGCGACGAGGCGGAAGGCACCTACCAGCGGTTTTTGAACCTCGGCGACAGCGAGAAGGTCCAGTTGACGCTGCTGCCGATCGGTCGCGGCACGGTCGGGGCGATGACCGAGCCGGTGAAGAAGACCTTCAACCTCATCGGCGACCAGCGGTTCGGGATCTGGATGGTCGACAACAGCAACGTCTACGTCGACTTCGACGTCCTCAACCGCCTGATCGAGAAGGGCGACCGGGCCGACCGGATCGCCGTCCGCCTCGTCGAGGCCGACCACGACGCCGCCCTGAACGCCGGGGCGGACGCGGTCCGGGCGATCTGGGCCGACTTCGCGGCGGCGCACGGGGAGGACCTGCGGAACGTCCACGCGAGGGTCTACACGTGGCGCGAGCTGCAGGCCCAGTACGTCGACGCCGTCGAGAAGCAGCGCGACCTGATGGTGATCATCCTGGGGATCATCTCGATGGTCGCCGTCGTCCTGGTGTTCGCGATCTTCTACATGATGGTCGTGCAGAAGACCCGGGACATCGGCATCCTCAAGAGCCTCGGCGCCTCCCACGCGGGCGTGGCGTGCGTGTTCCTCACGTACGGCAGCGCGGTGGGGCTGGTGGGCAGCGTGTTCGGCGCCGCCGGCGGGTTCTTCTTCGTGCGGAACATCAACGCGATCCACGACTGGATCGCCACCGTGTTCCACTGGCGGGTCTTCAGCCGGCAGGCGTACATGTTCGATCGGATCCCCGACACGGTGGATCCGTGGGTGATCGTCTCGGTGGTGATCGGGGCGATGCTCGCCGGGCTGATCGGGGCGCTGCTGCCGGCGGTCCGGGCGGCGCGGATGCAGCCGGTGGAGGCGCTCCGCTATGAGTAAGCCCATGATCGACGTCAAACGCCTCAGCAAATCCTATCGCATGGGCCGCATCGACCTGCACGTGCTCAAGGCCGTCTCCCTGAGCGTCGCGCCGGGCGAGTTCGTCGCCGTCGTCGGCGCCTCCGGCAGCGGCAAGAGCACGCTGCTGCACCTGATCGGCCTGCTCGACCGGCCCGACGAGGGGTCGATCGCCCTGGACGGCGTGGACGCCGCCGGCCTGTCGGGGCGCCGGCGCAACCGCATCCTCCGCGGGGACGTGGGCTTCGTCTTCCAGTTCTACCACCTGCTGGGGGAACTGAACGTCCTGGAGAATGTCCTGATCGCCGCCATGACCGGCACGTCCGCCCTGCGCTGGCTGGGCGGCGCCCGCCGGGCGCGGCAGGCCGCGACGGAACTATTGGGGATGCTCGGCCTGGGCGAGCGCCTCGGCCACCGGCCGCGGGAACTGTCCGGCGGGGAGCGCCAGCGGGTCGCCATCGCCCGGGCGCCGGGCAACCACCCCAAGATCCTCCTGGCCGACGAACCCACCGGCAACCTCGACCGGGCGACCGGCGGCGAGATCCTCAACGTCCTGGAGCACTTCCACGCCGACCGCGGGCAGACCATCGTCATGGTCACCCACGACCAGGCCATCGCCCGCCGGGCCGACCGGATCGTCCACCTCGTCGACGGACGGATCCGCGCGTAACCCAAACCGTAGACGCCCGCGGCGTTTGCCGATACACTAGCGCGGGCGGCTGCACCAGGGCGACTTATGGAGCAAGCAATGAAGGTCTGGATGGACGGCGACTTGCGGGACGCGGCTGACGCGACGGTCAGCGTGTTCGACCACGGACTGCTTTACGGGGACGGCGTCTTCGAGGGGATCCGCATCTACGGCGGTCGGATCTTCCGGGCCGCCGCCCACGTGGATCGGCTCTTCGACAGCGCCCGCGCCATCCGCCTGGCCGTGCCCTACAGCCGCGACGACCTCATCGCGGCGATGAACGAAACCCTCCGGGCCAATACCGTCAACGACGGCTACATCCGCCTGATCGTCACCCGCGGCATCGGCACGCTGGGGCTGGACCCCTTCAAGTGTCTCAAGCCCCGCACCATCATCATCACCGACACGATCGCCCTCTATGACCAGGATGTCTACGAGAAGGGCATGAGCGTCATCATCGCCTCCGTGCCCCGCAACGACCCCAACGCGCTGGAACCGCGGATCAAGAGCCTCAACTACCTCAACAACATCCTGGCCCGAATGGAAGCCGTCGACGCCGGCGTGAGCGAGGCGATCATGCTCAACACCAAAGGCATGGTCGCCGAGGCCACCGGCGACAACATCTTCATCGTCCACGACGGGGCCCTCGCCACGCCCCCGGCCCACGCCGGGATCCTGGCGGGCATCACCCGCGGGGTGGTCTTCGAGCTGGCGCGGAAGCTGGGCGTGCCCATCGCCGAGCGGGAGTTGAGCCGCTACGACCTCTACACCGCCGAAGAGTGCTTTTTGACCGGCACCGCCGCCGAGGTCGTCCCCGTCACCGCCATCGACGCCCGCCCCGTCGGCGACGGCGCCGTCGGAGCGATCACCCGCCGCCTCAAGCAGGCCTTCCACGAGCTGGTGCGCAGCGAGCAGTAGCTCACCGGTCGCCGGCCAGTTGCGTCTCGAAGAGCGTCCGGTAGGTTGCGCAGCGGTCGAGCAGTTCCTGGTGCCTGCCGACATCGACGACGCTGCCGTCCTGCATGACGACGACGGTGTCGGCGGCCAGGACGGTGGAGAAGCGGTGGGCGATCACGAAGGTGGTACGGCCTTGGGCAAAGGCGTCGAGGGCCTGCTGGATACGGGCTTCGCTTTCCGAGTCGATCTGGCTCATCGCCTCATCGAGGATGAGGATCGCCGGGTCGCGGCCGATCGCCCGGGCGATGGCGATGCGCTGCCGCTGCCCGCCGCTCAGCGAGCTGCCGCGCTCGGCGATGACGGTGTCGTACCCGTCGGGCAGCTTGCGGATGAACTCGTCGGCGAAGGCCTGTCGGGCGGCGGCGACGACCTGCTCGCGGGTGGCCTCGGGCGAGCCGTAGGCGATATTCTCGGCGATGGACGTGTTGAACAGCACGGCCTCCTGCGCCACCAGGGCGATCTGGCGGCGCAGTGACGGCAGCGTCGCCGTGGCGATGTCGCGGCCGTCGACCAGCACCCGCCCGCGGGCCGGTTCATAGAGCCGCAGCAGCAGGCTCAGCAGCGTGGTCTTCCCCGAGCCGTTGCCGCCGACGATCGCGACGGTCTCCCCCTGCCAGACCGTCAGCGAGACGCCCTTGAGGGCGTCGGCGTTGGCGCCGGGGTAGCGGAACGAGACATCCTCGAAGGCGATGCTCTCGCTGTGGCGGGGCAGGGGCGTGGCGCCGGGGCGGTCGGTTTCGATGGCCTCGTCGCGCAGCTCGAGCACCCGCTGGGCCGCGGCGTCGGCATTGTAGAGGCGGACCGACACGCTGGACAGCCGTCGGACCGGGTCGTACATGGCCGCCAGGACGCCCATGACGGCGATGAAGCGGGTCGGGTCCATCTCGTTGTCCAGCAGCCAGCCCAGCAGCCCCCCGTGCGTGTGGCCGGGATGGTACATCCAGTAGCCCGCCAGGATCACCGCGCCGATGGCGGCGGTGAGCCCCAGCGATTCGACCAGCGGCGCCGTCGCCGCGTCGGCGACCGCCATCCGCTTGAACTGCCTGTAGAGCCGGCGGGTGATCCGGCGGAACCGCGCCCCCTCGGCGGGCTCGGTGGTGTAGGCCTTGACGATACGGGCGCCGGTGAGGGTCTCCTCGAGCGACTGGAGCATCAGCGCCTGGCTCTCCAGCGTGTGCCGCGAGGCCTTGCGGATCCGCGCGCCCAGCCGGCGGATCAACCACACCGCCGGCGGGCCGACGATGCACGCCAGCAGCGTCAGCTTCCAGTTGAACGCCAATGCCACCGCGAACGCCGCGAGCAGCTTGGCCGGCTCGACGAGCGTCTTGCCCAGCAGCGTGACCAGCCCCTGGCGGACCTGGCTGCAGTCGGCGACGAACCGGCTCATCGTGTCGCTGACGGAGTTGAGCGAGAAATACGCCAGCGGCAGACGCACCGCCACGTCGTAGCACTCGTTGCGCAGGTCGACCACCGCGCGGAACGACAGGGTCTGGACGATGTAAGCCTGCCAGAACCGGAAGAGGTCCCGCAGGTAGTTCAGCACCAAGGCGAACAGGGCCACAGCGCACAGCAGCTTGAAGCGGTCGTAGGGCGCCGCGGGACGACCCAGGCGGGCGACGACCTGGTAGAGCCACCGCCGCCACGGCTCGGCCCGGCGGGGCGCGACGGTGGCCTGCTCGACCCGGCCGGTGGCGGCGCGGTAGACCCGGAGCGTCACGGGCTCGCCCGCCGGGAGGCCGGCGAGATGCTCGTACAGCGCGTCGTGGGGGCGGTACTCGCCGTCGGCACCGACCAGCCACGCCCCGCGGCCGACGCCCGCCGCCGCCAGCGGGCCGTCGGCGTCCGCGACGGCGACTTCGACGACGGTGTCGAGGTAGGCCAACTGCTCGCGGGTCTTCCTCGCCGAGACGTGCTGGCGCGTGGTTCGGGCGGCCAGGCGGTCGTTGACGAGGAGCTGGTCGGCCCAGCCATGCAGACCCTCGGGGCTGATGAGGATCTTCATCGCCGGCAGCAGCACGCTCAGCCCGCTGCCCCACAGCACGCCGATCATGACGACGCACACCAGCGCGGCCGTCAGACGCAGCTTGTAGCGCAGGACGTATTGGGCTGATCGAAAGAAGTCCTTCATGCTCACTCTTCTCGCGGGGCTACAGCGCCGACCCGGTCGGACAGGTATACCGGAGCGGGCCGCCGGGGGCAAGGTGCCCCTGGCCGCTCATACCTCCAGCGGGGCCGCCGTGGCGCAGGTGAGAACGACATTGTCCCAGAACGGCTTGGGGTTGACGTTCCGCCAGAGCAACTGCTCGTAGCGGGCCATCTGGTCGACGATCCGCCCGGCCGCCGGACCGAACGCCGCGGCGATCCGCCCGACGGCGGCGGCCTGATCGGCGTGGACCTTCCCCGCGGCGACCCCGGCCGCGGCGCGCATCGCGTCGCGATACACCGAGGCCACCAGCCCCAGCAGCAGCCCGCCGGCCCGACGGGTGGCCACCGTCTTCGCCAGCCGCTTGTTGTCGGCCACCACCGCCTCGCCGATCGCCTCGGACTCGGCCAGCAGGCGGTCGGACAGGTCCGCGTCGACCGACTCGACCAGCCCCGCCAGCCGGTCCACCAGCTCGCACTTGAAGGCGTACAGGTCCGTCGCCGCCAGCCGCAGCGCCTCGCCGAGGCTCCCGTTCGTGTAGGCGGCCCAGAACTGCGCCGCGGCCGGCGCCACCCCCGCCCCGGTAAGCCGCTCGGCCACCAGCGACCAGGGCAGCGAGCCGAAGCGGATCAGGGCGCAGCGGCTGCGGATCGTCGCCAGCAGCTCGCGTTCGCTCCGCGCCAGCAGGATCAGCTTCACGCCCGGTGGGGGCTCCTCGAGCGTCTTGAGCAGGGCGTTCTGGGCCTCGCGGGTCATCATCTCGGCCTCGCGGACCACGAACACACGCCCGTGCCCCATCGCCGACGCCTGGGCCGCCGGCGCGACGAGAAACTCGCGGATCACCTGGATGCTCAGGCCCTGCATCTTGCTGTCGCGGGTCCGCGGGTCCTCCGAGTGGATCGCCAACTCCTTGTAGATGAAGTGGTAATCCGGATGCGTGCCTGCGGCCATCGCCACGCAGCTCGCGCAGCGCCCGCAGGCGGCCGGAAGCGGCGCGGAGTCGCCCAAGTCACTGTCCCCGGGCGAGTTGGTGTTTTCGTGGCACAACCACGTTGCCGCCAGGGCCTCGGCCGTGGTCCGCCGTCCGACGCCGACGGGCCCGGCGAACAGGTACGCGTGGGGTCCTCGCGGGCTGGCCGCCATCCGTGCAACGGCAGCGACGGCCCGATCCTGCCCGACGATATCCCGCAGTCCAATCACGCCCCGATCGTACGCGCCGCCGCCGCCCGGCCAAAGGGAAAACCTCCCCCGGCCCGTCACCAACCGAACGCTCCGCGTGCGGCTGAACGGCGGGGAG
>CAZHRW010000092.1:0-9570 GCA_964535025.1 uncultured Planctomycetales bacterium
GGCGGCGGTGGTGGCGCTGGACCGCCGGACGGGGACCGAGCTGTGGCGGCAGCCGCTGGCCGCCGCGCCGCGGACCGGCGCCGTCTGGGCCGCCGATCGCGTGTGGGTGGGCCTGCCGGGGCGCCTGGCGGGGTACAGCCCCGTCGCCGGCGAGCCGCCGATCACGCTCGACGCCGCCGGCGTTCGCGGCGCGCTGGTGTGCAACGGCCGCTACCTGCTGGCCTGCACGGACGGGGGGATCCTCGTCGTCGACCTCGACGGCGGGCGGGTCGTCGCGACGCTCGACGACGCCCGACCCTCCCTGCCGCCGGTGCTGACGGCGGCCGACGAGGTGATCTACTTCGCCGGCGCCGCCGTGCGGGTCGCCGACCTCCACCGCGGCACCGACCGCCACTGGGCCGTGCTGCGGTCGGTGGCCGGCGAGCCGGCGACGGGGATGATCAGCGCCGAATCGTTCTGCTTCTACGGATCGGACACCAAGGGACTGATATGCCTGGAGCCGAGCCCATGACCCCGCGCTGGACGTTCTTCTTCGGCGACGGCGCCGCCGAGGGCGACCCTGCGCGCAAGGATGAGCTGGGCGGCAAGGGCGCCTCGCTGGCGGCGATGAGCCGTGCGGGCCTGCCGGTGCCGCCGGGGTTCACGCTGCCGGTGGCGTGCTGCGCGCACGCCCTCGCCCACGACGGGGCGTGGCCGGCGGGCCTGGACGCGCAGGTCCGCGACGCTGTCGCCCGCCTCGAGCGGGTCACCGGCCGCCGCCTCGGCGACGGCGCCGAGCCGCTGCTGGTCTCGGTGCGGTCGGGCGCGGCGGTGTCGATGCCGGGGATGATGGACACGCTGCTCAATTGCGGCCTGCACGCGGGCCTGGCCGACCAGGTGGCCGATCCGGCGCGGTTCGAGGCCGTCTACGCCCAGTTCGCACGGCAGTTCGCCGTCGTCGTCGGCGGCGTGGCGCCCGAGCAGGTCGCCGCGGCGACGTGGGAGCAGGCGGCGGCGGCGTTCGAGGCCCACACCGGCCGCGCGTTCCCGCGGGCGCCGTGGGAGGCGCTGCGGGCGTGCATCGACGCGGTGTTCCGCTCGTGGAACAACCCGCGGGCGGTCGTCTACCGCGGCGCGCACGGCCTGACGGGCCTGGCGGGCACGGCGGTGACGGTGCAGGCGATGTTCCCCTCGCACGTGGCCGGGATCGCGTTCACGGCCAACCCGGCGCGGCCGGCGGCGCGGGAGATCGTCATCGAGAGCGCCTTCGGCCTCGGCGAGTCGGTCGTCTCCGGCGACGTGACGCCCGACCGGTTCATCCTGGCGCCCGAGCCGCCGGCGATCACCGAGCGGACGATCGGCCACAAGGCCGCCCGGATCGCCGCCCTCGGCGACGGGACCGACATGCCCGAGCCGGACCGCCCGTCGCTGACCGATGACGAGGCGCTCGAGGTGGCCGCGATGGCCCTGCGTGTCGAGCGGCACTTCGGCTATCCCGTCGATATCGAATGGGGCCTGGCCGGCGGCGAGCTGGCCCTCCTGCAGGCACGGCCGATCCGGGGGCTGGACGTGGCGCGGGACGTCGAGGTCGCCCGCCGCGAGACCCTCGACCGCCTGCGGGCGCTGGCCGACGCCGAGCAGCGGGAGAAGGTCTGGCTCGCCCACAACCTCGCCGAGACGCTGCCGGCCCCGACGCCGATGACGTGGGACATCCTCCGTCCGTTCATGAGCGGCGACGGGGGCTTCGGGCGGATGTACCGCCGGCTGGGCTACCGCCCCGGCCGCCGCGTGTGCCGCGAGGGGTTCCTCGAACTGATCGGCGGCCGCGTCTACGCCGACGTCGACCGGACCGCCGAGCTGTTCTGGGCGGGCATGCCCTTCGTCTACGACCACGACGCCGTCCTGGCCGACCCCCGCCTGCTGGAGACGGCCCCGCGGACGTTCGACGCGAGCCGCGCCGACGGCCGCTTCCTGCTCCGCCTGCCGGGGACGATCGTCGCGATGATCCGCTGCGCCCGCCGCACCCGACGCCTCCGCGCCGCCGCGGTGGACCGCTACGAAGGCGAGGTCCGCCCGGCGTTCGGCCGCTACGTCGCCGACGCCGCCGGCGCCGACCTGGCCGCCCTGAGCACGCCGGCGCTGCTGGACGCCCTCGACGAGCGGATCGGCCGCGTGCTGACCGAGTTCGCGCCCGAGTCGCTCCTGCCGGGGTTCTTCGGCGGCCTCGCCCGCGCGGAGCTGGAGGCCCTGCTGGTCCAACTCCTGGGCCCGGACGAGGGTCGGCGGCTGTGCCTGGCGTTGACGAGCGGCCTGGAGGGCGACCCGGCGGTCGAGCAGGCGTCGATGCTCTTCGCGGTCAGCCGCGGGGAGACGACGCTGGCCGCGTTCGTCGACCGCTACGGTCACCGCGCCGTCAACGAGATGGAACTGGCGGCCCCGCGCTACCGCGAGGACGACAGCTACCTCCGCCAGATCGTCGCCGCCCAGGCCGCCGACGAAAGCCACAGCCCCCCGCACCTGCACCGCCGCAACCAGCGCCTCCGCGAGCAGGCCGTCGCCGAGCTGCCCGAGACGCTCGCCCGCTGGGGCGGCAGCTTCCTCCGCGAGCGGGTCCTCG
This sequence comes from uncultured Planctomycetales bacterium, assembly GCA_964535025.1. Lineage (GTDB taxonomy): Bacteria > Planctomycetota > Phycisphaerae > SM23-33 > FEN-1343 > JAAYZK01. Next base: position 2,597 of record CAZHRW010000092.1, read on the forward strand.
CTCTCGCCCGCGAGGCCCAGACGCTCCTGCCCTACCGCGAGGCCGGCAAGGACGACCTGCTCCGCGGCTACGAGCTGATCCGCCGGGTGCTGGTCGAGCTCGGCCGCCGGTGGGGGCTCGGCGACGACGTGTTCTTCCTCCGCCGCGACGAACTGGCGGCCTGCGACGGCAACGCGGAGGCTCTCGCCGCCGAGGTGGCGCGCCGGAAGGTGCGGTGGAAGGCCCACCAGCGGCTGGACCTGCCCGAGGCGATCGACTCCCGCCGGCTGGAGGGGCTGGGCCTGCCCCGCCGCCTCGACGCCGCCGAGACGCTCACCGCCACGCCGCTGTCGCCGGGCGTGTTCACCGGCACCGCCAGGATCGTGCAAACGCCGACCGAGGCGACCGACGCCGGCGACGACTGCGTCCTGGTCTGCCCGTCGACCGACCCGAGCTGGACGGCCCTGTTCACGACGATCAAGGCCCTCGTCGTCGAGCGGGGCGGCGTGCTGTCGCACGGGGCGATCACCGCGCGGGACTTCTCCATCCCCGCCGTCGCCTGCCCCGACGCCACGCGCCTGATCCGCGACGGCGCCGTCGTCCGCGTCGACGGCGACCGCGGCGAGGTGAGTATCGAGAGGAGTCGTTGACGTGGACCTGGTCAACACCACATGCCTGTGGATCACCGACCGGCTGCTCGGCTGGCTGCTGTGGCTGCCGGCGGACGCGGCATTGGTCGCGATCGCGGTGGTCTCGGCGCTGCTGCTGATGGGGATCCGGCGCGTCGCGACCGACCAGGACCTGCTGCGGCGCTGCGCCGCGGATACGAAGCGGCTGAAGGAACTCGCGCGCGACGCCCGCCGCCGCAAGGACCGCCAGGCCCGCGCCCGCTGCCGCGCGACGCTCGGGCAGATCCAGCTCGTCAAGCTCCGTGCGGAGCTGAAGCCGCTGCTGCTGTCGGTGGTGCCGATCGCCCTGCTGGCGATCTGGTGCTTCGCACGGCTGGCGTACGTCCCGCCCGAGCCGGGCGAGCCGGTGGCGGTCGCCGTGGAACTACCCGCCGACGAGGCCGCCTCGCTCCTGCACATCCTGCCGCAGGAGGGCCTGACCGCCGCCGACGGCTGGATCCGCCGCGCCGACGCGGCCGCCGAGGCGACCGCCGCCGTCGCGCGGTGGCGGCTGGCCGCCGACGGCCGCGACGAGCCATACGTGCTGACGATCCGCCACGACGGGCGGACGTTCACCAAGCAACTGATCGTCGACGGACGGCGGTACGGGCCGCCGGTGGAACTGTTCGGCGACGTCGCCGTCCGCCTCGACCTCACGGCGTACCGGCCGTTCGGCGTCGTGCCGGGCCTGGGCGCGGCGCTGCCGCCGTGGATCGTCGGGTACCTGATTCTGGTGTTGCCCCTGGCCGTGATCGGCAAACCCCTGTTGAAGATTGCCTGAGACAAGGAGACGCTATGACGTTCATGCGAGTTGTGATCCTCAGTACGGCCGCCGCGGCGATCCTCGCGGCGGCGCCGGCCGCCGGCGAGGTGGCGGTGTGGAACTACGACATCCTCGGCGACGCCCTGCGAATCACCGCGCCGCCGCCGCCGGAGCCGATCCTCATCACCGGCGCCCGCAACGGGGCCTTCTCCGGCGCCGTGGCCGTCGAATCGGACGTCGCGATCAGCGGCCTGCGCGCGACGATGGGCCCGCTGACCGGCGAGGGCGGGACGATCCCCGCCGAGCGGGTCGCCGTGCGCTATGCCGTGCCGTGGGAGGCGGCCCGCGGCGCCCCGTCGGGCCTGGACGTCCTGCTCGAAGCGCCGCCGGCGGCCGTCGAGCCGGTCAGGGGCCGCGCCCTGGCGGGCGTATGGGTGACGGTGGATGTCCCGAAAGACGCCGCGCCGGGCCGGTATCGCGGCACGTTGACCGTTGGCGCCGGCGGCCTGGACCGCCGGGCGGTCCCCGTCGAGCTGACCGTCGCCGACTACCGCCTGCCCGACCCGCAGGACTTCCGCACGTGGATCGAGATCATCCAGTCGCCCGACACGCTCGCCCTGGAATACGACCTGCCCCTGTGGTCCGACCGCCACTGGGCCATGATCGCCAAGAGCTTCCGCCTGATGCGCCCCACGGGCAGCCGCGTCGTGTACGTCCCGCTGATCCGCGATACCAACCAGGGCCACGGCGAGTCGATGGTCCGCTGGATCCGCCACGCCGACGGGTCGCTCGAGCCGGACTACACGATCATGGACAGGTACCTCGATCTGGCCGGCGAGCACCTCGGCAAACCCAAGCTGGTGGTGTTCTACGCCTGGGACGCCTATCTCGTACTCAAGCACCGCAAAACGTCCTTCGCCGAGCGGCCGACCGAGCCGGGCCCGCTGCAGGATCGCTGGGACAAGCGCCAGCAGGGGCTGGTGGTGACGATGCTCGACGAGGCCACCGGCGAGGCGACGCCCGGCAGCCTGCCGTTCTACACCGATCCGGCCAGCCGCGAGATCTGGCAGCCGGTCTACGACGAGCTCCGCCGCCGGATGGCCGCACGCGGCTGGGAAGATGCGATGGCCCTGGGGATGGTGACCGACCTGGAGCCGTCGGGCGAGGAGGTGCGGTTCCTCAAGGATGTGGCGGGCCTGTCGTGGATCGCCCATTCGCACTACCGGCGGACCTTCGGCAAGCCCGTGCCCAACACGGTGTTGCACAATATCGCCGACGTGCGCTACGAGGCCCACGCCTACAGCCTCGTCTACCACGTCAACGCCCCCGACGGCGCCCTGCAGGGCTGGCGGCGGCCGCAGCTGGCGGCGTATATCGACCGGTTCGGCCTGATGAACGGCCCGGCCCTGCGGATCCGCCAGATGCCGCAGTTGAACATCAACGGCCACCAGCGGGGCATCGGGCGGATCGGCGGGGACATGTGGAACTGCATCCGCGACAGCCGCGGCCGCCGGGCCGGCAAGGCGTACGACCGCTACCCCGAAAACTACTATCGCGGGCTGAACATCCCCAGTTACTTCCTCGCGCCCGGGCCCGACGGACCGGTCGCCACGGCCAGGCTCGAAAACCTCCGTGAGGGCGTCCAGGAATGCGAGGTGCGGATCTTCCTCGAAGACACCCTTGCCGACCCCGCCGCCGCCGGACGCCTGCCGGCGGCCCTGGTCGCCCGCGCCCGGGCCGCCCTCGACGCCCACCACCGCGCCCTGTGGCGGAGCATCTGGTCCAATGACGAGCAGCTCGATCTGCTCGGGTCGATCTCCGGCCGCAGCCCCTACGAGGCCATCTGGAAGGGCCTCGGCGACGCCGGGATCGAGCTGCCCGGCTTCTGGGACGGCAAGGCCCGCCAGATCCGCAGCGACGAGGACCGCCAGGGCCTCGACTGGTTCGTCGACTCGCCCTGGCAGCAGCGCAACAAGGAACTCTTCGACGTCGCGGCGGAAGTGCAGCGGCGGCTGGATCAGTAGGCGCCCACGCCGGATCACGGCTGCCCGCCGAATCAGAGTTGCGAGCCCTTTATGGCTGGATCGGACCTGTGGGGGTCTGTAGCATTCGGGGGACCGGAGGGAAGGAGACGAACCATGACAGGTCGATGGGCCGTTGTGGCGGGGCTTTGCCTGCTGTTGGCGGGGTGCGGATCGAGCGACGAGGACAAACAGGACCCGCCGCCGCGGGCAGCAGCGCCGTCATCGGCGCCGCATGGGATGCGCGCCGGCGCGCTCGAGGCGCGGACGGCGGGCCGGTCCATCCTCGGGGGCGCGCTCGGCATGCGCGCCCGCGCGCATGAGGAGCGGACGATCAGCATGGTGCGCAGTGTGGAGAACGCCGTTAAGAGATATCTTCTCTGCATGGGCCGCACGCCCACCCAGGACGAAGGTCTCAGGGTGCTGATAGCGCCTCCCGCCGACGCGGAGGAGGCCGAGCGATGGAAGCAATTCGGGCCGTTCATCACCGGCGGCAAGGTGCCCACCGACCAGTGGGGCCACGAGCTGGTCTACATGCGCCTCGATGAAGACGAGGCCGTCACGACCGGTACTTACTTCCGCATCTACTCGCCCGGCCCCAACGGCCTCGACGACAGCGGCACCGGCGACGACATTCCGGCCTGGGCCGACGACAGCGGCGCCGAGCCGGCCGGGTGAAAGCGGCCGGCGTGGGTCGTTGCCGTTCGCCCCGAAGGGGCGTCGGAGTTTAGCCGGGGGCGTGAGCCCCCGGATAGGGTGTCCCTTATAGAACAAGAGCCCTGAAAGGGCGAAGGAAAGCGCCGGGGGCGTACGGTTCCCGCCAGGGGGGCGCTTGGCGCGGGGGCGAGGTCGGCGTAAGATGAACGTACGGCCGCCGGCCCCGGGTCATTGAGGCCGCAAGCCGGCGGGGGATAGGCCCCGGCGCTGAGGGTTGCGCCGTGGGAAACGGTGCCGGACCGATAGGCCCGTCGCTTCGCCCCTCGAATCGGAGGAGTCGCCTGATGTCGCCGACCATGCATGTCGTCAAACGTCTCAGGACCTTTGTCGATCAGCGCCTTCGCCGCCCGCGCCGCGGCGCCGCCGTTGGCGGCGTCGAGCCCCTCGAGCCGCGGCTGCTCCTGACGGCGTGCCCGGCCCAGGCCGCGGCGCTCGCGGAGTCGCCGACCGCCGGATGTGTCGTCATGGCCGAGGCGCCCGTCACCGCCGGCGAGCCGGTCGGCGACGTCGCGTGGTCGCCGACGGCGGACGAGCAGGAGCTGCTCGAGTGGCTCAACGACCTGCGGATGGACCCGGCGGGGAACCTGTCGCGGATGGTGGACGGGTTCAACCCGCTCCACTCGCCGTATCCGTGGATCCAGGCGGCGCTGGAGTATTTCAACGTGGACGGCGACGCCCTCCAGGCCGAGTGGGCTGCACTGACGCCGGTCGATCCGCTGATCTGGAACGGCGCGCTCATGCAGGCCGCTCGCGACCACAGCCAGTTGATGATCAACTATGACAGCCAGTCGCACCAACTGCCCGGCGAACTGTCGCTCGGCGACCGGATGATCGCCGCCGGGTACACGTCCTTCTCCATCGTCGCCGAGAATATCTTCGCCTATGCCGAGACGATTCCCTACGGCCACGCCGGCTTCGCCATCGACTGGGGCTGGCCCGACCCCGACGGCGACGGCATGCAGGACCCGCCCGGCCACCGCGAGAACATGATGCACCCGGCCCTGCGGGAGATCGGCATCGGCGTCCTCGAGGACGACGACGACGAGACCGACGTGGGGCCCCTGGTCGTGACCCAGGACTTCGGCGACCGGTGGGGCCTCGACGCGCCTTACCTCACCGGCGTGGTCTACACCGACGCCGACGGCGATGGTATGTACGACGCCGGCGAGGGCCTCGGCGGCGCGACCGTCGCGATCACCGGCGCCGGGGGAACCGTCTACGCGACGACGATGGCCGCCGGCGGCTACCAGGTTGCTGTCGAGGCGGGCAGCTACACCGTCGAGTTCACCCAGCCCGGCTACGCGCCGGTCAGCACCGGCGTCGTCGCGACAAGCGGCCGCACGACCAAGGTCGACGGCGTCCTGGCCGCGGCGCAGGCGGGCATCGCCGGTCGTCACGTGTTCTACAACGATTCGACGCTCGACGGCGCGACGCCCGGCCCGTCGCCCCAGGACGACAACGCCGTCGCCGCCGACAAGCAGGCCCTGACGCCGGGCCAGACTGCCGGCGCTGCCCACCGCACGGCCTACGCCGGCGGGCTCAACGGCGTCATGGTCGACATTGCCGGCCTGGCGGACGGGGCGTCGCTGAGTGAGGCGACGATCGGCGAGTATTTCGCGTTCAAAACGGGGACGGGCGGCGATCCCTCCGCCTGGGCCGCCGCCGACGCCCCGGTGGCCGTGGCGGTGCGCGGCGGCGACGGGGACGGCGACAGCGACCGCGTGACGATCATCTTCGACGACGGCGCGATCGCCGGGGCATGGCTGGAGGTGACCGTCAAGGCCACGGCCGCCACCGGCCTAGCCGCGGCGGACGTGTTCTACTTCGGCAATCTGCCCGCCGACGCCGACGGCAGCGGCGCGGTCGATCTGGACGACTTCGCCGTCCTCAAGCAGCATTTCGGCACCGCCGCCGGGATCGCCGCCGGCGACTTCGACCTCACCGGCGCCGTCGACCTCGACGACTTCGCCGTCCTCAAGCAGCACTTCGGCGCCTCGCTCGACGATCCGCTCACCGCCGCCGCCGTGAGCTCCGCCGGCGAACCCGCCGCCGCCGCGTCCGCGCGCCCGTCGCCGGGCCCGGCGCTCCGCCGCCTCCGCGCGCGCCGCCGCACGCCCGCGAGGCGTCCCCGCCGCGCCGCCGCCGTCGACCTCCTGGCCGCGGCGACGACGCGGCCGCTGGGCTAAACCCGCGGGCCTCCGCGCCGCAACGGAGGCCGCGCCGCCGACGACGGCGCGCCGTACGCACGGCCCGGCGCGCCGACGACGCGGGGGCCGCCTGCCGACGCAGGGGGCTGTCTCCCGTCCCCCATCGGAGGCCGTCATAGGCTCGCGCCGCGCCGCAAGGGAGCGCGCGCGCGTTACGCCGGGGCAACGACGGGGCGCCGTACGTACGGCCCGGCGCCGCCGCCGACGCGGGCGCCCCCTGCTGACGCAGGGGGCTGTCTCCCGTCCCTCATCGGAGGCCGTCATACGCTCGCGCCGCGCCGCAAGGGATCGCCCGCTGTCAAGCCGGGGCAAGGACGGGCCACTGGTCGTACGGCCCGGCGGCGCCGACGGCGCGGGCGCCCCCTGCTGACGCAGGGGGCTGTCTCGCGTCCCTAGAGGGGCGCCGCGGCGCGCCCAGGTCTCGCCCAAGGGGCGCCCCCGCTGTCGTTTTTTATCGGGGGCGGGCGCACATCATCGGATCGGTCGGATCGGTCTGATCCGTCCGACTCATCCGACTCGTCCGACGCGTCCGACCCGTCCGACGCGTCGGATCGGTCCGGGGGGGGGGCGTTCAGATGCGTCGGGGGTCCGGGAACAGTGGGGCCGCCCCGCCCGCCCC
>CAZHRW010000093.1:0-27250 GCA_964535025.1 uncultured Planctomycetales bacterium
TTCAGTTGGACGGACTTGCCGTCCTGTTGGGCGCGCTGGACGACGACCACGGGCGTGCCGTTGAGGCGTCCGACGCGGCCGGTGACCTGGATCTGCTGACCCTGGCTGAGCTTCAGGCCCGAATCGCGGGCCTCGTCGGCCGGGCCGAGATCGACCTTGACGGTCTGACCGGTCTGCTGCAGCCGGATCTCGGCCACGAGGTGCTCGCTCTGGTCCTGCTCGGACTTAACGGTGCTCACGTCCATGATCTGGCCCTGGACCTGGGTCATCCGTTGCATGTCCTGCTGCCCAGAGCCGGACTGGGAGCCTTGCGTACCCTCGGGGCTCTTCTTGGGTCCGTCCTCCTGCTGGGCGGCGGGCTGGTAGCCGTACGCGCCCTGCTGGCTTTCCTGTTCGCGGTCCTTCTGCATGTCCTTCTGTTGGCTGTCCTGCTTGCCCTTTTCCTGCTCGGTGCCGGGCTCCTGGTAGCCGTGCGTGCCCTCGGGCTGCTTGCCGGCGTTGAGCATGACGGTCTTGCCGTCCTGCTGTGCGCGGGTCACGACCAGCACGGGTCGGTTGTTGAGCTGACCGACGGTGCCTTCGGCCTGCAGTTGCTGGCGCTTCTCGAGCTTCAGACCCGATTGCCGCGCCTTGTCGGCCGGGCCGAGATCGAGCACGGCGGTCTGGCCGGTGTCGAGCTTGACCTTGGCCAGCAGGTGATCCTGCTTGGTCTGCTTGACCTTGATCGTGCGCACTTCAGCGATTTCGCCGGTCACCTGCTGGCGCTGGGGGGCCATCCGCCGCCCGGAACGCTGTTGCATGTCCTGCTCTTGGGAGCCGGACTTGGGCATCTCCTGCTTCTGTTCCTCTTGCTTCTGCTGGTCCTGTGGGTCCATCTGGGCGCCGGCGGGCACCGCCAGGGCCGCGACGACCAGCAGCACCGTTGCGAATGTCATACGTCTCATGGTCGAGTCCTCTCTGTGTCAGTGATCAAACGTGATACAGTGCTTGGGGGTCACACGGTCAGAAGAGCCAGTCGTCCGATTCGCCGTACCAGCTTTCAAACCAGTCCTCGTCGGTGTCGTAGTCGTACTCGGAGTCGTAACCGGCGCCGTAGGTTTCCTGGTCGTCACCCGTGGCCCGCTCGGACGCCTCCTCTTCGTAGGTGCCGGCGTCGTCTTCCTCACCCATCTGAGCCACGGTTGGCACGACGAGGCCGCCGACGAGCAGCGACACGACCAGCAACGGCACGATCCCATGGAGCGTCTTCCTCATGGTCTTTCCCTTCCCTTGACAGGTACTCCAGAACTCCCTCGGCGTCGCCATGTTTTCCCGACCGAGCTCAGCCAGTGACGCCGCCGCACGCAACTGCCCGGCCGGCGGTCAACCGGCCCGGCGTCGGCAGGCCGGCCACACATGGAGCCGTTCCACCTGCCATCTTGGTGGAATTATTCGGCTGGTGTCGCCAGGAACCCTTCGGACGCGGGGTCTCGTGCGCCGCTGCGGCGGGAACGCAGCGCGCATTTGTCCACCTGACGTGCAGCGCGGAAGTTGCCGGTGTCTTCGCCGAGGGGAGGGCAGGTGTGAAGCAGGCGCGTCGCTCAGAAGGTTGCCTGCCGGATGTCGCCCTGCAGGAAAGGCGGCTAACCTGAAACAAGAGCGTCGGTACGACCGCGGTCGGTGACATCCGTCCAATCGCGGGGACACTTGGGGCGCCGCCGGCAGGGCCTAGCGGCTCTCGGACGGCTGATAGTCAGGATAAAGGCGCTTGATGCACTCGGGGCACAGGCTGTGGCTGAAGTCGGCTTCGGAGTGGGCCGCGATGTAGTTTTCGAGCGTATTCCAGTAACCCGAGTCGTCGCGGATCTTCTTGCAGGAGGCGCAGATGGGCAGCAGGCCGTGCAGGATCTTCACGTCGGCCAGGGCCTGCTCCCGCTGCTGCAGCGCCTCGGCGCGCCGGCGGAGGGCGGCCTGTCGGGCCATGATCAGCACCGCGGTGATCCAGATGGCCCCGATCGCCAGCGTTCGGTTGACGACCACCTTCCACACTTGACCGCCCGGCGGGGAGACGAACACACCGACAACCGTCAGGACGCTGCCGGCGACCGCTGCCAGCGCGGCCGACCGCCGGCGCGGCGACCAGAGACTCAGCAGGACAACGGTAATATAAGGTACGCCTCCGGCGACGCCCAGCGGCAGAACCATGTCCACCGCCAGAAACAGCGCCGCCAGCATTATCGCAACGAGGCGCAATGCTGTTTGTGAACCACGCATAGGTCCCCTAACCTTTCGCGCCAGACCCGCGCAGGGTCCGACTAAAGGCTTCTACGCGTGATCGACCCTCGACGGCCGAACTGTGAACGTCAGATTGCCAGATTTCAAAAACTCCGAAATTCCAGGGCCTCTCCTCATTCGGCCGGCCCGGTGGCGGCGGCGACGGCGCTGAGCGTCTCGCGCATGAACGCCGGCAGGTCGCTGGGGGAACGGCTGGTGATCAGCGAGCCGTCCACGACGACCTCCTCGTCACTGTAGTCGGCCCCGGCGGCGATCAGGTCGTCGCGGATGCCGGCCCAACAGGTGGCGCGACGGCCTTGCAGCACGCCGGCCGAGATGAGCGTCTGAATGCCGTGACAGATCGACGCGACGGGCTTGCCGGCTGCCAGCATCTCCCGGGCAACCGTCACGGCATGGTCGATCAGGCGGACCTTCTCGGGGCCCTTGCCGCCGGGGAGGATCAGCAGGTCGTAGTCGTCCGATCTCGCATCGGAGATCCTCAGGTTGGCCGGGACCGGGTAGCCATGCTTGCCCGTGGCGGCCTTGCCGTCGGGGGTGGCCACGTCGACGTCGATCCTTTCTTCCCGCAGGCGGTAGTAGGGGTAGAAGAACTCACTGTCTTCCACGCCGTCCGCCGTGAGTATCAGTGCTTTCATCAGTCTGCTCCTAACCCTTGTGCTCGTGGACAATAAACGTCACCTTGAGGTCCACGCGATAGCGGCTGACCTCGCCGTTCTCGACGACGACCTTCTGGCTCTTGATCCACGCTTCCTTGACATCGTGCACGTGCTCGCACGCCCGGGCGATCCCTTCGCTGATGGCCGCGTCGAAGCCTTCGGAGCTTTCCGCGGTGATCTCGATAACCTTGCCCACAGACATGTGTTCGCCTCCTTGGTTTGGGCGTCTGGCGCCGACGGCCGCGCACCGCCGCACGGCCTCTACTCAATTCTAGACATGGCCCCCGTTGTCGCGCCGGCTACGGACCGTCACAGTCCCAGGCGTTGGGCAACGTCTTCGTAGGCGGGATCGTCCGCGAAGAGCTTCTCGAACTCGCGACGGGCGCGGGTGGTGTGGCCGAGGTCCTCGTAGACGCGCGCCCGTTCATAGCGCAGGGCGTGGAGGAGGTCCCGCGGTCGTCCCCGTTTGCGACGGATCGCCGCGGTGAGAACGTCTCGGGCGGCGACGGGCAGGTCCAGCGTGCGCAGGGCGCGGGCCTTGTAGAGCATCAATGCCGCGTGGACGGTCGACTCGTTGGCGACGTCGCCGGCGAGGTCCACCACCTCTTTCGCCAGCCGGGTGTCGTTGGGGGCGGCCTCCAGGGCAAGTTCGGCCATCGACAGGCGAACGACGACGTCGTCGGGCGCCTCGCGCCGAAGTTGTTTGAGGCAGTCCATCGCATCGGCGGGGCGGCCGGTGGCCTGGTAGACCTCGGCCAGCCCCAGCAGCACGCCCCGGCGGGATGGACGGATATGGGCGAGGACCGTCTCGGTGATCGGCACCGCCAACTCCACCTGCAGGCCGTATTTGTCGAAATGCTTACCCAGCATGCCATGCCGCGCCGCCGCCAGGCGGAGACAACGCTCGGCCTCGTCGAGGCGCTTGGCGTCCATCGCCAGAAAACCCGCCAGGAACGCCCCGTCGGCCATGTGGACGGCCTGGCGGAGATGGTCGGCGGCGCCGGCGACGTCGCCGGCCACGTAGGCCTTGCAGCCGTCCACGAAGGCGCGCTCGTCGGAGGGGGTCATCAGGCGCTCGAAGAAACCCAGGTCCAGCCTATGGCGCGGCGATGGGGGCGCGGGTGGCTCGGAGGTTGTTCGGGCGGTTTTGCCGCGGCGTTTCCAGCCGTCCAATTCGGTGTAGTGCAACCCCGTTCCCGGCAGGCCCACCGTCTTCCTCACGCCCCGGCGTCCCAGCGTCACCCGAGCGCCCCGCGGGCCCAGGGACGTGGAGAGCCCGGACTTGCTGAAGTTCAACGTCACCCCCGGTGCGATCTTCATCCGTCGAAAGAAACGAAAGCCCATGGCGATGCTCCAGGCGAGTGGCGATTCGTGTTCTGGTAGAAGCGATTCACCTGCTCTGCGTGAGCCGGCTCGGTCGAAGCGGACTCCGGGGCCGGCTCCACGATGAGGCTGCCAAGAGCGTCGTAGACATCCGCCATCGTCGCACCGTCCTTGGGGAAGAGCACGAGATGGGCGAACGCCTCTACCTTCGGCAGGTAGAGCAGGACGATGATGCCCCCAAGAGAAGTGTCGCCGGCCAGGTTACCGCGATAGCGGCCGGTGTCGAAGTTCTCCCAGTGCACATCGGATCCGCCCGGCTGTAACACGGCCTTGAGCAGCAGGAGGGTCAAGTGCTTCTGCAGGGCCTCATGGGTGGTCTGGGCGGGGATCTGGTCGGGGCGCGCAGCGAAGGCGTCGATAACGATCTGGTAAGGATCGGTCGTCTGGAAATAGGTTGCGTAGTCCGAGCCGTTTGGGCGAGCCTTGCGGAACTCATTGGTCAGCGGACCGACGCCGAGAAGCCGAATGGTCAGTGCGTCAGATTCGAAGTCGACGTACGATTGCTCCTGCGGTTGCAGCGCGTAGGCGTCGGCGGGCAGGGAGGCGAAATACCCCTCGAGGGGCGCGCCGACTCGGTCGCCTTCGGCAACACCCGGTCGGATCCGTCGTACCTTGGCCGCGGGGACGATGTTCAGTCCGTTGCGATCATTCTCGTTCATCTCGGCGTAACGTGTCCTAGCCTTCCGCTTTGCGCTCCACAGCGTCGCCGATGGCCACACCAGCAAGACGACAATGACGATGATGACGACCAGCCCTGCTATGACGACAGGGCTTTTCATGAGGGCCTTGAAAGATTGCATTGCCTGCTCCTTCCCTTTGTCAGTGAACCTAACGTTTTGGGCAGAGACTTACAAGCGGGTTTTGATCGCGTAGGGGCGCGAGTGTGGGCTTGCCCGTTGATTTCTTGCTCCGGCCCCGTCACAGTGGCGATTTGCGAGCCCTCGGGGCGAGGGCAACAGACACAGCAAGGAGCGTACGATGGCGAGTCGATATGACGTTGCGGCGTACATCTGGCCGGCGTACACGGGCAGCGAGCCCCGTACCCGAATGTTCTGGCCCGAGGGGATGGGCGAGTGGGAGTCGGTCCGCAAGGCCGAGGCGAAGTTCCCCGGGCACACCTGGCCGCGACGGCCGGTGTGGGGCTACGTGAACGAGGCCGATCCGTACGTCATGGAGATGGAGATCGCCGCGGCCGCCGACCACGGCGTGAATGTGCTGCTGTACGACTGGTACTGGTACGACCGCCGCCCGTTCCTCGAGCAGTGCCTCAACGACGGCTATCTCCGCGCCCGCAACAATGACCGCGTCAAGTTCTACCTCATGTGGGCCAACCACGACGTCCGGGAGGTGTGGGACCTCCGCCTGTCGGACGACGGCAGCGACAACGTCATCTGGCAGGGCGGCGTCGACCGGGCCGAATTCGAACGTCTCGCCAGCCGCCTGATCCAGCGGTACTTCACGCACCCGTCGTACTACCGCATCGAGGGGCGCCCCGTTTTCCTGCTGTACGACCTGTGGAACTTCGTCAGCGGCCTGGGCGGCGTGGACGCAGCCCGCGAGGCGCTGGCGTGGTTCCGGGACCGGGCCCGACACGCCGGCCTGCCGGGACTGCACCTTCAACTGTGCCAGTTCCCCTCGCGACTGAACCTCAGCGGTGTCGACGGCGGCACCGATGCGCCGGCGCCCGAGGTCGTCGCGATGCTGGGCTTCGACAGCGTGACGCACTACCAGTTCGCCCATATCACCGACGTCGATCGCGATTACGACGCCATCCTCGCCGACATCTTCACCGAATGGGACCGCCTCGATCGCGACTACCCCGTGCCCTACATCCCCCATGTGTCGATCGGCTGGGACAATACCCCCCGGTTCCGCCGGCGGCGGGGCAGCATCGTCCGGAACAACACCCCGGAGGCGTTCGCCGCCGCCCTCCGGAAGGCCAAGGCCTACGTCGATGCCCATCGAGACCAGCCGCCGCTGATCACCATCAACAGTTGGAACGAGTGGACCGAAACCAGCTACCTGCAGCCCGATGACCTGCACGGGTACGGCTACCTTGAGGCCGTGCGGCGCGTGTTCCTCGACGATTGACTGAAGGGCAGCCTTACGGTGTCGGCTGCGTCGCGGCGGCGGGCGGGGCGGGCCTGGTGAAATCGACGTCGACGGTCTGGTCGGCCTTGCGGAGGTTCACCTCGCGGACCGCGCCGCCCGCGGTGACGCGGTGGCGGCCGAAGAAGGCGGGGATCTCGCAGGGGCCGTCAGCGCCGGTACGGCCGTCGAAGCGGGTCCACCACTGGTTGAAGACCAGGTCGCGGTAAGCTTCCGCGGCGGGCGTGGGCGTGAAGTCGCGCTTCCACAGGGCCGCCTGCGGCCGCCAATGAGAGCCTTCCCAGAAGCCCCACATCAGGATGCCCTCAACGGCGGGGTGGGCGAAACAGGTGCGGTAGACGTCGACGAGCGCCTGTGCCTTGTGGTGCTCGTCGTCGGTGGTCATGTCGAACTCGGTCACTCGGATGGGCAGGCCGGTCTCGGCCAGGCGGTCCAGGGCCTTTTTGATCACCTTCGGGTCGGGAATGTACTGGTCGGAGAAATGGCCCTGGCAGCCGATCCCGCCGACCGGGGCTCCGGCGGCCTGGAGGGCTTCGATCTGCCTGGCGTACATCTCGGTGTGGGGGCCCTCGACCAGGGCGCCGTAGTCGTTGACATACAGCACGGCGTCCGGGTCGGCCGCACGGGCCCAGCGGAACATCTCGGCGCGGATCGACTCGCCGAGGCGGTCGGCGTAGTAGCGCTTCCGCATCATCTCGTTGTTGACGTCGTACTCACCGATCCGCCCGCGGTAGCGGGTCACGACGTCGGTGATCCGCGCCTCGATCCGCCGCCGCAGCTCGCCGTCCTCCAGGGCCTTGACCCAGTCGCGGATATAGCGGTCCTCGGCCCACAGCAGGCAGTGGCCGCGCATCGGGATATCGTTCGCCTCGCACCACGCCAGCATCCGGTCGGCAGCGGCGTAGGAGACCTTGCCCGCCCGACGTTCGTTCTCCCACCATTTCAGGGCGTTCTCGTGGACCGCGGCGTTGAAGTGGGTCTTCAGCAAGTCGAGGTACCGCCGGCGATCGGCTTCACTGACGCGGCCGGGGCCGAACATTCGGCTGCTGATGGCGGTACCGAACCAGAACTCGTGACGGAGCTGTTCGGCGCGCACCACGGCGCCGGGCTCGGCGCGGACGACGATCGTCCCCATCCGGTGGCGGCGGATCGCCGCGTCGGTGGCGTCGGCGGCCGTCGCGGCTGTGCACAGCACGGCGACTGTCGCGGCGGCACTGAGCATCAGTCGGGCAAGCAGGCAGAAGTCCATGGTGTTCCTCGCGGGATGCATCGCGTTGAAAGCCTCACACGCAGGTCCAAATGGAGCTTACAGCATTCTCACGATCCCTGCGGGCCGAACGCCTCGCGGCAGGAGGTTTGCATATGGTCGGTAAAGTCGGCGATTGTGGCGGACAGGTCCAGTTGGTCGTCGCCGCCCTCGCACATGAGCACGCCGCGATAGCCGACCTCCCGCAGGGCCGTCAGGACCGCCGGCCAGTCGAGCGTTCCGCGGCCGGGGAGGTTGTGCTCGTCGCGCTGGCCGTGATTGTCGTGGAGGTGGACGGTGAGGATGCGATGGCCCGCCTGCCGGATGTAGGCCGGCACGTCGGCGCCCAGGTGGACGTGGCCGGTGTCGAAACAGATCCCCGCCCGGGCCGGGTCCAGCCCGTCAAGGACCGCCAGCATCTCCTCGGCCGGCCCGGCCAACGAGGCCGGTCCCATGGTCTCGAGGGCCACCGCGACGCCCTCGGGGGCCAGCTCGGCGGTCCGGGCCATGGCCTCGGCCGTCCAGGCCAGTTCCCGCTTGCGGTCGACGCTGGGGACGTCCCGCCCGGGATGCACGACGACGAAACGCCCGCCGACCAGGCGTGCGGCGTCCATGGAACGCACCAACAGGCGAATGCCGTCCGCGCGGGTGTCCGCGTCGTCCATGGCGAATCCGCAGAACGGCGCGTGTACCGACCACACGGTCAGCCCTGCGGCCTCGACGGCCGTCCGCACCTCATCGAGGCGCTCGGCGTCGAAAACGTCCAGGTGCAGTTGCTGCAGGCATGACAACTCCAGCCGACGCGCCCCCGCGGCGGCCAATGCGTGGATCTTCGCGGCGGTAAGGCTCAGGCGATGACCCAACACACTCGTGCAGAAACCCACGGCGGGGGCGGTCGGATCGTAGGGGTTCGTTTCCATGGGGCGAAGGTATCCGCCGCCGCCGGCGTCGTCAAGGTCGTCCCTGTTGCACTTGCACGCGGCGGCGCCGGCCGATACGCTGGGCGGCCGTTGCCTGGAGAACAAGCCATGACCAACCAAGATGGTCTTCCCGTTTGGCAGGGAACCACCTATCGTGTGGCCGTGCCCAGGACGCGAGCACCGTTCGTCAATACACCGTTGCTGCCGCTGGATAGCGGTGGCGGCGAAGAACGGTTCTGGATCTCGAGCTTCAGTCGCGACGGCGGGTGCCTGGGCGTCCTCATCACCGAGTGGGGCCGCGAGCGGAGCGTCGAGTTCGACCCCGACCAGCACGGCTGCTATAGCGCGATTCAGACGGACGAGCACACGCTGTGGCTGTGCGGCCACCTCGACCGCCTCGTCCGCCTCGACCTGCGGACCCTCGCCTTCGAGGTCTTCCCGACGGGCGCGCCGCCGGCCCTGGTGTTCCAGGGCATGCCCTTTGATGCCGCGACGGGGCGGCTGTTCGCCATGGCGGTCTGCGACGGCGAGGCCGTGGCCTTTACGTATGACACGCGGGCGTGCCGAACCGTTCGCATGCACCGCGACTTCACGCCGCTGCACTACATGCGGGTTTCCGTGCCCAACGGCGACGGCACGTGGAGCATCGTCGCTCACGTCCCCGACGTGGGAATCCTCCGCTGGGATCCGGCCGGCGAGACCGTCGAGACGGTGATGACAGGGCTCGACGCGCCCACCGAACGGACGTTGCGCCTCGTCTGCGACGACGCCGGCCGTCCGTACGTCCCCACGCAGGGCTGGTACGACCCCCGCCGGGGGACCTTCGATAGCTCGGGCCCGTCCCCCGAGCGGGAGATGACCTGGTTCGCTCGACGGGGCGACACCGTCTACGGCACCGACAGTGGCGGCGACAGGCTCACGGTCGGCTGCTGGAACCTGGCCGACGGCAGCGTCGGCGATGTCGGTGTCGTGCCGGATGCACGGCCGTTCAACGTCGCCGTGACGGCCTCGGGTCGCCTGGTGGCTGTCGATCTCTACGGCGTCTTCTCCCGGCAGCTGCTGCCCCTTGCCGGCCCGGCGGAAAAGCGGGTCGAGCTTGCCACCGACGTCGTCAACCATACGGACCGCGTGTGCCGCATCAACGACCGGCTGCTTCTCGGCACGCCGTTCATCTCCCAACGGTTCTGGGTGGCCGACATTCACACGGGCCACGGCGCCGACAAGGGCCGCGCCGCCGGCGGTTCCGGGGAGATCCTGGCCGTCTGGCGCGCCGCCGGTAAAGCTTACATGGCCGCCTATGCCGGCGGGGAGTTGATGGCGTACGACCCGGACGGCACGCCCCTGGGCTACCCCGCCAACCCCCGCGTCGTTGCCTCACCGCCGCGGGCGATGCGCCCGATCGCGCAGGCGCAGGACGACAGGCATCTGTACTACAGTTGCAGCGCCCCATATGGCCACTTGGGTTGCACGCTGACAGCCTACGACACCCGGAGCGGGCGCGCCGCCTACGCGGTTGATCCGATTGGCCGGCAGGCGATCTGCAGCCTCTACCGCCACCGCGGTCGCGGCGTGCTTCTGGCCGGCACGACGCCCCACGCCGATTGCCGCAGTCGTCCCGCCGCACGCGAGCGGTCCGTCCTGGCTGTCGTGGACGCGGCGACCCTGGCCGTGCGGACGGTCGTCGACGCCCCGACCGGCAGCCAGACGGTTCGCATCGTCGGCCCCGTCGACGACAGGCGCGTGCTGTGCCTCACCCAGGAGTGCTACAACCTTGTCGACGATCGCGATGCCCGGTGGTTTCTTGCCGAGGCCGACACGCTTAGCCTGCCCGGCGGGAACGCGACCGCGCCGCTGCCGGACGGCGTGCGCCACGTCGCGTACGCCGGGGTTCCCGGCCGGTTCGTCCTGCAGATCGGCCGGCGTGTGGAACGGTGGGCCTTTGCCGCCGACGTCGAGCCGCACGCGACGGCGATTCTGGCGGAAAACTTCCACGGCTACGACGTGGTTGTCCAGGATGACTCGGTGTACCTCCTGGATATCGAGACGATCACGATCCTGGAAGGAAGCTTGAGACCCCGGGACCTATAGGGAGGACGTTCACACGCATGGACAGCACGGCCGCGAAGAATCTTGCCCGCGAGTGCGGGGCCGACCTGGTCGGCGTGACCTCGATGGATCGCTTTGAAGGCGCGCCGAAGCAGATGGATCCGCGTTATATCTTTCCCGATGCGAAGGCGATGCTCGTGATGGGCTTTCGTATCCTCCGCGGAACGCTCCGGGGCGTGGAGGAGGGGACCTTCTTCGTCAACTACGCCTCCATGGGCTATGCGGCGATCAACCTGATCATCCAGCCGATGGTCCTGTGGCACTTCTGCCGACGACTCGAAGACGACGGCTACGAGGCCGTGCCGGTACCGAATATCTTCTCCTGGTCCAACACGGTCACGACCGTCCAGCCCGACAAATCAAAGATCGGCGAGCCGCGGCCGGAGTTCAGCCGGCCGGTAAAGCCCGGCCTGCCGGCGCCGGACGTCTTCTTCAGCCTGCGGATCGCCGCGTTCTGCGCGGGGCTCGGGGAAATCGGCTGGTCGAAGATGTTCCTGACGCCGCAGTATGGCCCGCGGGTACGGCTGGCGGCAGTCCTTACTGACATGCCGCTTGATCCCGATCCGCTCTACGACGGCCCGCCGCTGTGCGACCGTTGCATGGAGTGCGCCCGGGACTGCTCGACGGGGGCGATCTCGACGACCAGGTCGATCAGGACCACCATCGCCGGGCGGGACCTGGCGTGGTCGGACATCGACTACCTCAAGTGCTCGATGGGCTTCTGCGGAGCCTCGCCGGCGTACAACCCGTTCATGATCACCGACGAGGACCGCATCGGCTTCACCACGCCCAGCTACGGCCGGGCCCAACAGTACAAGGTGCCGCCCCAGTACGAGTACGGCCGCGCCCTGGAAGGCGCCCGCGGGTGCATCCGTGCGTGCATGGAACACCTGACGGCCCAGAATAAGCTGACCAACCGTTTCAAAAACCCCTTCCGCATGCGCAAGCCGTGGAAGCTCACCGACGACGGCCTTGCAGACGCTTGACTTTCGCCGGCGAAGCGCTGCCGGTCCAACGCATGATGCGGCCCCTGTTCGCTCCACGGATGACATCGGCGGATACGTTACACAACCCCGGGCGGGGGAAACGCGCGTCGGGCGTCGTCGATGACGAGGACCCAATCGCAGCCGCGTCCGAGATCACCGGGGCAGTCGAAGGTGAGCGTCGGGCCATCTTGCGGGGCGCCGGTTGCCTCGGCGGATCCCGTGCGGGGGTCGTACCACCAGAACCGGCGGTGCTCCCACCGCAGCATGCCCGCGTCAATCGTGATGGGATAGCCCTGCGGTGAGTAGACCATGGCGTAGCCGTGGCCCCGCGTGGCCGCCTGATGGGGCGTTTCCGCGTCGGCGTCGCCGGCAAGGATGGTCTGGTCCGGCATACGGCCGTCCATGGGGCGCGACAGCATCAGGTTCCGCAAGTGCGTCATGTGCTCGGCTCCGGCCGAATGGACGCCGTCCTTCCAGAAGATGTCGCGCATCTTGAAGCGGTCCGGCCCGCGCCCCTTCGACGGGTCGTTGAACCGCCAGACGTTGACGTGCCCGTAGGTGTGCCCGAAGCCCCCGGCCAGCACCGACCAGTAGGCGGCCTGACGGACGTCGAAGGCGTCAAAGAAACCGTTGGCGGGATTCCACCGGACGGGGTGCTCCTCGTAGGGCGGCTCGCCGTCAAGGGTGGGCTTGATCGGCCGCAGATGCCAGTCGGTGCCGATCGCCTTGTAGTTGGGCAGATCCAAGGCGCTGTGGCCGGTCTGGATCATGTTGAAGTCGAGCCAGCGCTCCCCGTGGAAGCACATCGACGACCGGTACGTCCCGGCCGGGTGGAAGGTCATCAGGTGGTGGGGCGCGACGGCCTTGATGGTCTGTCCGATCGCCCGCCAGACGGCGATGTCAGCGCCGTCGTGCTCGTCGCCCACCACGTCGCCCCCGTTGATCCAGATGATATTGGGGCGGGCGGCGTACCGGCGGGCGATCCACCCGGCATAGGTGGTGGCCGTATCGAGCGTGAACGTCACCGGCGTGCCCTGCAGGCCCGCGACGTGGTAGCCCCACAACGGCAGCAGGCCGACGTAGAGCCCGTGCGCGGCGGCCCGGTCGATGATGAAGTCAACGTGCGTCCAGAAGTCTTCGCCCCCGTCATGGCGGACGGCCGGTCGCGTCGGGTCCGCATCGACCAGCGGCCGATGGCCGTAGACGTTCGGCTCATTGAGCGGATGGTGGTAGCCCATCAACACCACGCCCTGGATCACCGAGAACCCCTGCCGGCGGCGCGCGGCGAAGTACCATTCCACCTCCTCGCGGGTCGGTCGGGTGAACAGGTCCCACGCCGTATCCCCCAGCCAGAACCATGGCGCCCCGTCCGCCTTGCACACGCGCCGTCCATCCACCGAGACGATCAGTTGCCATGCAGGGTCTATAGATGCACACATAAACGATTGTCCTCGATAGTACCGCCGGCACAGCAGGCAGGTCAACCGAAGGCCCGCAGCCGACCCCGCCGTCCGCTTGGCAAGCAGCCCATTGCAAGGACAGCCTATGTGTCGCCGAGTGGCACGGCAAGTGCCTTGTCGCCTTGTCGCCTGGGGCGGCATTGATTGACGCCGGCCGGTGCGGCGGTTCGTGTCTGTCGAGCGAGGAACGGCGCGGACCCTGGCACGGACATGCCTGCTGTCGTCACTGAGAGGCGATCAAGTCGGTGTTGCGCGGTTAATCAGTCGAGCTGCACGAATGCGGCGCTGGCGAGCATCTGGCGGAACAGGCCCTCGGCTTCGGCCAGTTCGTCGTAGGTGCCGTCCTGGACGAGGCGGCCCCCGTCGAAGACGAAAATGCGTTTGACGTTGCGGATCGTACTGAGCCGGTGGGCGATGACGAACGTGGTGCGGCCGTCCATGAGAGCGTCCATGGCCTGCTGGATGCGTCGTTCGGAGTTGTTGTCCAGGGCGCTGGTGGCCTCGTCGAAGATGAAGTAATCGGCCCCGGTGAGGATCGCGCGGGCGATGGCGAGCCGCTGGCGCTGTCCGCCGGAGAGGTTCGAGCCGCCCTCGCCGACGAAGGTGTCGAGCCCCTCGGGCATCTCGTCGATGAACTCGCTGGCGAACGCCAGGTCCGTGGCGCGGCGGATCTCGTCGTCGGTGGCGTGCGGGCGAGTCACGCGGATGTTGTCGCGGATGGTCGCCTGGAAGATATAGGGGTCCTGCGGCACCACGCCGAACGCGGCGCGGAGTTCCTGGAGCGAATAGGTGGCCAGGTCCGCGCCGTTGAGCCGGATGACCCCGCCGGTAGGGTCGTACAGCCGCAGCAGCAGCGAGGCGAAGGTCGTCTTGCCCGACCCGCTGGGCCCGACCAGCGCGACGCTCTGGCCGTCGGGGATGCGGCAGGAGACGTTGTGCAGGACGGGGCGATCGGTTTCATAGGAGAAGGTGACGTCGTCGAACTCGACGCACGGGATGCTCCGGTCGCGCGCCGCGAGGGCCTGAAGGTGGACCGCGGCCCGGGATTCGGTCGGGAGTTCCCGCGTGGTCTTTTCCAGGCGGAGGATGCGGTTGATCCGGCTGAGGCCCGCCTCGGCGTTGGCGCGGACAAGGTTGAGCTCCATCAGGTTCATCAGGGGGGCCATCAGCATGCCGACGGAGGCGTTGAACGCCACGAACGTGCCGACCTCCATCCCCCGGTAGAGGCAGAACCAGATGCCCGTGGCGAAGATCGCCGCCGTGCCGAGGTAGCGGACGCCCTCCATCTTGGCGAACTCCAGGTGCCGCTGATAGCCCAACTGAACGCCGCGGTCGCGGATGCGATGGATCTGGCCTTCGAAGGAGTGGCTGACGTTGTCCTCCATGGCGTAGACCTTGATCGCACGGCAGCCGCGGAGCATGTCGGCGACGTACTTGCTGACCTCCGACTCGGTCTCCATGAAGGTGGCGGACATCTCGCGGATGACGCGATGGCTGCGGTGGTTCGCCCAGACGACGGTCGCGACCGTCAGGACGGTAATCCCGGTCATGGCGGCGTTGAACCGCACCAGCACCACCAACGCCACGCACCACGAGACGATTTGGATCGGGATGATCAGCGCGCCCTGGTGGAGGAACATCTTCAGCGACTGGACGGGCGAGCCCATGATGTAGTTGAACAGTTCGCCACTGGAGACCTGGTCGTGGAAGCGGAAGCACAACTGCTGCACGTGGCGGAAGAACCCGCCCCGCAGATCGCAGAGGAACTGCTCGACCCCCCGGACGAGGAACCGGTGGCCGTACACGCCGAACCCGAGGCGCATCGCCGACAACAGGACGAAGAAGCCCACCACGAACATCGCCTGTCGCAGGCGCATGGGCAGGGGGGCCAGGTCGCCGTCGGGGCCCTTGAGCAGGACGCCGTCATCGATCATCCACTTGATGGTCAGCGGCTGCAGGGCGCCGACGGCGCCGACGATCATCGCGCAGACGAACGAAACCAGCAGTTGCCGCCGGTGGGGGCGCACGTAGTGATAGATCGTTCGCCAGAACGGTTCGGGCGCAGGATCGGGCCCCTGGAGCGATTCGGGTCGGGTCTGGTCGGCGTCGGCATGCATGATTGACGGTCCAGCGGGGCAGCATAGCCCGGTCTGCCGTCATGTCAACACCCCCGCGCCACAATTGCACGCCGGCGGCCGGTGTGCTAGCATCGCCGGCCCAACGCACCGCAACGGATGAGGAGGCAACTCTTGAACTCGACCCCTGCCGCGTATCGGCCTTTGCCCGTGGGGGCGGTCCGCCCGACCGGCTGGATGCTCGCGCAGATGCGCCGCGACCTGGAGATCGGCTTCGCCGGCTGCCTGATCGACCTGTCCCCGCGGACGCAGGCGGACATCTTCGGCGCCCGGAAGGTGGCCAACCGCGAAGTTCGGTCGGACGGCACCCTCATCGACATTCCGCGTTCCTGGTGGGACGGGGAGACCGAGGCGATGGCCTACGACGGTCTCATGCGGCTGGGCTGGCTGGCCGGTCACGAACCGTCGTGTCGCCGGGCGGCCGCGTGGGTGGATCGGGTGCTGGCCCACCAGGACACCGACGGCTACATCGGCATCTACACCGAGGCCAGCCGCTACAACCACGACAATGAGAACGGCGAGCTGTGGACCCAGGGCCGGGCGCTGGCGGCGCTGCTGGCCTTCCACGAGATGACCGGCCGCCGGGACGTTCTCGACGCCGTCCGCCGCGCCGCCGACCTGACGCTGACGCAGTACGGGCCCGGCCGGTCCTTCTACGGGCGCGCGGCCACCCCCGGCGGGGGGATGGGGCACAGTCTGATGTTCGTCGATGCGATGGCGTGGCTGGGCCGGCTGACCGGCGACGGGCGGTACGTCGCGTTCGCCCGCTTTCTCTACCACGACTACAGCGACTGCACCGGTCTGCGGGACCGGGACAACCAGATCGACGCGCTGTTGGACGGCGAGCGGCCGATGTTCGGCCACACGCCGCACGTCGTCGAGCACATGCGCGTGCCTGTGCTGCTGTGGGAAGCGACCGGTCGGGAGCTTTACCGCCGGCTCGCCGAGGCGTCGTACCGCAAGGTGCTGGCCCACCTGGCGCCATCGGGCGGCTGCATCGGCAACGAGAACGTCGACGGACGGCCGGGCTCGGCCGATCGGTTCTACGAGTACTGCTCGATCACCGAGCACCTCATCAGCCTGCACACCTTCGTCGGGGCCACCGGACGGCTCGATGAGGCCGACCTCGCCGAGCACCTGCTGTTCAACGCCGCCCAGGGCGCCCGCCTGGCCGACGGGACGGCGATCAGCTACCTGACCCGCGACAACCGGTTCTGGTGCCTGCCCGAACCCGTCGTCGCCGGACGCCCCACGCTGTCGCCGACGCACAACGACCTGGCGGTCTGCTGCAATCCCAATGCCATGCGGGTCTTGCCGTACCACGTCAGCGGCATGTGGCGGCGGTTCACCGCCGCCGACGGCGCCGAGGGCCTGGCGGCGCTGTTCTACGGCCCGTGCGTTGTCGAGACCACCGTCGCCGGCGGCCGCGTGTCGATCGAGCAGCACACCGCGTATCCGTTCGAACTATCGGTCCGCCTGGTGGTGGAGGTCGATCGCGAGGTCCGTTTCCCCCTGGCTCTGCGGATCCCCGGCTGGGCCGACGCGGCCGTCGTGCGGGTCAATGGCACGGAGATCCTTGCCGCCGGGCCGCGCTGCACGATCCGGCGAACGTGGCGGACCGGCGACGAGGTGACCGTCGCGTTCACGGCCTCCATTCGCCGCCGGCCGACCCCCGACGGGCGTGAGTTCATCACGCACGGCCCGCTGATGTACGCCCTGCCCGTCGAAGCCCAGCGCCTGGCGACCCGCGAGTACGACGTTCGCGGCCTGCAGGACGCCCACGTCGTGCCCGCCGATGCCGAACCCCGCGACGCGGACGAGCGGGCACAGGCGGGCTACCGACGATACCTGACCACGCTGCCGTCGATCCGCCAAGCCGACGTGGGGCTGCCGCAGCAGTTGTACGGCACGCCAGACTGGCGCGTCGCGACGAGCGGCGCGCTCGACACGCCATACCCCTGGGACGCCTCGCCGGTATCGCTGGTTGTCAAGATGGCCGACGAGGATTGCATCGCCCGAACGGTCCACCTCGTGCCCCTCGGTACGACGCTTCTCCGGCGCGCGGCGTTCGAGCCGCGGCATATCCGACGGGCGAAGACCGAAGCCGGATGACCCGGCCGTTGACGGGACGGCATCCGTCTGGTAGAGAGACGGTTGATGGCACCGTCCCCAGCCAATTCGGGCGCCTCCAAGGCCCTGGTCGCCGTCCTGACCGGCGACATCGTCGGCTCCAGCCAATTGCCCCCGGCCGGCCGTGCGTCGCTGGTCGATCGGCTCAAGGATCTCGCCGAAGCCACCCGCCAGGCCTGGCCGGATGCCCTGGCGGCCGACATCGACGTCTTCAGCGGCGACCGCTGGCAGATGCTGCTGGCCCGGCCGTCCATGGCCCTGCGTGTGGCGGTGTTCGTCCGGGCGTCGCTGATCGGTTGCGATGACGGCGTGGACACCCGCCTGGCTATCGGGATCGGGACGATGAGCGACGCGTCCTTCGAGCGGGTCTCCCAGGCCGACGGCGAGGCCTTCCACCTGTCCGGCCGGACGCTGGAGACCATGGGACAGGCCAAGGTGAAGGATGCTCCCTGGATGCGCCTGCGGATGTCGGCGCCGCGGGATGAAGCTGGGTGGGACGCGACCGCCCAACTGATCGATGCGATCATCCGGAACCTCTGGACGGCCCCGCGGGCGACGGCGGTGGCGGGGGCCATTCAAGGTTGGAATCAGGAGACCATCAGTGAGAAGTGGCCCGATGAGATCACCCAGGCGGGTATCTCGAAGCATCTCCGCGCCGCCGCCTGGGGTGCTGTGGAAACGGCACTCGATCATTTCGAAGCGGCATGGGGTGGTTGAGCCTGAAACCGACGGGACGACGGTAGAGTTCGGTCAGACTGGCCTGACTGAGGGGTCGCCTCAAGAGGTTATAGCCGGAAAATATAACCCCCAGAGGTTATAAAACGGGAATATAACCTTATAAGGTTATAAAATGGTCGAATCGTGGACATCCTTCTTCGTTCTGCTGCTGTTCGCCCAGGTGGTGGGGGACTTCGTTCTCCAGACCGACGCCCTCGCCAGGGCGAAGCACGAGCGGAAGGTCGGCGCGCTGCTCAAGCACACGGCGCTCCACGGCGTGGTGGCGTACATAGTGCTCGGCCTGCCGCGAGGGTGGCCGGTGGCGCTGCTGCTGGCGGGGGTGCACGGCCTCCAGGATGCGCTGAAGGAGCGGCTGGTCGGCCGCCGCTCGTTGGACGGGGCCTCGCCTGCGGTGCGGGTGACGATCTTCGCCATAGACCAGGGGCTGCACGTCGCTGTCCTGGCGATGCTGGCGGCGTGGCTGGCCCGCAGCGATGTCGGGACGCCCCTCTGGCTGACCCGGGGGGCCGACGGGATCCTGCGGCTGCTGGTAGCGGTGATCGGCCTGATCGTCAGCGTGCAGGTCGGCAAAGTGCTCATCGGGATACTGGCCGCCCCCTTTGCCCTCCGCCGGGCGGCAGTCGACCGTCCGGCGGACGACGGGCCGGATGTTCACAGGGTGGTCGGGCAGCTCGAGCGGATGCTGGTTTACCTGCTGGTGGTCACGGGCAACATGACGGCCGTCGGGTTCGTTGTCGCCGCCAAGAGCGTCTTCCGCTTCGGCGACATCGCCAACCAAGCCGGCCGGCGCCGCGAGGCCGAATACATCCTCGTCGGATCGCTGATGAGCTTCACCTGGGCCATTTTCATCGGGTGGCTGACCGCCTACGTCCTGGCCGCCGACCTGCCGGGCACGTGACCGATCCGGCCCGACGGGCTACGGCTCTTCGTAGGGGTCGGGAGTCTTCGCCCGCCAGGGGACGCCCGTTTCGGAACCGGGCGTCACGCGTTGTTGACGCCACGCCTCCCGGGCGGCGCGGAACTCGGCCATGCCCGGCGGGGCGGGGAAGGCCTTGTCGAAGTCGATGCCCTGGCGCTCGCAGATGTCGCGGAACTGGGCGTCGAGCAGATCGTAAAGGACCCGCTGTCCGGCGTCGGTCATCCGCTCCCAGATCGCCATGGCCGCTTCCGGGTCCGTCGTCTGTTGGAAGGCCCTCAAGACGCCCTGGCTGAGGATCGTGTCGAACGGTTCGAGTTCCTTGCGGGTATCGTGGCCGACCAGCGTGTTCCAGGTGCGCCAGAAGAAATGCGCCCGATCGAGCTGGAACTGGTAGGCCTCGTCATTGCCGGCGGCGAGATTCAAAAAGGCCTGGTCGACCATCTCGTTGACCAGCATTTTGATCGTCGACACCTGCCGGAGGCCTTGCTCGTCGAGTAGATACCAGACGAAATCCTCCAGGTCGAGCTTGTAGATCGGATTGAATCCCCGGCCGTACTCGCGGCGCAGGTAGTCCAGGTAGCGCTCGGCCTGCTCGATCCGGCCGGCGAAGAACAACACCTGCACGGCCCTGCGGAGGAAGTTCTCGTGCCCGGTCTTGTAGGCCCCGAACGCCTCGTCGTCCTCGACCGCCTCACCGTCGGCGAAGAACTCGCCCGTGCGCAGATACGCCTGGTGGCACGCTTCGACGAACCGCCAGTCGGTGCCCGACTGGCAGTGAGGCTTCTTGGGTTCCTGGGGGTTGTAATGCAGCGTCAGCCGGCCGAACGCGCCGAGGTTGCTGAGACTGTCGATGATATGGCGCCCGGTGTTGATCGAGTCGAGTTCGGTGACGTCGAGGCCCTTGATGTGGTTCAATCCGTAGGTGGACCAGTAAAGCGAATGCGCCCAGACGACCCGCCAGTCGATCGGCCCGTACGATTCGGCGAGATGGAGCATCCAGGACGGCTTCATGCGGTAGTCTTCCCGCAAGACCTTCCGCCGACTGAACGCGACGATCGCCTCTCGCGGCGCGGCGAGGGCCGGATCGGTCATCAGCCGCTGCAGGTGGACCTTCCGCTGGGTGTCGGGGTCAAGAACCGGCTGGCCCAGCAGGCGGACGAGCGGATCGACGCTCCAGGTGTTGTAGGCCTCCAGCAGCGGCAGCCCCAGCTTCACGTCCAGGGCCTTCAGTTGGCGGACCATCGCCGCGACGTCCGCGTTGGCCAGGAGGGCCTCCTCGTCGTCCGGCGCTTCGACGATCGGCTGGAACCAGCGGCGATAGCGCTCCATGTCATCCTCGGCGCCGGCCTGGGGCGGCGCGCCGAGAATCCGGTGGAATTCCCCGGCATGGTACTCCTTGTAGGACTTGTGCATGTCGTCCATGACCTGTCCGAGCTTGTGCCGGTAGATGTACGCCAGTTCGCGATACAGCGGCAGCGACTGGGGATTGTGTTTGAGCCCCTCGTTGCGCAACAGGCGGATGCCGTTCTGCACGCACGCCCACCGCTGTTCGTCGGTGTGCTGTTTGACCGAGATGTTGTAGGCCAGGTTCCACGCCCGGTTCGTCCAGACGGCGGGGAATCGCGGCATCAGCTTGCAGATCCGCTGCGAGGTGTAGTCGGCGTCGTAGAACTGCCCCCGCTCCTTCTGGGTTTCGCTGTGGATCCACAGGTAGTTCAACAATACCGCCTTGAGGAACCCCGGCATCGCCTGCAGCAGGCGCAGTTCCACGGACGCTTCGGCGACGTCCTCGCCGCGCTCCAGGTCCATCTCGCGGCGCAGGTCGTCGATCGAGCGCTGGACGGTGCCGCCGGCGGCGATCAGACCGACCGCCAGCAGGACCAGGAGCCATTGATAGAGTCGGTGTCTGAACATAGCTTCTCGTTTACGCCACCACGCGCGCCAGCTCGCGACGGGTGAAGATGATGGCGCCGATCGCCAGGGCAACGCCGCCCCACAGGACGCCGAAGATGCCGATCGTTGTGGCCACGTGGGCCCAGGGGATCTCCACGCCCGCCACCAGCGGCGGCACGGGGTCGGTTCTCGTGAAATTCGGCATGACTGCCACCACGCCTCGAAGCAGCCATTCGCTGAGATTCGTCACCGTGCCTTCGGCGCGAGCCATGGCGTCGGTGGCGAAGAACGGCCCCATCGTGCCCATCAGGTACAGCACCGCGCACCAGAGGCATGCAATGGGGAAGGACAGCCAGCTTGCCGCCAGAACCGCCACCGCGGCCAGAAACGCCTGGAAGACCCACATGAGCAACAGCCCGCGAAGGAAGTTGGAGGCGAAGTTGCCGACCCGGTACAGCAGGAACACCTCGCTGAGCGGGATGTGCACATCGCTGTGGATCCCCTCGACGATCGTGTCCTGGGGCGGTTCGTTGACGAAGGTAATCTGGAGCGTCCCGTCCGGCGTGATCATCGATGCCGGAATGTCGACCCACGCCGGCGCGCCCACCGGCACGAGCATGCGGAGCGGGACTTCGTCGCCGGTGGTGGGGTTGTACACCTCGATGTCGCGCTGGAGATCCTCCAATTGAATCGCATTGACGGCGCTGAGCTTGATGCGGAATTGGACCGAATCACCGCCGACCAGCTCGCCGGGTTTGGGCAGGTCCGTGAAACGCCACGAGAGCGTCTGGCCGTCCTCGGCACTCTCCAGCGTTCCTACGGCGTAGTTACGAATCCGTTGGGCGACTTCGTCCTCGCCGAACTGCAGGACCTGCGAAGCGTAGTCGCCGCTCTCGGTAAGTTTCCTCTTGCGCTCGGCCTGCGCTTCGGCCAGGCGTTTGCCGGTGTCGGACGGACGGCACCGCACCCGGGCCGACAGAACATTGCGGTCGAGCCGGTCCAGTTTCTCGCGAACGGGTTTCCACCGGTGATACGCGGCCCAGGCCGCCGGGTCGGAGTGGCGCAGGTCGGCCAGCATGCCATTCAGCCTGGCGCGGTCCGCAGGTGCGCGAGCGAACGATGCGTTCACCAGCTTGGCCGGAAGGTCCTTCTCGAGGAGGCCGACGGCGCGGTCGTAAGGATACCGCATGTAGTGCACCGTGCCGTACAGGGCCAGACCGGCCAGGCCGATAAGCATCGCCTGGATGAGGCATACGCCGGCCCAGCGGCCGAGGATGTATTGCCAGCGGGCCAGGGGCTTGGCCAGCGTGGTGAAGACGCTGCGGCGTTCGACATCGTGGCAGATGATCCAGCAGGTCAGCAGGACGGTCAGGACGCTCAGCGTGATGGCGATCAGCCCGATCGCGTAGTCGAGCACCGTCTTGACCTGGTCGGCGGGCTCCTCCATCGGCGCGGTGCCGTCGAGGACCGACTGGACGGTGGTTATCCCGCCGTACAGCAGGGGGATCAGCACGATCACCGCGACCATGACGCCGATGAGCACCACGGTCAGACGGCTTCGCGTGCCCTCCTGGAAGGTATGTCGCGCCACGGCCCACAGTCTACGCATGGGAGTCGTCCTTGGTTGCCGGTCCGTCATCATCGAGCAGGGAATCGATCACCCCGCGATCGGCCGGCCGGGGCGCCGGCTCGGGCGCCGCGTCGTCGTCTGGGGCTTCGTCTTGCGGCTGGGGCGCGGCGGCCAGGTCGTCCAGGACGTTCTTGTCCGGCTCGACCGGCGGGGGGGGCTGCTCGGCGGGCGGCTCGTCGGCGGCGGCGACGGGCTCGGCCACCAGGTCGGCCAGCACCGCTTGGCCGTCGGGCTGATCGGCCCGCAGGAACGCCGCCACCTCGCCGGTGGCCACGGCGCCGCCGGTGTCCAGCCGTGCCGTCTGCGCCTCGGTCACGATCCGCAGGAACAGATTCTCCAGTTTGTCCTTCGGGTGGGTGACGTCGATCACCGCCTTGCCCTCGCGTTGGGCGATCAATGCGCGGACCGCCTCGATGGTCTCGTCGCTGAGCCGATCGGCGACGATCTCCGTGAGGTCCTGCTGGCGGAGCAGGTCGGCGACGCCGCCCTCGGCCCGCACGCGGCCGCCGTAGAGGATCGAGACGCGATCGCAGACGTCCTCGACGTCGCTGAGCAGGTGGCTGCAGAGGATGACCGACTTGCCGCGACGGCTCAACTCGAGGATCAGGTCCTTGAACTGGCGCGTCCCCAGCGGATCCAACCCGCTGGTGGGTTCGTCGAGGATCAGCAGGTCGGGGTCGTTGATCAACGCCTGGGCCAGCCCGATCCGCCGCTGCATGCCCTTGGAATATTCGCCGACCCGTCGAAAGGCGACCTTCGCCAGGCCGACCATGTCCAGGAGCATCTCGACCCGCTTGCGCCGCAGGGGGCGGCTCTGGCGGAAGAGACGGCCGTAGAAGTCGAGCGTCTCATACGCGCTGAGGAACGGATACAGGTACGACTCTTCCGGCAGGAACCCGACCCGCGATTTGGTCGCCACGTGCGTGGGGTGCTCGCCGAGCACGCGGATCTGCCCGCGGGTGGGGTAGAGCAGGCCGAGGATCATCTTGACCGTCGTGCTCTTGCCCGAGCCATTGGGGCCCAGCAGGCCGAAGACCTCGTCGCTGTGGACCTCGAAACTCAGGTCGTTCACGGCGGCGACCTTTTCGCGATGCCAGAAGTCGCGAAAGATCTTGGTGACCCCCATCACGTTGACGACCGCGTCGGTCTGCATGATCATTCCGTTCGTCCCACTGAAAGCGGCCCGTCGGCGACGACGGGTGCGGGTTAGTCGTCATCTTCCCACGGCGTGACGTCGCGGCGAACCTGCTTGGTCTGCTCCCGCTTGATACGTCGCCAGACGTCGGGATCGTGATCCACGTAGAGCACCATGGGCCGATTGCCGGGCACAAAGGTTTTTACGTTCGAAAGCTCCGAAAGGATCGCCTCTTGCGTGTCGGTCCACAGGCTCGACACGGTGATCTCCGGATTCTTTCGATACGCCGCGAGGTACTGGCTGAACTGTTCGTAGGCCTGCCGTGCCCGGGCGATCACGTCAATCGCGTCACGTTCGGCGTTCTGGATGATGCGGTGGGCCTGGCCCGTCGTGTCCGGGCTTTCCAGCAGCGCGATGACACCTTCGTAGGCCTCGTCGGTGCCTTCATCCTTGTAGGCGAGAATCGCCCGCTGGATCGCCTCCCAATTCTGTCCGGCGGCGCCCTGGAGGATGGAGGTCGCCTCCTGCATGGCCGCCTCGATCATCTCCTGGCTCTGATTCTCGGCGGCGGTCACCGCGTTGTAGGCGGCGATGGTCTGCAGCGGGGGGCTGTGGGCGGCGAGCGTCAGGTTGGTGATGGACAGGCCTGTCTCCAGCTCGTCGAGGATCCCCTGGGCGCGGGTGCGGGTTTCGTCGCGGAACAGGCGGCTGCCCTGGGCGATGGCCTTGGAATCGAACCGCACCGCGGCGCGGACGGAGGCCTCGCGGATGGCCGAGCGGATCACCGCCTCGGCATCGGTCAGGTCCGAACGCAGGATGTTCTCGGCGAACGCGAGCACCGAAGCGTCGTCGCGGCGGACCTGGTAGGTGACCACCCACTTGACGTGGACGAGACTCTCATCGCGGGTCAGCAGCGATCCGTCGTACCGGGGCCGCAGGCCGGGGCCGACGGCGTGCTTCTCGCTCTGGGTCAGCCCGACCTCCTCGATGCGCTCGTAGTGCCAGAACGCGTCCATGTCCAGTTGCCGCTCCCGCGTGGAGATCACGATCACCTGGTCGATCGGGAAGGGCCAACTGAAGTGCAGCCCGGCGTCGAGGACGTTGCCGCCGACGGCCTCGGTCTTGCCGAGCATCCGCCCGAAGCGCAGAACCACCGCGCGCTCGTTGGTGTCGACGGTGAAGGCGCCGCTGAACAGGTAGATGGCCAGCAGGACCACCATGATCACGCTGAGCAGCACGAAACTCGTGTGCAGCGCCCCGGCCAGCGAGCGGCCGGCCGGATCGGCGTTCACGCCGCTGAGCGTTTCCGTTTCGGCCGCGTCGGGCGCCTCCGTCGTCATCGGTTCATGTTCACTCATGACCTGCCACCTCTTCGATCAAGCCGTCGCGCCGACGGCGATGTGTCGTGCCTGTCTACCGCCCCGGTTGCGGCTGCGCCGCGTCGGGACGCTCGACCGTCTCGGGCGTCGGCGGGGCGGCGAACCAGCCGTGCGCGAGATCGTACTGCGACCCGTCCAGGACGAACAGCGTCTGGGAGCCCAGGGCGGTGCGGAGATACTCCAGGCGCCGCAGGAACATGGCGAAGTCTTCGTTCTCGTCGCCGTACCGCTGGTAGTATTCGGCGGCGACGGCCTGACCCTCGGCGCGGATCTCCGTGGCGCGCTGGCGGGCGAAGGCGAGGATCTGGTCGCGGGTCGACTCGGCGTCCGAGATGATCGCCTCGGCGCGGGCGTTGCCCTGGCTGCGGGCGTTCTCGGCGTCGCGCTGGCGCTTCTGCCGTTCGTTGGCCATGACGGCCTCGGTGACGTTCTCCGGCAGGCCGGTCCGCTCGATGCCCACCCGTCGCACGTTGATGCCGTACCGGCGCATCGCGTCGGCGGCCACCTGCTCGCGAATCTCCGCTTCCATCGCTTCCAGGGCCAGCCTCGATGCCTCCAGCGAGGCGAAGCCGTCCATGTCGGTCGCGCCGACCACGTTGCCCTGGGCGTTGCGGACGAGGTCCGAGACCGCCTGCTCGCCCCGATCGAGATCATCGCCCAGGGCGGTGCGGAACTGGACCGGGTCGTCGACCCGCCAGTGCACCGACAGGCCCACCAGCACGGTCCGCTGGTCGGCCGTCTGGAACTGCTCGTAGGGCGTGCTGAACCGCTGCAGGCGGCAGTCGTACTTCGTCACGCTCTGGATGGGCCACGGCCACCGCCAGTGCAGGCCCGGGCCGGTCGGTTCGTCCGCCAGATGGCCCAGCGTGGCCACCACCGCCTGCTCGTTGTGGCGGACCTGGTAGGAGAACATCACCATCAGCAGCACCGCGGCGATAAACAGGCCGACGGCGATTCGCAACAGGTTCCTTCGCGTCATGTTCCAGACTCCTTGACGTCACCGATCATCGGGTGCCTTCCGGGCGCGGCACGGATCAGTTGCTCGGGCTGAACCCGCCGGTGACCACGCGCCGGTCGTCGGTGTAGCGCAATTCCACCAAATCCTTGTTCAGACCCAGCACGTACTTCCTGGGCGCATTGATGAACGTCTCGCTGAGCATACGCAGCTTGGTCTCGAGGGCATACAGGTTCGGCGCGGCTTTGTACGCTTCCATCTGGGCGTCGAACGCGGCCAGACGGCTGCGTTCGACGGTCTCGAGCGACCATCGCTCGGCCCACGCCCGGTTGAGCATCGCGCGGGCGGCGCCGCCGCTGTCGTCGAGCAGCCTCATGGCCTCTTCCTCGGCCAGCACGATCGCCTCGCGCTCGGCGCCTTCCTGGCGGAGCCGGCGAATGCGGGAGATCGCCTCATCGAGCCGGTCGGCGATCCCGGTGGACCCGGCGACCGTGGAGAGGATCATGTCGCGGGTCGTTTCGGCCACCAGTTCGGCACCCTTCTGCTCCTGCTCGGCCATGATGACCTCTTCGAACGCATCGGCGATCTTCGGCGGGGGATGGACGCCGCGAAGCGAGACGGCCACGATCTCGACGCCGAGACCCAGCTCGTCGGCGGCCTCGGCGATCGAGGCCTCCAACTCGCTGACGATGCGGCCCTGGCCGCCGCTCTGGATGATCGTATCGAGGTCGCGATGCGCGGCGAAATGCGTGGCTTCCCGCAGGGCGAGCGTTCTCAACTGTTCGGGGGCGTCGGCGGTTTCGTACTGGAAGGCGTAGACGTCCTTGACGCGATAGCGCACGCCGAACACCATGCGCACCAGACCGAACGACGCCGCCGACTCGGCCGTTTCGAGGTCGATATCCGCCGACGTCGCGGCGACGGCGACGGCGTCGGGGTCGTGCCCGTCAGCGTCAGCGGCGCCGGCGCCGCCGGACGGCAGGACGTGCCGGTGGCCGGGGATCGTGCACGTCAGGGGATCGTGCGTCGCCAGCACGCTCGGCTCGCTGTGCTCGGCGGCCCGACGGGCGGTCAGGAAGTTGATCTCCTCGGCCCCGGCATGCGTGTGGGGCACAGTCCACAGGATCAGCGGCACGTCGATCTTCTCCCGACCCTTCTTCGGCTGGTCCGTCCCGTGGTCGTGGTGGTGGCCGTGG
>CAZHRW010000094.1:0-27927 GCA_964535025.1 uncultured Planctomycetales bacterium
CGACCCACCCAAACCGCCCCTCCCAAGCTCGCACCGCCTCTTGCCCGGCCCTGCTCTGTCTGCCCGCCTCACGTTCAGGATCTACAACGCAACCGGCTCGGTGTGGCCTTGAGCCACGGGGGTGGGCGGCGGTAGAGTTGTCGACATGCGGAAGCCATTCACACTGGAAAGACACGACGTCCGCCCCGTTCGTGTCCTGTCGGGCCGGGGCGTCGAACGACCGGCCGGCGTGCCGGCCGGCGAGGCCGAACGGGTCGTGGACTTCGGCCGCGAGACGGTGGGCGGCGTTCGCGTCCGCGGCCGTGCCGACGGGGCGGCCGCGGTGACGGTCTTCTACGGCGAGGACCTCGTCGAGGCGATGCGCGACGAGCCGTTCAGCTCGCCGTGGTACGCGCTGCCGTGCGATGAACGCACGATCGCGCCGGGCCCGTTCGACCTCGCCACGCCCGGGCGGCGGGCCTTCCGGTACGTGCGGCTGCGCATCGCGGGCCGCGTGAGGATCGACGACGTCGAGGCGTGGTTCGAGCATTACCCCGTGGAGCTCAAAGGCCGCTTCACCTGCGGGGATCCGCTGCTCAACGACGCCTGGGCCATCGCCGAGCACACGGTGCGCTGCTGCATGCAGCAGTACTACGAGGACGGCGTCAAACGGGACGGGCTGCTGTGGATCGGCGACTACCGCCCGGCGTACCTCTACAGCGCCTACCTCTACGGCGATGCCGCCCTGGCGGGCGAGTCCCTGCGGCTGATCGCGGCGACGCAGCAGCCGGACGGGCGCCTGCTGGCGACGGCCCTGGCGGCGGGGGCGCATCAGCACCCCGAGAACATTCCCTACATGGCCATCGGCGGGCCGTTCCTCCGCCGGTGGTCGCTGGTCAACTACACCGCCGACTTCGTGGCCGCCCTGGAAGAATACTGGCGCCACAGCGGCGACGACGCCGTCCCGCGGGCGTTGTGGCCGGCAGCGGTGCGGGCCCTGGCGCACCTGCGGGCGGTGGATCCGGCGGCGCCGCAATCGGCCACCGCCGAACTCGGCGACGACGGCCGCTGGCAGCAGTCGCCGGCGGCCCTGGCGGCCCAGCTTGTGGGGACGATGAAGCAGGCCGCGACGCTGGCCGATCATCTTGGCGACGCCGCCACGGCCGATGATTGCCGGCGGACCGTCGCCGAGCGGACGGAACACTTCCGCCGCCGTTACCTCGACGCGGCCGCCGGCTGCGTGATGGATGCCCCGGCCGCCGACCACCCCAACCTCGCCCTCCACGCCACCGCCCAGGCGGTCCTGGCGGGGGTGATGCGGGATGATGCCGAGGCCCGCGCCTGGCTGGCCGCCGCCGACGGGCTCGCCGGGGCGGTCCGCCCGACGATCGGCCTGGCGATCTACCACTGGCTGCGGGCGTTGCTGGCCGCCGGCCTGGACGGCCGTGCGCTGGCGGAGATGCGGACCTATTACGGCCTGATGCTCCGCACCGGCGCGACCACCTGCTGGGAGGCCGTCGATCCCGCCCTCGACGACATCGACCGCACGAAGCCCTACGCGATGAGCCACTGCCACGCCTGGACCGCCGCGCCGGCCTACCTCCTGCCCGCGTTCGTGCTCGGCGTCCGGCCGGCCGCGCCGGGCTTCGCCGCCGTCACGGTTCGCCCGCGCCTGGGCGACCTGGCGTGGGCTGAGGGTGCCATTCCCACCCCATACGGCTCGATCGAGGTCCGCTGGGACCGCGCCGGCGATGTGGTTACCGGCCGCGTCGTCCTGCCCGAGGGCGTCCGCGGGCGCTTCATCGACGGCGACGGCAACGCCCGCGAGCTGGCGAGCGGGGACCACCGCGTCTAGCTCGCCGAGCTCAGGCGGGGCGGCTCGTTGGCCTCGGCGATTTCGACCAGCAGGTCGCCTTCGTCGGCGAAGGGGTGCTGGGCGGCCAGGGAGACGTCGACGTGCTCGCGGTTGCGGCCGTACGTCCAGAGGTAGCCGCCGAGGGGCGCGCGCAGCTCGGTGACGGCCAGGTCGCGGTCGCCGAGGACGTGGCCGAGCACCTGGCCGGCTTCGACGCGGTCGCCGGGCCGGAGGTCGACGCCGACGAACAGCCCGTCGTGCGGGGCGCGGAGCTGCTCGCGCGGGGCGTCGGGCAGCCAGACCATCGGCTCGTCGAGCCCGACCGGCTCGCCGGCAAGCAGGCCCAGCTCGCGGGCGATGTTCGTCGCCGCCCGCAGGCCGCGGGCGACCTCGCGGGGGCGGATCATGTACTGGCCGGAGAGCTCCACGCAGATCCCCCGGCGGTCCCGCCGGTGCATGTGGCGGATGAGCGTGTCGCCGGGGGTCGCGTCGGCGGGCTCGGCGGGCCGCGCGCGGCCGAGGGCGAAGCGCACGCAGGTCAGGCGGGCCCACTTGACCGCGTCGCGGTAGGCGTGGTTGAACAGCGCCGTCGTGGCCCGCATGCCCGGCCAGCAGTGGAAATCCAGCGCGAAGTCCGCTGGCTCGACCAGCGCCGGGTACAGCGCGTGGGTGACGCGGGCCGAGTCGGTCCCCTCGGCATCGCCCGGCCAGGTGCGGTTGATGTTGTAGCCGAACGCCACGTTGTAGGGCGTTTCGGGCCCGGAGGTGATGTGGGGCCTTCGGTTTCGCACGGCCGGCAGGTTGGCCATCGGCGCCAGCAGCAGTCGTCCGCGGGTCATCTCCCGCAGCGCCGTCTCGCGCAAGAGCCGCATCACCGCCGCCCCCTGCACCTCGTTGCCGTGCAGCGCCGCCGTCACCAGCAGCGTCGGCCCGTCGGCGTCGGCGACGAGCGACCAATAGGGAATCCTGATCTCGCCCGACGACAGGCGGGCGGTGACGGTCTCGACGGTGCACTGGACGGCCATGACGGTGGTACTCCTTACAAAGCGTCGGGTTCGCCGCATTGTAACCGCGCCGGCGGCGGTTGTGAATAGGGCGCCGGCCGTGCGCTTCGATAGGCGCGATCGTTCGGTTAGACTGGTTGACCGCCGTCGAGCCGATCGACCGTGCCCGCCGGTGGTGAGGGCTGTACGATGCCAAACGAGACACCGATCACGGGGGCCGAGGCGTCCTGGGACGTCGGCGCCTGGCCGCCGCTGCCGGCGGCGCGGGGCGTGTTCGTGACCGCCACGGACACGGCCGTGGGCAAGACGATGATCGCCGGCGCGATCGCCGCGGCCCTGCGGGCCGGCGGCCGGCGGGTCGGCGCGTTCAAGCCCGCCGCCAGCGGCTGTCGCGACGGCGCGGGGCCGCTGGTCAGCGACGACGGGGCGTTCCTGACGGCCTGCGCGGGCGTCGAGGCCGTCGTGCCGCTCAAGTTCGCCGAGCCGCTGGCGCCGAACGTCGCCGCGGCCCGCGCGGGCGAGGCCGTCGACGTCGGGGCGATCCTGGCGGCGTATCGGCGCGTCGCGGCCAAAAGCGACTGCGTCGTCGTCGAGGGCGTGGGCGGGCTGCTGTGCCCGATCGCCGACGACTTCTGGGTGATCCACCTGGCCAGGCTGTGCCGTCTGCCGCTCGTGATCGTCGCACGGCCGGGGCTGGGGACGATCAACCACACGCTGCTGACGCTGCACGCGGCCCGCTCGGCGCAACTGGCGGTGGCGGGCGTGGTGGTGAACCGTTATCCTGGAGGCGCCGTCGACGCCGCGACGGCGACGAACGTCGAACAGATCGCCCGCCGGGGCGACGTGGAGGTCCTGGCCGTCGTCGGCGACGACCCCGGCGCGTCCGTCGAGGCCGGCCGTCTCGGCCCGGCGGTCCGCGAGGCGATCGCGGCGGTGGCGTGGACGCGATGGGCCTGACCGGCGGCGGGCCCTCACCAGCGAAGGAGAGCATCATGAGTCTGTGGGGCATGGCTTACATGGCACGGCTGCACGCGCAGGAATCGCGGACCGCCGCCCAGGCGTCGTCCGAGGCCGCCAACGCCAGGATGAGCGCCCGCGAGGTGTCCGACCGCCTGGAGAAACTCACCCTGGTCTGCCACGCCATGTGGACGCTGCTGCAGGAGACGACCGACCTGGTCGAGGAGGACCTCTTCGCCCGCATGCAGGAGCTCGACCTCCGCGACGGCGTCCTCGACGGCAAGGTGACCCGGACCGTCTACACCTGCCCGAAGTGCGGCCGC
Organism: uncultured Planctomycetales bacterium; assembly: GCA_964535025.1. Lineage (GTDB taxonomy): Bacteria > Planctomycetota > Phycisphaerae > SM23-33 > FEN-1343 > JAAYZK01. The sequence continues at coordinate 4,119 of CAZHRW010000094.1, forward strand.
AAGAGCGCGCCGCGCCACAACAAGTGCCTCTACTGCGGCGCGCCGAAGACGGCCGAATCGGCGTTCGATCAACTGTAGCGGCCCCGGCGTGAACGGATGACCGACCCGCTCACCCACCGCCGGCGCGTTCTGCTGGCCCTCGATCATCGACCGACCGACCGCGTGCCCATCAGCCAGGTCTGCGCCGGCATCACCCCGCCGGCCCGCGAGGCGCTGGAGGCCTACCTGCGGGCCCGTCGCGGCTGCGGCGTCGACGAATACCTCCGGCCGCTGATCGACGTGAAAACCGTCGCGCCCGACTACGTCGGCCCGAAGCTCGCGCCGGGGGTCGATATCTGGGGCGTCCACCGCGCGCCGGTCAGTTACGGGGCGGGGCAGTACAGCGAGATCGACCATTACCCCCTGGCCGCGTGCGAGACCCCCGCCGACCTGGACCGCCACGCGTGGCCGCGGCTCGATTGGTTCGATTACGCCGGGCTGCCCGACAAGATCGACGCCCTCCAGGCCGACGGGCCGTACGCGTTGATCGTGATGAACGGGAACATCTTCGAGTCGTCGTGGTACATGCGCGGCTTCGAGCGGATGATGATGGACTTCGCGTTGAACGGGGAGCTGGCCGCCGCGATACTCGACCGCGTGACGGATTACTTCGTCGGCTTCTTCACCCGCGTCCTCGAAGCCGCCCGCGGCCGGATCGACCTGATGTTCACCGCCGACGACATTGGCGGCCAGGAGGGCCTGCTGCTGTCGCCGGCGATGTGGGCGCAGTTCCTCAAGCCTCGCCACGCCCGCCTCAACGCCGTCGGGCACGCCCATGGCGTCCGCATCGTCTACCACACCGACGGGGCGGTCATGGACGCCGTCGAGGGCCTGATCGACATGGGCATCGACGTCCTGGAGGCCCTGCAGTTCGACGCCGCGGGCATGGACCCGGTGGTCCTCAAGGACCGCTGGGGTGACCGCCTCTGCTTCGAAGGGGGCATCAGCGTCCAGAAGACACTCCCGTTCGGCACACCCGACGACGTCGCCCGCGAGGTCCGCGACCGCATCGCCGTCCTCGGCCGCTCCGGCGGTTACATCCTCAGCCCCTCCCACGCCATCCAGGCCGGCACGCCGCCGGAGAACATCGTCGCGATGTTCGACACCGCCGCGACGACGCCGATGGGGTGACACTCTCCGGCGCGCGGCACGCGGTCGTCAGCTCGGAAGCGTGAGCGCCCGAATGGGGCGATCCTTAGGCAGGAAGCCCGAAGGGGCGACGGAATTGAGCCGGAGGCGCAAGCCCCCGCGGCAGCGAGCCCGGAGGGCCGGTACAGGCGATGGCTGATGGGCGCACTCGCATGGTGTGCCGGGACCGGCGTCGGTCCCGTGGTCGTCAGCCCCGAAGGAGCGATCACAGTTTAGCCAAGGGCGCGAGCCCCCGGGGAACCCTTCTTCAGACGATGAGCCCCGAAGGGGCGACCGGAGTTTAGCCGGGGGCGCAAGCCCCCGGGGAGCCGGCCTTCTCCAGACGAGCCCCGAAGGGGCGATGGAAGTGCCGCGGCGGGTTCCGTCGCCCCTTCGGGGCTCATCCTGGATAGGGGGCGGCTATCCGGGGGCTGACGCCCCCGGCTAAACTCTTATCGTCCCTCCGGGACGGGTCCGGCGTCAGCAGGCACACCCGCCGACTTCGGAGCAGTGGCAGCCCCGGGGCGGTGCCCGGAGGGCCGGCACAATTGTAGCCCCGCCCGGGAGGGCGGGGATATTGTGTGACCCCAACAACACCGAGGCGTCCCTTCGGGACGGACCCGACGTCAGCGGATAGACTTGGCAACTGCGCAGAGGGGGCGGCCCCTGGGGTGGTCGCCAAGGCCCGGGGAGCCGGAAGTGGCAGCCCTGTGGGCGGCCGTCCGCCTAGCCCTTCGCGTTGAATTCCTTGACCGCTTCGATCATCGCCGCCATGTTTTCGATGGGGGTTTTGGCCTGGACGTTGTGGATCGTGTTGAAGACGAACCCGCCGCCGCGGCTGAAGATGCGGCAGCGCTGGAGGACCTGCTCGCGGACGTCGGCCGGCGTGCCGAACGGCAGCGTGTGCTGCGTGTCGACCCCGCCGCCCCAGAAGACGACGCGGTCGCCGTGGCGGTCCTTGAGCGTTTGCGGGTCCATCCCCGTCGCCGAGCACTGGACGGGGTTGAGGATGTCGAAGCCGACGTCGGCGAACCGGCCGATAAACGGCTCGACGGCGCCGCAGGAGTGCTTGAGGGTCTTCCACGTCGTGTGGGCGTGGATCCAGTCGGTGATGGCCCTGTAATACGGCGCCCACAGGTCGTCGAAGGTCGCCGGCGAGCAGAACGTCGAGGTCTGCGTGCCGAAGTCCGTTCCGCACACGAACGCCACGTCCACGGCGTCGCCGACGGCGTCGTGGATCTTCGGCAGGTTCGCCAGGGCGATCTCGACCTGCCGCGCGAAGATCGCCTTGATATAATCAGGCCGCATCGCGGTGCTCATGTACCACTCGGCGACGTCGCGAATGCCCTTGGGCTGCTTGAGGAACGGCGCCGGGACCAGCGCGATGTCGCCCAAGCCCATGCCCGGCAGGTTCAGCACGACCGCACGGCCGCCGGCGCGGGCGGCGGCGGTCTCGCGCTTCAGGTGCGCCAGCGTCGCCGCGTCGACGGGGCCGAACTCCTCGAGGTTGTCCTCGACGTTGAGATGCTCCTCGTCGAACGGCTCCTGGCGGATGATCGTGTCGAAGAAGTACCCGCCGTCGGGCATGTGGCCGCTCGGCGGGGCGCTGGTGTCGCCGGCGGGGTAGATCACCAGCCCGCCGCCGTCGGCCGGCCCGGTGCGGAAGGCCTCCGGCACGAGCACCTCCTGGCCCCAGGGCGCGCGCCATTCGGTCCAGCCGGTGTTGGTGAAGCCGAACAGCGTCACCGGCGACGCCACGCCGATCGCGTCGGCGCCAAGCGCGTCGAGCAGGTCGGCCTCGACCTCGCCGAGCATCTGGTACGGCTCGATGACCTTCACCGGCTTTCGCTGGAGCCCGTAATGCTCCCGCAGCGCCGCCACGGACGACACGTGGATCCCCGTCACCCCCGTCGAGCCGAAATCGACCGGCACCGGCCCGTCGCGGCGGGCCAGCGCATTGAGCAGCCGTTCACGATGGTTCATCGCCGTTCTCCCTTCGTCGCAAGGACGCCCGCAGGATAGCCCCCCGGCGGCCGCGGGGCAAGGTCAGACCGGCAGGCGGGCCGCGCGAATCGGATGGTGCAGGGCGAAGCGGCGGACGCGGCGGCGCAGCGCGCGGCGGTGCGGGTCGGTGGGGGTGTCGCGGAGCCGCTGGCGGTCCAGCGTGGGGCGGAGGATGTCGTGCACGAGCCGCCTGTAGCGGCGGGTGAAGGTCTGATCGTCCATGGCGGTGAGGTTGACCAGGAACCCCGGCTGCTGCGGGTACGCGTAGCCGTCCCAGTGGGCCAGGCGTTTCTGGTCGTCGGTCAGCTCGTGGTAGATGGACGTGCCGGGCAGCGGCTGGAGCACCGCCACGCCCAGCGCGTCGACGCGGGCCCGGCGGATGAACGCGACGGTCGCGTCGAAGTCCTCGGTTGTCTCGCCGGGCAGGTTGACGAGGAAGTCGCCGAAGATGCGAAGGCCCGCCTCGCGGGTCAGGCGGACCGCGCGGCGGTTGAGTTCGACGGTGGTGTGCTTGTTCACGGCCTGCAGCATACGGTTCGAGCCGGACTCGAACCCGTACTCGATCTGGATGCACCCGGCGTCCCGCATCGTCTTGAGCAGGTCCGGCTGGGCCTGGTCGACCCGCAGACAGCCCGACCAGACGATCCGCTGGTCGAACCCTTCCCGCCGCAGGCCGTCACACAGGGCGCCCAGCCGCTCCGCATCGGCGCCGACCGTCTCGTCCTCGAACAGGATCGCCTCGACACCGTAGGTCTCCACGGCCCGTCGGACCTGCGCGAGGATACGATCGACGGAATGGAACCGCACGCCCAGCCCGGCCGTCACGTGCCCGGCGCAGAACCGGCACCGCCACGGGCAGCCGCGGGAGGTTCGCAGGTTCATCGCGCGGTACGTCCGCCAGCGGATCATCCACGGGTTGGGCGAGGTGTAGTGGTCCATGTCGAACAGGTCGTAGGCGATCGGCTCGAACGCGTCGAGGTCGCGCTGCCGCCGCCGCGGCGGCGTGCGGACGATCCCGCCGTCGCGCCGGAACGCGAGGCCCGCCACGTCGTCCCACGCGGCCCCGCCGGCCAGTTCGACCATGGTCGCCTCGCCCTCGCCGATCGCGACCAGGTCGACGTCGGGGCACTCGGCGAGCGTCTCGGCCGGCATCGCCGTCGGGTGCGGCCCGCCGGCGATGAGACGGACCTCCCCGGCGGCGGCGGCCTTGATCATCGTCGAGAGCGTCTTGCACTCGCTCATCGCGGCCGTGGACACCGACAGGCCCACCAGGTCGGGCCGGAAGGTCTCGACCTGCTCGATGAGCCGGCGGTTCGCCGCGGCCCAGTTGAAACCGAGCCGCGCGAGCTGCTCGTCCCGCACGATCACCTGCACGTCGTGCCCGGCCGCCCGCAGTTGCGTGGCGATCTGCGCCACGCCGGACGGCACCCAGTGCGACAGGAACCGCCCCTGCGGCCACACGGCCGCCGGCGGCGTGAGATAGCTCAAGAGAATCTTCATCGCATGCTCCGTCGGGCCATTCTACCGTCGCGGGGCGGCGAGTAAACAGCCAGGCGACGAATCTCGACGCCCCTCCCCGCCGCGCGACAGGCCCCGGGCGGCGCTGCCGGTCTCGCGCCCGCCCGACGGCTGCCGACGTTGACGACCGAGACGGCATGGGCCTGTTCCTTCCCATGCGCTAATGGGAAGATCACAGCCGAACCGCCGGACCAAGTTGAAATCGAAAACGGTCATTATTCTTCGCAACCGATGTCAGCGCAATCGCTTGTAACGTGTGACCCGAGGCTTAACCGGACAGTGCTGATCTCAGATCTCAAATCTCAGATCTCAAAATCTCAGATCTGAAATCTCAGATCCCAAATCTGACACTCTGCCACCTGCCCCTGACGGCTCTCACCTTGCGACGACGAAATCTCACGTCTGAGATCCCCAGATTGACCCTTGCAACCCTTCCACCGTCCCTCCATACTCCTTCTTCCACCATGACTTCCACGGGCGAACGCCATGGTGTCAACACATTCGACAAGGGTGCGGACCATGAAATACGACCGGTTCGAAGATCTCCCCTGCTGGAAGGCCGCCGTCCAACTCGTCACCGGCGTCTACGCCCTCACCCGGCATAGCACGTTCCGCCAGCGCGGCGACCTGGCCGACCAACTCCGCCGTGCCGCCTTGTCCGTGTCCAACAACATCGCCGAAGGCTTCGAACGCGGCTCAACCGCCGAACTGCTCGCCTTCCTCTACATCGCTCGCGGCTCCGCCGGCGAAGTCCGCTCCATGCTCCACGTCGCCGCCCGTCTCGCCGACGCCGGGTTGCTGTCCGCGCAGACCGCGCCTCGCCGCTCACAGGGGTCGGTCCCGAACGCTCAGACGTCGGATCCGGCCGCTCAGACGTCGGAGTTGACCTCCCGGATCGCCCAGCTCCGCGGCCTCGCCGAAAGCTGCTCCCGCCAGATCCGCGGCTGGGCGAACAGCCTCCAGAACACCGACATCGCCGGCCCGCGCCACCTCAACGACCGCACCCGCCGCGATTACGACCGAAAACAGTCCCTCGCCCGCTTCGAACTCGAAAACGCCCGCCTCCTCCACAAAGCCCACCCCACCCTCTACGGCGACCCCGACGCCCCACCCGACCAAGACCCGTGACCCCGCGACGCGGGCGACCCCGGCCGCCAGTCTGAATGACCAGATCTCAAATCTGAGATTTCAAATCCTCCGCCTCCCCTCGCCGGACCGCCCACATCCGGTCGTCCCCGCCGCCGCCTTCTCAGATCTCGAATTTCAAATCTGAGATTTCATATCTCCCCCCGCCCCTCGCGGGCCGGGCACCTCCGGTTGTCCCCAACGGGTGCTTTCTCAGACCGCAATCTCTCAGATCCCAACCTGGACCCTTCACCATCGAACCGCCTGCCCCTCTCCGCCGCGATCGCACCAGCCTTGACGCCGCTCCGCCGGACGGCTACGCTGACATCATCGGTGTTGCCCACTCAGTGAAAAGGAGCGTGCCATGCGAACCGGTCTGCAGATGATCCTGACCGCCCTGTGCCTGACGGTCGTCGCGTGGGGGCAGACGACGGAGCTGCCGCGGCGGTCCGGCGTGTCCCAGTATGGCATCACGTGGACGTTTGCCGAGCCGGCGCCCGTGGGCCAATTCGTCACCGGCGACTATTACGTCGTCGGACCCGTCACCGTCGCCGCCGTCGACCCGGCCCCCGGCGGCGTCGGCGAGGCGTTTCGCAACGGCTCGATGCTCAACCCGCCCGTGACCACCGCCCACGCCTACGACGGCCGCCTTCGCGGGTTCGATGCCGACCAGGTCGTGCGGTTCCCGCTCGAGCTGTCGCCCGGCGATTCGCTGATCTCCGCCGTCAGCGGCGACGAGCCCCGGCAGAACCAGGTGCTGGCCAACCCGACCAAGGCCCGCGAGACCTCGCCGCTCAAGACGCTCGCCGTCCTGACCTGCCTGGCCGCGCCCGCCCCGGCCGATGCGTTCCGCCCGGGCTACTGCGACCGCGCGAAGGACACGCTCTACCGCGCCGGCGACGTCCGGTGGGACCGCCTCAAGGCCGTCGAGCCGGTCGCCGTCGCCGAGGTACCGTTCTGGGCGACGCGGGCGGAGAACGCCTACACGGTTGTCGACGGTGTGCCGTCCCTGAAATGGGCCGAGCGGCTGTTCGAGCGGCCGTGGGTCGATCACGTGTACGGCTGGCACAGCCGCGAGCTGCACGCCTGCGAGAACATGCCCGGCTACGGCCGCGAGGTCGGACGTGCGGTGTCGTACGCGGCCTTGCTGGTCAACTGCGATTTCCCGCTCGAGCAGAAGCGCACGCTTGCCCTGCGGCTGATCCAGGTGGGGATCGACAACGGGTCGGTCGCCACGCGGGGCAAGCGCGGCTCGGCGGGCGGGTGGCCGGCGGCCGGGGGGTTCGGCAACGGGCGGAAGCTGCCGATCGTCTTCGCCGCGATCATGCTCGACGATTCGCGGATGAAGAAGCTGAAGACCTACGCCGGCGAGGCGTCGTTCGGCGAGGACGAGCACACCGAGTTCGGCCGCTCCTGGACGGGCGCGACGGTGCGCTTCACCGGCCAGTACCCGCTGATCGGCGATCGCCAGAAGGACCGCGGCCCCTACGAGCACCTGCCGCCCGAGCAGTGGCCGGGCCCGCGCAAGAGCATGTCCGAAGGCTACCGCCGCTGCTGCACCTCGATCTGCTGGGTCGGCCAGGCGCTGGCGATGCGGCTGATGGACGCCGAGCAGCTCTGGGACCACGATGCCTGGTTCGTCTACGTCGACCGCTGGATGCACCAGGACGACACCGACGCCGTCGCCCGCATCCGCGCCGTCCACGGCGACGTCGGCGTCCGCCAGGGCTCCACCGCCTTCGACCCCTGGATCGACGCCATGTGGGCCCGCTACCGCCCCACGCTCGACCCCCCGCCGGACGGGTGGAAGTAGGGACGGGACCCCCGGCCGGCGCCGTTGCGGCCCGCCGGCGCTGCGGGGCGTGTCGGACATGCGCTGCGAATGTCATTGACGCGCTCCCGTCTCCGCTGAAAAAAAGCCCACGCAATGCTTACGTGGGCGCCGTTCGAACACGTCACGCCTGCGACGCGGACCACACGCGGGCCCCGGATGATCGTTTTGAATGGTCGCACGCGCTGGCGCCATCGACTTGCGCAAGGATTGCGTGGGCGTTTCTCGGGGGAGATCCGGACCGTGGTGTGATGGTCGTCGCTGCGTGGCGTGTGGGGCAGGTTCGCGACGACGTCACGTCCGCGATGCGGACCGCACGGGCATCCGCAGCCGTTGACGTGGTCGACCCCGGACCGCCCCGTGGTGAGACGTGCTATTATAGCCCGTTCATGCCCCAATGACAGAAAGTGCATCCAAACCGTCATATTGTACACAAGACTGTCCATAATCTAACGTCCAGGGCAATGATGTGAAGGGATGTCTTAATAAAGTAAGAGGCTACCATGAATAATGTGATTCGCCACTTCCGCCGCCGCCCGGAGCGGGAAACGGTCGTGAAGAAACTGACGGAGGCCCTTAAAGAAACCGTGGTATGGCTTAACAAGCTTCGCCCTTGTTGAAACGATCCTGCACCAGGGGCGCAGGTTATTAAGGCCGGCATGAACAATCTGCTCGCGGCGCCGCCGCGGGAGGACCTTGTGTCAAGTGGGGCAAGCTGGGCAGGATCGCGTGAGTGGGGGAGCTGGGCAGGATGCAAGGCGCGCGCATCTATAGAGGGACGGAATAGGTCGAAAACCCGCGATTGCGGGGATTGTGGCGTTAAGCTGGGTACTGTGCACGAGCTGGGGGTTTTGAGTGTTCGGAGAATTCGGAGAATTCGGGTTTTATGCCGTTTAAACTGGGTAAACTGTGGGATTATTCGGGTTTTGTGCCGTCCTTTGGGGCCCCGGACGGGGAGGGTTCGGGGGCGATAGTGTCCCTGGATACGCAAGCCGTGCAACGTGCGCGAATTGCGGCCCGATAGGGGGGGGGGGATCAATCGCGGATCTTAAATCTCAAAATCTGAGATTTCATGTTGAAATGACTCCGAGACCTGCCCGCCGCGCCGAGGGGGGGGCTGGCGGTCCGTGTGAGGCGGGCGTGACAGCCAGCGGAGGGAATCGAACCCACAACCGCCGCTTTACAAAAGCGGTGCTCTACCGTTGAGCTACGCTGGCGATGCAGGCCGTCCCGGTCGGGCGGGCGCGGCCAATGGTAGCGTATCCTCTGCAGCGGCACCGGTCAAGACGAAGCGCCGCCCGGCGGTCACAAGGCCCTTTTGTCGGGCGGGGGCGAGGCGGTATGATGGGGGCTGGTAGACACTTCGAGGAGAAGGTGCGATGGCCCTGACACCCGATGAACAACGCGAACTGGGCAAGCTGGCCCGCCAGGCGATGCGGCACGCCGTCGCCGGGGACGAGTTTCCGCAAGTGATGCTCTACGATGGGGTTCTTGGCATGCCGCGAGGGTGCTTCGTCACGCTGACCCGCCAGGGCCAGCTGCGGGGGTGCATCGGGACATTCTCGCCTCGCGGGCCGCTGGCGGAGATGGTCGCGCAGATGGCCGTGCAGGCCTGCCGCGACCCGCGATTTCGCTTCAACCCCATTACGCCGGGGGAGTTGTCGAACCTTGACGTGGAGATCTCGGTGCTGAGCCCGCTGGAGGTCGTCGACGACCCCATGGCCATACGCATCGGCACCCACGGGATTTACATCACGCAGGGCCTGCGGTCCGGCTGCTTCCTGCCGGAGGTGGCCACCGACCAGGGCTGGGGGGTCGAGGAGTTCCTCACCCAGTGCTGCGCCGGCAAGGCCGGGCTGGCGCCCGATGCGTGGAAGGACCCCGAGACGAAGGTGATGGTCTTCACCACCGAAAAGTTCGGCGTCTGACGCCGTCGGCGGCGAATCGCAATTCACGGAATAATCAATTCTTAACGCTACAGACGGCCGCCGGATGGGGGGGTGTCACTTCTTACCCATCGCCCGCTGGCGTCGGAAGAAGTCGGTGAGCAGCGCCGCGCAGTCGCCGGCCAGGATGCCGCCGAGCACGTCCGGCCGGTGGTTCAGGCGGGGGTCGGCCAGGAGGTGGTAGAGCGTCTCGACGGCCCCGGCCTTGGGGTCGGCGGCGCCGTAGACGACCGCGTCGAGGCGGGCCAGGATGATGGCGCCGGCGCACATAACACACGGTTCCAGCGTGACGTACAGCGTGCACCCGGTCAGCCGCCAGTCGCCGACGGCCGCGGCGGCGGCGCGGATGGCCAGCAGCTCGGCGTGGGCGACCGGGTCGTTGTCGGCCGTCCGGCGGTTGCCCGCGCGGGCGATGATCCGCCCGGCGCGGACGATCACCGCGCCGATCGGCACGTCGCCGGCGGCCTCGGCGCGGCGGGCCTCGGCGAGCGCCTCGCGCATAAACCCTTCGTGGGCCGTTGATTCGCTCACGCGCCCTCCCGGGCGGCCTTGCGGGCCCGCTCGATCAGCTCGACGAGTGTCGCGGCCTTGTCGGGGCGCGGGGCGCCGATGCGGGCGCGCTGCTGGTCGCTCAGGTGCGGGGTAAGGAAGGCCTCGACGTCGAATTCCTCCCGCCAGCAGTCGAACACGCGCGGGCAGGGCGCGTCGCCGGAGGTCTGGCGGCAGTAGGCGAACGACAGGTGGTGGCCCAGCATGGGACAGTACTTACGGCGATGGTCGTGGGTTGTGATCGGCGTGGTCATCGGCTCTCTCCGCCTCGGCGCCACGTGGATACAAAAAGGCGCCCCCGTCGCCGGGAGCGCCTTGGATTGTACCACAACGGCCGCGGGCTACCACTTGCCGGACTTGCGAATCTCGGGTTTGGGCAGGTTCTCCATGACGGCGATGCCCTTGGCGAGGTCCTCATCGCTCAGGGGGGTGTCGACCAGGTCGCCGGCGAGGAACTTCTGGTAGCCCAGCAGGTCCATCAGGCCGTGGCCGGACCAGTTGAAGAGGATGACCTTTTCCTTGCCCTCTTCCTTGGCCTTGAGGGCCTCTTCGACCACGCACGCGATGGCGTGGGAGGTCTCCGGGGCGCTGATGAACCCTTCGGTTCTGGCCCACTGGATGGCGGCGTCGTAGCAGTGGGTCTGATCGTAAGCCTTTGGCGTCAGGAGGCCTTCGACGATCGCCTGGCTGACCAGCGGCGCCATGCCGTGATAGCGCAGGCCGCCGGCGTGGATGGGGGCGGGCACGAAGCTGTGGCCGAGGGAGTGCATCGCCAGCAGCGGGGTCATCCCGGCGGTGTCGCCGTGATCGTAGGCGAACGGCGCGCGGGTCATCGTCGGGCAACTGGTGGGCTCGACGGGGTAGATCTCGATGTCGGCCCCGGCGATCTTGTCGGCGACGAACGGGAAGGACAGGCCGGCGAAGTTCGACCCGCCGCCGGCGCAGCCGATGACGACATCGGGGCCCTTTTCGCCCGCAAGCTTAAGCTGCTTCTTGGCTTCCTGGCCGATGACCGTCTGGTGGAGCATCACGTGGTTCAGCACGCTGCCGAGGGTGTAGCGGGTCTTGCCCGACGTGTCGGTCACGGCGGCCTCGACGGCCTCGCTGATGGCGATGCCCAGCGAGCCGGGGGTATCGGGCATTTCAGCCAGGATGGCCCGGCCGGCGGCGGTCTGGTCGGAGGGGCTGGGGATGCACGTGGCGCCCCACGTCTCCATCATCAGCCGCCGGTAGGGTTTCTGGTCGAAGCTGATGCGGACCATGAACACCTTGCACTCCAGCCCGACCAGGGCGCAGGCGAAGCTCAGGGCGCTGCCCCATTGGCCGGCGCCGGTTTCGGTGGTGAGCTTTTCGATCCCGAACTGCTTGTTGTACCACGCCTGCGCGACCGCCGTGTTGGGCTTGTGGCTGCCGGGCGGGGAGACGCCTTCGTTCTTGTAGTAGATCCGCGCCGGGGTGCCCAGGGCCTTTTCCAGCCGGTGGGCGCGATACAACGGGCTGGGTCGCCACAGCTTGAGAATGCCGTTCACCTCGTCGGGGATGTCGATCCACCGCTCGGTGGAGACCTCCTGCTCGATGAGGTTCATCGGGAACACGGGCGCGAGCATCTCGGGGCTGACGGGCTTGCCGTCCGGTCCCAGCGGCGGCAGCGGCGGGTTGGGCAGGTCGGCCGCGAGGTTGTACCACTGGCGCGGCATGTCCTTTTCGTCCAGGAAGATCTTCGTGGCATTCATAGACTGAGTCTCCATGACAGGCGTGGTAACGCGATGACGCAACCGGCAGCGTGTAACTCTAAGGAGGTCGCCGCCTTCCCGCAAGGCAAAATATGCCCGACTGCCGCGTCGTTCTCCCGGCGGCCCGGCCAGTTCCTATCGGCAAACGGCGGGCCTTTCGCCATGATAATTCGCGTCCGACACGTACCTTGCGAGCGCCGGCGGTTCGCCGTCGCCGTCAGGGGCTTGACGGGACGACCGGCGGGGCGGACAATGCCTTCGACCGTCACTTTTGTGTATTGGGAACCCGTATGGACGAACACGCCGTCTACCGCCTGGCCGAGGATGTTACGTACCAATCGATGGGCGACGGGGAGGATACGGTCATCCTCTCGCTGTCGACCGGGGCGTTGTTTACGTGCAACATCACCACCACGGCGATGCTCGAGGCCATGGACGCCGCACGGCCTTTCGGGGAGATTGTCGACAAGCTCGCCGGGCAGTTCGACGTCGCCCGTGACCGCCTGGCGGCGGACCTGTCGGGGATGCTCGAGCGGCTCATTGCCGGGGGGCTGGTGGTTCGCGTGGAGGACGCCGCGTGAGCAAGCTCCTGCTGCGACTGCACGTATGGCTGGTGGTCGCGTTGGTCCCGCTGGGGGTGCGGCTGGTGCCGCTGGGGCGTCTGCTGGAGGCGGCCACGGTCCGCCGTCCGTGGCGGCTGTACCGCGGGCTGTCGTGCGAGACCATCAGCCGCACCGTCGCGCGGCGGCTTCGGCGGCCAAGGCACATGAAGCGCAGGGCCTGCCTGCGGCGGGGGTTGGCGCTGTATTACTTCCTGCGGCTGGCCGGGCACCCGGCCGAGTTCCGCGTGGGCGCCTGGCCGGCCGGGCGCGACGCCGGGCGGGTGTGTACGCACTGCTGGGTGACGGTCCACGGCCGGGTGGTCGCCGACGAGGCGGCGCTGCCGCCGGGCATCTTATTGTGTTATCCCGGTGAGAGCGCTTGACTTTCGCCAACCGTGCCCGTATAGAATTCGGATGTCTTGGGGTTTCTGGGCTCAACACCACTGGAGATCAGACGCATGAACGAACAGACCGACAAGCGCCCTTACGAGGCGCCGACGCTGGAGCAGCAGGACCAGTTGACCGACGTCACCGAAGGCCCGCTCCCGCTGGTTTCCTAGCGGACAGGCATGCCCTCCGCGCGGATTGCCGCCTGCTACGCCGCTCACGGCCTGCACCTGGAGGTCCGGGCTGATTCGCCGGCGCTGATGGCGGGGCTCGACGCGGTACTCGCGCCCTTTGCCGTCAGTGGCGACGCCAGCGGTACGGCTGGCTTCGCGCTGCGGATCCAGGCCGGGCGGCCGGCCGATGCGATCTCGCTGGATGCGGCGCTTAAGCCCTACTGGGCGGGGCAGTTGGTCGATGGGAGCGAGGCGGCGACCTACGCGTGGGAGGATCTGCGGCTGATCGATCTTCCCGGGCGGGCCCGCCTGCGCGCGGACCTCGCCGCCGGCCAGGGCCACCTGGTGGTGGCGCCGGGGCAGGAGCGCGCCATCGACTACGGCTGCGTCCTGCCGCTGCTGATCGACCTGTTCGCCCAGGCCGGCCAGGTCGCCGTCCACGCCGCCGGCGTCGCCGATTCCGACGGCTACGCGGTGCTGCTGTCGGGTGTCAGCGGGCGGGGCAAGACGACCACCGCCCTGGCCCTTTTGGGCGCCGGGCGACAACTGATGGCCGACGACACCTGTTTCGTCGGCCGCGATGGGCCCGACCGTCCGCTGACCGTCTGGGGCCTGCCCCGCGCCGTCAAGGTGCACACCGACACGGTGGCACTGCTGCCGTGGCTGGCCGAGGCGCCGAGCAGTCCCTCGGCGGTGCCCCAGGAGCGGCGGATCCGGCTGAGCGACATGCCCAGCGCCGATCCCCGCCGCCGCTTCATCCCCAAGGCGATCCTGCTGATCGGCGAGCGGAACGCCCGCGACCACGCGCTGACGGCGGTCGACCGGCTCAGCGCCGTGACGGCCCTGACCCGCGAGAACGTCCGCGCCGCCGACGCCCGCGCCGCCGGCCCGGCCGGTCGGGCGTTCGGCACGCTGACCCAACTGGTCGCCCAGTGCGACGTGTATGGCCTGAGCGTCGGGCCGGACCTGGCCTCCCTGGCCGACCGGCTGGCCGACACGCTGCGGTGACCGCCGTGGCGCCGTCCTCCGCGCCTGCCCTGGTGGCCCTTTCCGAGCCCGACGACCGCCGCGCCGCGCCGCCGCCGGCAGTGCCTCGCGGGTCGCACCTGCGGGCCTTGCTCGACCGGGCCGACCGCCACGGCGTCCTGCCGGCGGTGCTGCGGAACCTCCGGGCGATGGACGTGCCGGCCGAGGACCTCGGCGACGCCCGCCGGCGGCTGCTGAATCGCACGGCCCTGACGCTCAAGCTCCGCGGGCAACTCACCGAGCTACTGCCGGCCCTGGCGGCCGCGGGCGTCGTGCCGATCGTCCTGAAGGGCCCCGTCTTCGCCGAGCGGCTCTACGGCGAGCCGGCCCTCCGCCCGTTCACCGACCTGGACCTGCTGATCGATCGCGCCTGTTGGCCCGCCGCCGAACGGGCGATGCGGTCGCTGGGCTATCGCGCCCGCCACGAGGCGGGGCGCAAGCACGCCGCGGCGTACGGCGAGGAGACGTTCGACCGGACCGACCCGACCGCCGGGTCGGTCGAGCTGCACTGGAACCTGGTGAACTCCCCGGCCCTGCGCGCGGGGCTGTCGGTCACCTACGACGACCTCGGCGGCGGCGGCCGCGACCTGCCGGCCGAGGCGCTGCTGCTGATCGCCGCCGTCCACGGCGCCGCCAGCCACCAGTTCGATCGCCTGGGCCTGGTCTGGGACGTCGCCCTCGCCGCCCGCGGCGCCGCCGGCGGAGTCGACGTCGATGCCCTGGCCGCGATGATCGCGCGGACCGGCGCCGCCCGCGCGATGCGGATGGCCCTGCACCTGGCCGACGTCGTCCTCGGCCAGCGCGCCGCCCGCGTCCTGGCCCGCCAGCTTCACCTCGGTCGGCCCGGCGCGCTCGAACGCGCCCTGCTGAGCGGCGGCGTCGTCCTCAACCCCGACGGCCCCTTCGCCCTCGCCCGCCGCCTGGGCTTCCGCCAGCGCCTCAAGCGCCGGCTGTCACCGACGCGGATCTGAAATCTCGGATTTCGGATGCGCGCTTCTGAATGGCCTCCGTTCGTGCCGGGCGGGCGTCAGCAGCGTCGGCCGGGAAGTCCTGCGGCATGCCCACGACGCGTGTCCAGCCGCGGCATTGATCTTGTCCGGGTGTGCGTGTAGCGTACGGCGGCGGCACGCGAGAAAGGAGAAACAATGGCAACGGCGGATTCGAACGGCGTGGTGGCGGCGGTCGAGGTGCCGAGGGGGGAAGCGAGGTCGGAGGCGTTCGAGGTGACGGTGAACGGACGGCCGGTGGGGGTGTACCGCTGCCGCGTGTCGGCCATGCCGTTCAACCAGGTGTGGCCGGGCTATCAGCGGCCGCTGGATCAGACGGAGCCGGCGTCGCTGGCCGCGTGGGCGATGACCGGGCCGGTCGAGGTGGAGGTGGTGTCGCGTCGGCCGGTCGAGTCGTTGGCGGTGCGGCCGTCGTCGCGGGGGATCGCCCCGCGGGTGGAGGGGCGGCGGATCCGGTTTCGGCTGGCCGAGGCGGGGGCGGTGACGGTGGAAGTGAACGGGTGGCACCATGCGTTGCACCTGTTTGCCGACCCGGTGGAGGCGGCGGTGCCAACGCGGGACGATCCGAACGTGATCTGGTTCGATCCGGGCGTGCACGAGGTCGGGCCGATGAAGTTGGAGAGCGGTCAGACGCTGTACGTGGCCGCCGGGGCGGTCGTGTACGGGTCGGTGCAGGCGCGGGGCGCGTCGGGCATCCGCATCGCGGGGCGCGGGGTGCTCGATGCGAGCAGGCTGCCGCGCGGGCCGGAGGGCGGGTGCGTGCGGCTGACCGACTGCCGCGACGTGGCCGTCGAGGGGGTCATCCTGCGCGATTCGGCGGTGTGGTGTTTGTCGGTGTTCGGCTGCGAGGACGTTCGCATCAGCCGCGTCAAGGTGATCGGCCTGTGGCGGTACAACGCCGACGGGATCGACATCTGCAACAGCCGCGACGTGGTCATTCGCGACTGCTTCATCCGGTCGTTCGACGACAGCATCGTCATCAAGGGGATGCCGCGCCATGCCGACAAGCCCGTGCGGAACGTGCTGGCCGAGCGGTGCGTGATCTGGAACGACTGGGGACGGGCGCTGGAGATCGGGGCCGAAACGTGCGCGCCGGAGATCGCCGGGGTGACGTTCCGCGAGATCGCGATCGTGCGGACCAACTACGTCGCCATGGACATCCAGCACGGCGACCACGCGACGGTGCGGGATGTCACGTTCGAGAACATCGACCTGGAGGTCGACGACGTCAACCTTCGGCCGCTCATCCAGAAGGGCCCGGACGACCGCTTCGTGCCGGATGCGCACTTCTGCCCGCGGCTGATGGTGATCGTGATCCGCCCGACGATGTGGACCGAGAACACCGGGCGCGGCCGCGTGGAGGCGGTGACCTTCCGCGACATCCGCGTGCGCGGCGCGGGACGGCCGGCGTCGACGTTCGACGGGTTCGACGAGTCGCACGGGGTGCGGGGCGTGCGGATCGAGAACGTCTCGTTCAACGGCCGGCGGGCCGCGACGCTCGAGGACGCCGGCGTGACGATCGGGCCGTACGTCGAGGATGTGACGCTGCGGTAAGGCCGGTGGGCGGGCCACCGATGGCCCGTGCGGGGCGGGGCCGACGGCGGCGTGGGCGGGTCGAAGGGGCTCGGATTATTTCCTTTACAGATTTCCGATCGCGCGGTATTGGTACGTGCGTTCGGCCCGGTCTATCGGGACACGTTATCGGGTGCGGCGGCTCGGCCGCACCGGGGCGAAGGGAGTAGACGCCCCAACCTCTGATTGCTCAAGAGGTTGCTCATGATTTGTCGTGGGAGGAACACGTGATGCTTTCCAAGGCACTGGTGGCCTGCGCCATGATAGCGCTGGTGTGCACCGCCGCGCTCGGCGCGCACGTCGAGATCGCCACCGTTGAGATCCCCGAGACGGCATCGGCCGGCCAGGCCGCGCTGGTGTTTGAGGCGGCCGGGCGGGGCGGGTTCGGTCCGGTGCGGCTGTGTGCGGAGGCGGCGAGGCTGCACCGCCCGGCGGAGGCGGCGCTGGAGGCCCGCCCGGACGGCGAGAACCCGGCGGCGGTGCTGGCGTGGGTGAGCGATCGCCGCGGCGAGAGGCCGGCGTGGAACGTGGTCGGCGCCGATGCGACGCGCCTGATCCGCGGCCGCCTGATGCCGACCGAGGAACTGATGTACACCCCCTTCGACTCGCCCGGCGCCGCCACGGCCGCCGAGACGCGCGACGACGGGCGGGCGGCGGTCGGCGGCGGTTCGCCGCGACAGACGATCTCCGCTCGGGCGAAGACCGGCGAGGGGCGAATGGCCGGTGACAACGTGATGCTCGCCGTCGCACCCCAATTCGGCACGGCGTTCCTGGTGGTGGTGGGCGGGCCGCTGCTGCTGCTGCGCGGCCGGTCCCGGCGGATGGTGCGCTGGCTGTCGGGGGTGTTCAGTCGTTCGTCGTACCGAAGTGCCGCTTGAGCAGGGCGAAGTCGTCGAGGTCGACGTCGCCGTCGCCGTCGAAGTCTCCGTCGGCCCAGCCGGCGCCGGCGGCACGGCCGAAGTTCTCCTTCAGGTGGCCGAAGTCGTCGAGGTCCACGTCGCCGTCGCCGTCCGCATCGCCGGGCAGGGGGAGGTACTCCAAGGGTCCCATGTCCCAGCCGTTGCCCTGCGGCCGCGTGATTCCGTCGGCGTCGAGGTCGAACGGCGCCCCCAGGGCGGCGCCGGTGTCGACGGCGGGCGTGGCGGGCACGAGGTGGAAGTCGCCTGACGCGGCGTCGACGAAGGGGTCGCCGCCGGTGTCGTTTTTGCCGCTGGTGGCGTAGTAGTAGTTCGGCCCGGCGGTCAGGCCGCCGAAGCCGGGGGCGTGGAGGTTCCGGTAGAAGACGTTGTTGGCGGCGACGCCGGAGATATTGGACCCGTAGGCGATGCCCTGGTAGGACTGGTCGAAGACGTTGTTGTGGACGTAGACGGGCCCGTTGACCGGGTTGGACGAGTGGGTCCGCGTGCCCTTGCCGCCGCCGCGGAAGACGTTGCCGTAGATCCGCCAGTGGCTGTTGCCCTCGAAGAGGAACACCCCGTCGGGCGCCCAGTCGACGTGGTTGAAGCGGAAATCGATGTTGGTGTTGTTGCGCGCCTCGATCAGGTCGGCGTGCCAGGGGTAGTCGATGGGGGTGATCCGCGGGCCGAAGCGGCAGTGTTCGAGGACGAGGCCGGTCATGCCCAGCATGAGCACGCTGTCGTTGGGGCAGTTGGAGCTCCAGCAGCGGCGGAGGGTGACGTTCCGGCTGCTGCGCAGGTTGAACCCGCGGTAGTTGTCCTGCTGGACCGACCCGTCGGTGCGGACGTGGCGGACGAGGATGTGGCTGCAGCCGTTGACGATCGACAGGCCGTACGTGCCAGTGTTGCGGGCGTGGAAGCCGTACTCGGTCGCGCCGTCGACGGTGACGTAGTCGACGCCGTCGAGGTAGATCGACGCCGCATCGACCAGTCGGACGGGGCCGTCCAGGTCGGCGTTCCATCCGGCGTCGGGGCCGTGGTCGGCGTGGGTGGCGCGGCGGATGACGAGGCGTGCGTTCTCACCGGTGCCGCCGACCGGCGGCGCCAGCGCCGTGTGATAGTCGCCCGCGGCGACCAGGAGGCTGTCCCCGGCGCCGATCCTGCCCGCGCCGTCGCCCCAGCGCCCGCTGTCGGCATCCGGGAAGCCGCTCAGGGCGTTGGCCCAGTCGGCCCCGCTGCCCGAGCCGTACGCGGCCCCGTCGGGCCTCACGCAGAATACCTCGGCCGTCGCGGCCGTCGTCAGAGCCACCAGGCCCACCAGCACGGCTGACAGGGCGATGCGTTTCATCCTCGGCCTCCCGGGCCCCCATGGATCAAGGTGATGATACCTCTGGGGTGGGGATCTGTCGAGGTGATGCGCCCGGGGACCACCCCGGGTGACGGAGCGCCGCGAGTGAGCCGCGGCGCCCCGCACCCGGCAAGGATCAGCGCGGCGTGCGGGCGGCGATGTACTGCTCGACGGCGGCGGCGATGACGCGGTTCTGCGTCTCGTTGGCCTTGGCGCAGTAGGTGCGCAGGCGCGACAGGGTTGCCGAGGGCAGCATGAGGGCGACCAGTTCGACGTCGTCGCCGGCGGCGTCGTCGCCGCGCATCACACCCACGGTGGATAGATTGGCCCCGTTCATGGACTCGTCTCCGTAAGTACGTGGACAGGAAGTGCCACCGCCACAGGTGGCTCGCGCAAGTACCCTACGATATGAATCCGCCCCGGGCGCGTCGGGCGGTGAGCAAACCCGAAATCCGAAATCCGAAGGACCAAGCAGATTCGAAACGGCCAAACGGCAAAGACGGCAAACGACGGCGAACGGCAAACGGCCCAATGGCGGATCTCATCCCGTTTTCGTGGTTGCTTTGTCGCCGCAAAAGGCCACGACGAGGAGAGCCACAAAGGGCACAAAGAACGCAAAGGAACCAACGGCAAGGGCTTGTACCGCCCGGGCACGGCTTGCCACGCCGAAGCCTTGGCGGAGGCGGGAGCACACAGAGCAAGAAGATTGAAGTTACTTGTTGGCCGCTAGTCTGCGAGCCCTCTGTGGCCTCTGTAGCTGGCTGTGTCGTTGCTGTTCTTGCCGTTCTATCTTTGTGTCCTTATGTGGCTATCTCCGTCGTCAACATCAGCAGCCCCCCACCAATCACGGAACGGGGAGGAGAGCCGAAATGGCGAACGGCGAACGGCGAACGGCAAAGGACCCGGCTGAGCGTGCTTGTCCGGTGCGGGGCCGGTGCGGCGGGCGCTTTGACATGGTCGGGTGGTCGGGTATGATGGCCCGTTCGCCGCGCTGGGGCGGCGGGATGGACAGGAAGAGCCGACGATGAAAGTATCCCTCAACTGGCTGACGGATTACGTGGAGATCGCGATGCCGGCCGCCGAGCTGGCGGCGCTGCTGACGGGGATCGGCCTGGAGGTCGAGCCGGTGTTCGACGAGACCGACAGCGACCTGGTGTTCGAGGTCGAGGTCACCTCCAACCGCCCCGACTGCCTCGGTCACATCGGCCTGGCCCGCGAGATCGCCGCGGCGACCGGCGCGGCGCTGAGGCTGCCGGACCTCGACAACATCCCGGCCGGCGGCGACGTGGGCGAGCACGTCGGCGTCGAGGTGCTCGATCCGGTCTTCTGCCCCCGCTACACGGCGAGGCTGCTGCGGGGGGTCGCCGTGGGCCCGTCGCCGGCGTGGCTGGTCGAGCGGCTCGAGGCGGTCGGGCTTCGGAGCATCAACAATGTCGTGGACGTGACCAACTACGTGCTGATGGAGTACAGCCAGCCGCTGCACGCGTTCGACTTCGACACGCTGCACGGCGGGCGGATCGTCGTCCGGCGCGCCGGCGACGGGGAGTTCATCACGGCGATCGACGGGTCCAAGCACGCGCTGCGCGACTGGATGGGGATCATCGCCGACGCCGACCGGCCCGTCGCCGTCGCCGGCGTGATGGGCGGGATCGACACCGAGGTGGGCGAGACGACCACCAACGTCCTCATCGAGGCCGCCCAGTTCGATCCGCTGATCAACCGCCGCACCTCGCGGGCGCTGAACCTGATGAGCGACGCGAGCTACCGCTACGAACGCGGGGTCGACCCGGTGGGGCTGGAACGCGCGTCGCTGCGGGCGTGCCGGATGATCCTCGAGCTGGCCGGCGGCGACCTGCTGGACGGCGTCGTCGACGTGTGGGCGACGCCGTACGAGCCGCCCGTGGTCGCCATGCGGACCGCCCGCTGCGACAGCCTGCTGGGGCTGAAGGTGCCCGTGGCCGAGCAGGTGAGGATCCTCGACGCGCTGGGCCTGGCGCCGAAGCGGTCGGGCCAGTCGATCCGGTGCACCATCCCCCCGCACCGGCCGGACCTGACGCGCGAGGTGGACCTGATCGAGGAAGTGGGGCGGATTTACGGGCTGGACAGGATCCCGATCGGCGGCTCGGTCACCCACGAGGTCAAGCCGCCCTCGGCGACCGAGACGGCCCGGCGGGAGGCCGCGGCGGTGCTCAACGCCGCCGGGTACTTCGAGGCGATCACGCCGACGTTCATCGACGGCGCCGAGGCCGAGCTGTTCGGCTGGCGCGACTCGCTGGCGGTCGACCCGCGGCTGCGCAAGACCAACGGGCTGCTGCGGCAGGGCATCCTGCCGAACCTGCTGCGCAGTGGGAAGGTCAACCAGGACGCCGGCAACGAGGACGTGCGCCTCTTCGAGCTGGCGGCGGTCTTCCCGCCGCCGCCGGCCGGCGGCGACGAGGGGGCCCTGCCGGATGAGTACGTGCAGTTGGCCCTGCTGACCGGCGGGGCGCTGGCGGATGTCCGCGGCGCCCTGGAGGCGGTGATCGGCCGGTTCGACCCGCGGGCGTCGCTGGCGGTCGAGGCGGCCGACGTGGACGGCTTCGCGGCGGGCGAGGCGGCGGCGCTGACGCTGGTGACGCCGGACGGGCGGCGGGCGTTCGGCGTGATGGGGCGTGTGGATGCGGCCGTCGCCGACCATTACGGCCTGACGGCGCGGCCGGCGGGCGCGATGGTGCATTTCGAGGCCCTGCTGGAGATGGGCCGGGCCACGCGGACCTACGCGCCGCTGCCGCGATTCCCCGCGATCCGGCGGGACCTGAGCGTCGTCGTCGACGAAGCGGTCACCTGGGACCGGCTTGCCGCGGCCGCCGCGGCCGCCGGCGGCGAGCTGCTGAGGGGGATCGAGTACGTCGGGACCTACCGCGGCAAGCAGGCCGGCGGCGGGCGCAAGTCGGTCACCGGCCGGCTGGTGTTCCGCCACGCCGACCGCACGCTCACCCACGAGGAGGTCGACGCCGCGATCGAGGCGGTCGTCGCGGCGTTGAAGCAGGCCTGCGGGGCCGAGCTGCGCGGCTGATCTCGATGAAGGTGGAATTCACCCGTCCGGGCCGGCGTAGAATAACGGGAGCGGAGGGAGGCCCAGGCCCGGAGGGTGAGTGATGAAGTACGTGATCGAGCATCCGTTGGACGTGACCAGCACGCCGGAGTCCCTCCAGCAGCAGGAGGCACGGCTGCCGGCGGACGGGGATGTCAAGCTGGTTCATACCCTTGTGAGTTTCACACACCGCCGCGCGATCCGCCTGTTCGAGGCGCCCAACCGCGGACGGCTGCTGGCCTACCTCGACGACCACGACCTGCCCTACGATCGCATCTGGACGATCGAGCTGGAGACCGAAGCCGGGCGTGTCCCGGCGGCCGCCCAGCCGGTGGAGGTGACCGTCCCCTGACGGCGGGGGGGCCGTCGTCGTGTGTCGTTGGCGGTCTAACCTCTTGATCCCCCACCGGCTTGTGCGATAATGCGCCCTACCAGTTCCGGCCGCCGCTTCGAGACGGCCGAGTCGCCGCACCTTCTTTTCGCGGCAACCGATGGGAGGAAACGCGATGGCGCATCCGCACGAAGGCGCTTCGGGCCGTACGTGTCCCCGCACAGGCAAGCCATTGGACCCGAGCCGCTTATGGTGGCAGCGGCGCTGGCTGATCTGGCTGTATCCCCTGGCGGGCCTGGCGGCGCTGGTCTGGTTCCTCGTTCGGGTGGTGCCCAAGCCGAGCCGGGCGGCCTACCCGTGCCAGCGGGCGGCGGCGCCGCTGGCGGCGAGCTTCGTGGTGTGGCTGACGGGGGTGCTCACGTCGATCGTGGCGTTCCACCGGGCCCGCGCGTGGCTGCGCCGCAGCCGGTACGTCGTGGCGGCCCTGGCGGCGGTGGTGGGCGTCGCAGGGCTGTATCTGGCGCTGACCCACATGCCCTCCGAGACGGCCGAGGCGTACACGACCGAGCCGCGCGATACGGTCAAGCCGCCCAACCAGCCGATCGGCGTGGCCAGGGGCATCTTCCCCGGCCGCGTCGTGTGGGCCCACGACCCCGACGCGACCGACTGGGACGGCTCGGGGTACTGGTGGCGGGAGGGCTACACCGACCGGGCCGTGACCGACCGGATGATGGCCGACAGCCTCCGCGCGTTGACCGGCCAACCGACGGCCGACCTGGCGTGGGAGGCGCTGTTTCGCCACTTCAACCTCGAACGCGGCCGCGGGGACGTCGGCTACCAGCCGGGCGAGACCATCGCCATCAAGATCAATTTGACGGTCTGCAACGTCAGTTCCTCCGGGTGGGTCGACGAAACCGGCGAGCAGACGGGCAACCTCGAGTCCAACAGCGTCACCGTCGAGCTGATCGCCTCGCTGCTGGATCAACTGGTCAACATCGCCGGCGTGCCGGAAGACTGCATCGCCATCGGCGATCCGACCGCCAACTTCCCCAACCGGGAGTATGATTATCTCGTGGCGGAGTTCCCCGGCGTCCACTACATGAGCGGCCGCGACGGCCGCGACCTGCCCGGACGCGAGCGGACCGCCACCTCGTCGGTCGCGTTCGGCTGGAGCACCCCCGACGGCGACGGCTACAACCCCGACTACCTGCCGCGCTATTACGCCGAGGCGACCTACTTCATCAACTTCGCCATCCTCAAGGCCCACCTGGCGGGCGTGACGCTGTGCGGGAAGAACCATTACGGCTCGCTGAACCGCCGGCCCAATTCGCCGGGCTATCTCGATCTCCATCCCTACCTGCCCTACGCCAACCCGGCCACCGGCTCCTACCGCACGCTGGTGGACCTGCTCGGCCACGAGCACACCGGCGGCAAGACGCTGCTGTACATCCTCGACGGGCTGTGGGGCGGGTACGGCTGGGGGGGGGTCTGCCCGCCGCAGCCGTGGCGGATGAGCCCGTT
>CAZHRW010000095.1:0-19174 GCA_964535025.1 uncultured Planctomycetales bacterium
ATCGCCACCCAGATGCTCTGGACCGTATCGCGGATGCTCGACAGTTCGTTATGTTTCATGATCGCTCGCCCCTGGGGCAAGCCCCTACGATAGACGCTCGACCCCCCCCAGGCAAGCGACCAGACGGGCCGGACCGGGGCTTTTTGCCGGACGACCATGGGGCATCCATCCCCCCGAGGCGCGTACCATCTTACCGGCGGCTGAGCAGCGGCACGACGGCCTGGCGCACGCGCTGAGCCAAGGCCAGGGCCTCGCGCGCCTCATCAAGGGTCGGGGTCGGCTGGTCGCTTGGGTAACGGATCTCCACCCCGTAGGGCGACAGCGCGACCGCCGCCCCTTCCTCGTTGACCCGGCGGCGGAGATCTGGTACATCGGCCGGCCGACGGCCAAGGAGTGCAACCCATGGCGATGACGACGGAACAACTGGCGGCGCGGATCCGGGAGGTGGCT
The DNA here is from genome assembly GCA_964535025.1 of uncultured Planctomycetales bacterium. Lineage (GTDB taxonomy): Bacteria > Planctomycetota > Phycisphaerae > SM23-33 > FEN-1343 > JAAYZK01. The sequence continues at coordinate 451 of CAZHRW010000095.1, forward strand.
TACCTGGAGGGCGAGTTCACACTGCGCAGCGGGGCGATCAGCCATTACTACCTGGACAAGTACCTCTTCGAGACCCAGCCGGACATCCTGGCGGAATTGGGGCGGCGTTTCGCGGCCCGGGCGGGCGAGGCGACGGTGATCGCCGGCACCGAGCTGGGGGCCGTGGCGCTGGCGGCGGCGACCAGCCTGGCCGGCGGGCTGCCGTACGTGATCGTCCGCAACGCCAGGAAGGGTTACGGCACGGGCAAGCAGATCGAAGGGGCCCTGCCGGCCGGCGCCAGGGTGCTGCTGGTGGAGGATGTCGTCACCAGCGGCGGGCAGGTCATCGAGGCCGCCCGGGCCCTGACGGCGGCGGGGGCGACGGTGGTGAAGATCGTCGGCACGATCGACCGGCTCCAGGGCGGGCGCGAGAACATCACCGCCGCCGGGTTCGCCTTCGAGGCGCTCCTGACGCGGGAGGATCTGGGCATCGGCGGATGAGCCGCCGCCGATCCGCGCACCCAGACAAGACGCGGGCCCCCGCCGGCCGGCTGCCGACGGGGGCCCGTTCGCATCGTGCCTGCGGCCGGCCGCCCTACTCGTCGGCCGTCTGATCGTCCGTCGCGGCGGCCGGCGCCGGCGGGGCGGGTGGTTCGGGCAGGGGCGGCAGGTCGTTTTCGATCGGGATGAGGTCCATCGCGGCCATGTGGATCTCGTTCTCGAACATCGCCCGCAGCGCCCGCTGCGCCAGGCTCTCGGGCTGGATCTCCGACCCGCCTCGCGACGCCCACGGCTTGGGCGTGCCGTCCCCGCGCTGGACGTCGGTCACCAGCACCACGTGCCAGCCGTGCGTCGTGCGGAAGATCTCGGACATCCGCCCTTCGTCCGTGCTGAACGCCTGGATCGTGAAGTACGGGTCCATCGGGCCGCCGAACTCGATCTGGCCCAGATCGCCGCCCTTGTCGGACGAGGGGCACTCGCTGAACTGCCTGGCGGCCTCGGCGAAGGTCAGCTCGCGGTTGTTGATCCGATCGACAATGCCCTGGAGCTTGTCGCGGGCGGCGGTCTGGTCGGCCGTCGAGTCCCAGGTGTTGCACTTGATGAGGATGTGGCTGACCGTCACCTTCGTCCCGTCGAAGAACTCGGGGTGGTCGGCCATGAGCTTGTCGACCTGCTCGTCGGACACGACGGTCTCGACGTACGCATTGAGCGCCATCGACGGGCGGAGCGTCTCGACGTAGCCTTCGAAGGCCTCCCGCTCCCGGGCCATCGCGGCCTCGAACCGCTCTCTCTGGCGGGCGAGGGTCTGCTCGTACTCCTCGTCGTCGACCGTCAGGTTCTTCGCGCGGACGAACTCACGGTACATCGCCCGGGTCACCAACTGCCGCACGAGCTGGGCGCGGGACCGCGCCCGCTGCGCCGCCGGGATGTTCTGCATCCGCTCGTCGAGTTCGGCCTGGGTGATCTCGGTCTGGCCGACGGTCAAGACGACGGTGTCCGCCTCGGCGTCCTGGGCCTCCTCCTCCGCCTGCGCTGCCTGGTCCTGCTGGGCCGCCTCCGCCGGCTGGGCCGTCTCCGCCGGCGGGGCCGCCGCCTCTGCCGTGCTCGACGGCGCGACGGGGTCCCGGTCGGTCGCCATGCAGCCGGTTATCACTGCGAGGACGAGAACCATCATCATCCACTTGTGAATCATACGGGTCTGCTCCTTCGTCGAAGGTTCCTGTGTCTGCCGGTGCCGACCCCGACGGTCGACAGGACCCGGGATTCTATCACAATCGCACGCGGCTTGAAGCTGAAAAACCGCGACCGGATTGGCCTGTCGCTCGGCACGCGGTCTTGTGCGGCGGCGCGATGTCCGATAAGCTTAGCAGTCGGTGTTTGCGGAAGGATGGAGCCTATGAATGTTCTGGTCACCGGCGGTGCGGGCCTGATTGGCAGCTACCTGTCGGAATTCATCTTACAGCAGGCGGGCGATCATACCGTCGTCTGCGTCGACAATCTGTCCACCGGCTCGCTGGACAACGTCCGGGGCCTGCTGGGCCACCGGCGCTACCAGTTCGTCCGCGACGACATCCGCAACGCCAACACGATGACGACCCTCATCGAGCGCTGCGACCTCGTGGTCCATCTGGCCGCGGCGGTCGGGGTGCAACTGATCGTCGATCAGCCGGTCCGGACGATCGAGACCAACATCCACGGCACCGAGGTGGTCCTCGAGCTGGCCAATACCTTCGGCCGCAAGGTGATGTTGGCCTCCAGCAGCGAGGTGTACGGCAAGAGCGCGAACATCCCGTTCGCCGAGGACGACGACGTCGTGCTCGGCTCGACGCGATTCAGCCGGTGGTGCTACGCGTCCAGCAAGATGGTCGACGAGTTCCTCGCGCTGGCCTATTTCGGCCAGTTCGCCCTGCCGGTGGTGGTCTGCCGCTTCTTCAACACGGTCGGCCCCCGGCAGATCGGCACGTACGGGATGGTTATCCCCCGCTTCGTTCAAGCGGCCCTGCGGGACGAGCCGATCCGCATCTACGGGACCGGCAAGCAGGTACGATCGTTCTGCCACGTGGCCGACATCGTCGGCGCCGTGTGGAAACTCGCGGCCTGCCCGGAGGCGGTCGGGCAGGTGGTCAACCTCGGGTCCGACGAGGCCGTCACCATCGACGCGCTGGCCGACCGGGTCCTCGAGCTGACCGGCAGTCGCAGCGAGAAGGTATACCTGACCTACGAGCAGGCCTACGGCAAGCCGTTCGACGACCTGCCCCGCCGGGTGCCCGACCTCGGCCGCGCCCGAGGGCTTATCGGCTTCGCCCCGACGTTCACGCTGCGCCGGACGCTTGAGCAGGTCATCGAGTACGAGCGGGGCCGCATGGCCTGAGCATCACTAACCCAAGGAGTTGATCTATGGCGACCTACCTGGTCACCGGCGGGGCGGGGTTCATCGGCTGCAACCTGGTTCGGTTCCTGTTGGACAAGGGCCACGGTGTGGTCGTGGTGGACAACTACGCCACCGGCAAGCCGTCCAACCTCGCGCCGGTGCGGGATCGCATCGTGATGATCGAGGGCGACATCCGCGACCGCGCGACGATGGACCGCGCGGTCGGGTCGGTCGACGCGATCTTCCACGAGGCGGCCCTGGGCTCGGTGCCCCGCTCCGTGGCCGACCCGGCCACCAGCCACGACGTCAACGTCAACGGCACGCTCACCGTCCTCGAAGCCGCCCGCGCCGCCGGCGTCAAGCGCTTCATCTTCGCCGCCAGCTCCAGCGCGTACGGCGACCAGCCCGACTCGCCCAAGCACGAGCAGATGGTGCCCCGCCCGATCAGCCCCTACGCCGCCAGCAAGCTCGCCTGCGAGGCCTATCTGCTCGCTTACGCCAAGAGTTACGGCATGGAGACCCTGGGGCTTCGCTACTTCAACGTCTTCGGGCCCTACCAGGACCCCCACGGGCCCTACGCGGCGGTGATCCCGGCATTCGTCTCTCACCTGCTGCGGGGCGAGCCGCCGGTCGTCTACGGCGACGGGGAGCAGACGCGGGATTTCTGCTACATCGACAACGTCCTGCACGCCAACTGGTTGGCCGCCACCGCGCCCGCCGCCGCCTGCGACGGCCGCGTCGTCAACATCGCCTGCAACGCCGCGACCAGCCTCAACGAGATCCTCGACCAGCTCACCGGCCTGCTGGACACCGACGTCAAAGCCCTCTACCAGGACCCCCGGCCCGGCGACGTCAAGCACAGCCTCGCCGACTATACCCTCGCCCAGGAAACCATCGGCTACCAGCCGCAGGTCTACTTCGAGGAAGGACTCAACCGGGCGATCGACTGGTACCGCAGGAATCTGTGACCCCGCGGGGGGAAATCCGAAATGCGAAGCTCCCCCCGCGGGGGGAAATCCGAAATGCGAAGCTCGAAATACGAAACAAACGGATAAACGGAGAAGACGGCAAGACGGCAAACGACGGCAAACGACGGCAAACAGCAAAACACGGCGAACGACAAAGAACGGCAAAACGGCAAAGCACGGCGAACGGCAAAGCACGGCAAACGGCAAAAAACGGCGAACGGCAGCGTACGGCGAACGACAAAGCACGGCGAGACACGGGAGAGGGCGGAGAAGCAAGGGAGATGCGTGTGGGTGGGGATCACGAGTATGATCTGGAAGCCCGGACGTTGGCGTTCGCCAGGCGAACGAGGGTCTTCCTGAACGGCCTGCCCAAGACGATGGCCGCTGTCGAGGATGGTAAGCAGGTCATACGGGCGTCCGGATCGGTGGGGGCGAATTACGTTGAGGCGAACGAGGCGGTGAGCAAGAAGGATTTCCTGTTGCGCCTCCGCATCTGCCGCAAGGAAGCCAAGGAGTGCCGCTACTGGTTCGATGTACTGGCCGTCAGCAGCCACGAGCCGGCCGAGCCCGAGCGCCAGGCGCTCCGCCAGGAAGCGCACGAACGCATGCTCATCTTCGCCGCCATGCTCCGCAACGCCCAGGACGCCCGCAACAGCGGGAAGACCTGAGCAACGGTAAGAATGTGCTTTGCCGTTTAAGCTTGTCTGTTTATCGTTTTGCCGTTCGTCGTGTCTTGCTGTTTGCCGTCGCTTGCCGTCTTAATCTGTTTATCCGTTTGTTTCGTATTTCGAGCTTCGGATTTCGGATTTCCGGCCGTCCCGGCCGCCCGGCCGCCCTATGGTTGACAAGAGCGCCCCCAAGCACCGATTCTACGCAGCGGACCTGTCGGCCTCGCCGGTGGTTCTGGCTGACGGGGAAGCCCACCATGCGCTGCACGTCCTGCGTCTGAAGGCGGGCGCCGGCGTCGAGCTGTTCGACGGGCGGGGCGTGCGGGCCGAAGGGGTGATCCGTCGTGCCGGCCGTCGCGAGGTCGAGGTGACGATCGACCGTCGCGAGGGGCCTCTGCCGCGTTCGCACCCGGCGATCCACGTGGCGTTCTCCCCGCCCAAGGGCAAGCGTCTGGACTGGCTGCTGGAGAAGCTCACGGAGCTGGGCGTCGCGAGCGTCCGTCCGCTCCTCTGCGCGCGGAGCGACGTGGTCGTCCGCCCCGGCCATGCGACCCATCGGCGCTGGGAGGCGATCTGCATCGCCGCGGCCCGGCAGTCCGACCAGTGCCACCTGCCGGCGATCGAGCCGTCGATGTCGCTGGGCGACCTGCCGGCCGCGGGCCGGTCGGGGGTGGGCCTGCTGGCCGACGCGGCGGCCGGGGCGCGCCCGCCGGCGGCGGTCCTGGCCGGCTGGGCCGACGAACCGGTCGACCTGCTCATCGGCCCGGCCGGCGGCTGGACCGACGACGAGCGCCGCACGACCCGCCAGGCCGGCTACGAGCCGGTGCGCCTCGGCCGCACGACACTGCGGACGGAGACGGCCGCCGTCGCCGTCGTCGCGGCGGTCCTGGCCTGGTCCGATCGGGCCGACGGTGAGGGCCAGGGGCCGCCGCCGCAGGGCCGCTGAGGCGGGTCCGGGCGCCGGTGGTTGCCTTATCACGCGCCAAAGACTACCCTTTAGAGTGGAGAGGCGCGCTGGCCGGCGCCGTGGTACGTTCGGCGTGGGCCACGCGGCCGGAAAGGCACAGCGATGCGGATCGACACGCAGTTCTCAGCGTTCCTGGTCAACAAACCGGGGGTCCTGGCGAAGATCACCCGCCGGCTGGCGAAAGCCCGACTGAACCTCATCGCCCTGACGCTGGTCGACTCCAGCGAGCACGGAGTGCTGCGGTTCGTCTGCGACAACCCCGAGAAGGCCCGCGAGGTGCTCGGCCGCAGCCACGACCACTGGACGGAGACCGACGTGCTGGTCCTGACGCTGCCCAACCAGCCCGGCGCCCTGGCGACGGTCGCCGAGCTGTTGGCCGACGCGCACATCAACATTTCGTACGGCTACACCTCCGGCGGCGCGCCGGGCGGGCGGACGACCTGCGTGTTCAAGGTCGCCGACATGAAGAAGGCGGCCCGTCTGCTCGGGAAGGTCGCCCTCGCCGACAAAAACGGCACCGGCGGGAGCGACCGGCGAACGGTCCGCCCCTCGATCGCGCGGCGGAAGTGAGAAGTGTTCATGACAGGATCGTCCGTATCGGCGCTGGTCGCCTGGACGAATGACCCGGCGGGGTGGGCCGCGATCGAGACGGGGCTGCGGCTGATCACCGCGGCGGTCCTGGGCGGGCTGATCGGCCTGGAGCGGGGCGTGCACGGGCGGTCGGCGGGCCTGCGGACGCAGATGCTCGTGGCCGTCGGGGCGGCCCTGGCGATGGTGGTGAACCTGCGGTTCGTCGAGGTGTTCACCGACCCGAGCCTGCCGATCAGCATCGACCCGTCCCGCGTGGCCTACGGCGTGATGGGGGGCGTGGGGTTCCTCGGCGCCGGGGCGATCATGCGGTTCGGGATCGGCATCCGCGGGTTGACCACCGCCGCGAGCCTCTGGTGCACCGCGGCGGTCGGCCTGGCGGCGGGGTTCGGCCTGTACGCCGTCGCCGCGTTCACGGCCCTGCTGGTCCTGGTGGTGCTGTGGGTGCTGCGGTTCCTCGATCGGATCCTCCCCCGCGCCCACGAGCGCCAACTGACGCTCGTGACCACCGGCCCGGTCGCCGAGGCCGTCGAGCGCTTCGAGCATCTCCTCGGCGGCGCCGGCCTCGACGCCATGCAGGTCAGCCTCCGTCGGCCGGCCGAGGACCAGGCCGCCCGCGTCACCTTCCGCATCACCCTCCGCCGCCGGACGGACCTGATGGCGCTGCTGCGGGTCGTCGACGAGGCGCAGGACATCCACGGCGTGACGCTCGAATAGGCCGCGGAGACCTACTGCGAGGCGACCAGCCCCTTCAGGTCGGCCACGCCGAGCAGGACGCCGTCGGCGTCGACGACGGGAACTTCGCTGATCCGCTTGTCCTTGCACAGGTCCAGCACGTCGCCGGCGCGCAGCGCGTCGGAGACGGTGAAGCAGTCGGCGATCATCACCTCGCCGACGGGGCGGGTGAGGAAGTCGGGGTCCTTCTCAATCCCGCGGCGCAGGTCCCCGTCGCAGAAGATCCCCAGCACCTTGCGGCCGGCGTCGACCACCACCGCGGCGCCGCTGCGGGCGCGGGTGATGGCGAACAGGGCCTCGCGGACCGGCCGGTCGGGGGCGATGGTGGCCACCGCCTCGCCGATCCGCATCACGTGCTTGACCGCCAGCGTCTTGCGCCCCAGGGCGCCGGCGGGGTGGCGGCGGGCGTAGTCTTCCACCCGGAACCCGCGGCGCTTCATCAGGCACAGCGCCAGCGCATCGCCCACCACGAGCATGGCGGTGGTCGTCGCCGTCGGCGCCAAGCCCAGCGGGCAGGCCTCCGCCAGGTCGCCCAGCAGGATCGCCATGGTCGCCTGGACCGCCAGGTACGACTTGGACGAGGCCGTCACCGCGATGATCGGCACGCCCATCGACCGCACGAACGGCAGCAGGGCGGAGATCTCGCTGCTCTCGCCGGAGTTGGAGAACACCAGCATCAGGTCGTCCGCCTGCACCATGCCCAGGTCCCCGTGCAGGGCCTCGGCCGGATGGAGGAAGAACGACGGCGTGCCCGTCGAGGCCAGCGTGGCGGAGATCTTCATGGCGATCTGCCCGGCCTTGCCCATCCCGCAGGCGATGATGCGCCCGCGGCAGCGCTCCATCGCGTCCACGGCCGCGACGAACGTGTGGTCCAGGTGATCGCGCACCTGGCGCAGGGCGCTGATCTCGATGTCCAGGACCTGTCGGGCATATTCGAGCGTCATAGGGGTATTGAACCGGGTTTGGGCGCGACTGTCACGCAAAAGGTGCACGACATTCCGAACGTGTCGGGCATCGTGACCGGCCGCGGCGGTCAGCGGCGCGCGTCGTCAAAGACGTGCTCGGCGTGGTAGCTGCTGCGGACGAACGGCCCGGCCGCGACGGCGGCGAAGCCCATCGCGAGCCCCTCGTCCCGCCAGCGGTCGAACTCGGCCGGTTCGACGAACCGCGCCACCGGAACGTGGGCGCTGGAGGGGGCGAGGTACTGCCCGATGGTCAGCACCTCGCAGCCGACGCCGCGCAGATCCTCCATCACCCGGCGGACCTCGTCGGGCGTCTCGCCCAGCCCGACCATCAGGCCGCTCTTGGTCACCAGGCCCTCGCCGCGGCGTGCGGCATAGGCGAGGACGTCGAGGCTGCGGCGGTAGTCGGCCTGGGGGCGGACCGCGTCGTAGAGGCGGGCGATGGTCTCGACGTTGTGGTTGAACACGTCCGGCCGCGCCGCCAGGACCGTGTCGATCGCGTCGGTGTCGCCCAGGAAGTCCGGCGTGAGCACCTCAACCCGCGCGCCCTCGCAGGCGGCGCGGACCGCGGCGATCGTCCGGGCGAAGTGGGCGGCCCCGCCGTCGGGCAGGTCGTCGCGGGTGACCGAGGTGATCACCACGTACCGCAGGCCCAGCCGGCGGGACGCCTCGGCGACCGCTTCGGGCTCGTCGGCGCGGGGCGGGCCCGGGTCGCCCGGCTCGACGGCGCAGAACCGGCAGTTGCGTGTGCAGTGGTCGCCGAGGATCATGAACGTCGCCGTCCCCCGCGCGAAGCACTCCCCGCGGTTGGGGCAGTGGGCTCCGTCGCACACCGTCGTCAGCTCCAGCGCCGCCAGCAGGTCCGTCACCTCGCGGAGCTTCGCCCCGGCGGGGATCCGCCGCTTCAACCACGGCGGCAGGCGGCGCTTGGGAGCGGCGGGGGGGGTGGTCTCTGGCGTCGGCATCGTTCAGCCTCCGGCGACGGCCAGGAGTTTCGCCTCGGCGGCGCGGGTCCACATGCCGTCGTTGAGGGCCTCGGCGACGGCGGGGTAGTGGGCCGCCAGGTCGGCCAGGGGGATCAGCCCGACGTCCCGCAGGGCCGGGTAGACGACGATCTTGCCGGCCAGCGTGCGGTTTTCGACGGCGGCGATGCCCTCGATCGCCCCGGCCATGCCGCTGACGGCGTCGACCGAGATGTTGGTGTCGAGCTTGCCGGCGGTGACCTTGTCCAGGACGATCTTCATGTCCGAGATCCGCGAGCCGCTCGTGCCGAACATCCAGCAGCGGTTGCGGATGTAGGTGTCCAGGTCGATCGCCTGGCGGGTCCCGGCGGGGATGCCGGCGAAGATGTTGATCATCGCCCGCTCGGCACTGTCGCGGACCGCCTGGGCCACCAGTTGAGGCACCGGGGCCATCAGGGCGATGTAGCTGAAGGTCTCCTCCAGCGGCGTCTCCTGCGGGTTGACCAGCCGCAGCGCCACGCCGTTCGCCGCCGCCAGCGGGCGGGCCTTGGCGCCCAGGGAGTCCAGCCGTGCGGCGTCGAAGTCGGTCGCCGTCAACGACAGGCCCGTCGCGTCGGTGCACAGGTCGCGGATGACGTGCATCTGGCCCATCGGCCCGCCGGCGCCGACGATGAGGATGCTGTCGCCGTCGCGAACCTCCCCGTCGCCGGGGATATGCTCGTAGGCCTCGGCGGGATCGTCGCCGGTCGTGCCGATCCAGCGGGTCATGCCGTAATGGACGCGGCCGACGTCGATCGACACCGGCTCGCCGAACGTGTCGCCGCCGGTGACGAGGTTGATGATCCCGCGCGGGGCGAGCTTGTCGCACAGGGCCTCGACCGTGGCGCCGGCGGCGCCGAAGTAGACGATGTCGTCGAAGGCCCCGTTCGCCAGCGTGTCGATCTTCTCGGCCGTCACCGACACCACGTCCGCCGGCGGCCCGTCGCCGCTGTAGGCCCCCTCGACGGCGCGGGCCTCGCGGCCGGGCTCGACGACGATCGCCAGCCGTCCGCCGGCCTTGATCGTGCGGCGTTCGGCGGTGACATAGGCGCACTCGACGCACGCCCACGGCTCGACCAGCGCGACGGCCGACGCGCTGAGGTCGTCCTCGACGGGGATCAGGAACGACTCACCGCTGTCGGGATCGACGGTGACCCGCTCGTCCATCAACACGTACGCCTGCAGGCCGCCCTCGATGTTGTAGCCGAACGCGGCGTTGGCGTTGGCGGTCTTCAACGCGCGGTAGTCGGTCTGGATCAGCCGCCGGTCGCCCACGCGACAGCGGGTGACCCGCTCGCCGGCGGCCACGATCCGGCAGACCGCCTCGTGGCCGGGCACCGTGGGGGCCTCGCCCGGCACGTAACTGGGGATCTCCGCCAGCGCCTCGGCCGAGAGCCCCTCGAGGATCTCGCTCTTCCGCGCGTGCGCGCTGAACTGCTTGAGCAGCTTCAGGTCCGAAAAGCACAACCCCACCGCCTCGATCCGGCCCACCACCTGCGTCGGGCCGGGTTTGAACACAGCCTTGGCCTTATTCAAGGTCAGCTTACCGGGACCGATCAACTGGACGGCATATTGGGTCTCCGGTAGTCCGTTCGTCTCGTTCATCGTCGGTCTCTTTCTCGGTAGTTCAATGCGATCAGCTTAGCATGACCTGTCCGCCGGTGACAGGGACGGCCTGGCCGGTTTCGTAGTGCTGGTCGATGAGGTAATACACCGCGTGCATCACATCGGCGGTCCGGCAGCCGCGGCCCATGGGGACCTTCGCCTCGTAGAAGGCCTTGACGTCGGCGATCGTGGCGGCGCCGGGGACCTTGCCGGTGCGGAGGTACTGGACGAACAGCCCGCGGTCCGGGTCGGACCACAGCGGCCCGTCGAAGAAGTTGCCCGGGCAGATCGCGTTGACCTTGATCCCGTCTTCGACCAGCTCCAGGGCGAACGACTGCGTCAGGCCGATCCCGCCGAACTTGCTGCCGGCGTAGGCGCCGTTGCGGTTCGAGCCGGTCAGCCCGCTCTTGGAGTTGATCTGGATGATGTCGCTGCGATAGGCCCCGTCGGCCAGGTGGCCGATCGCCAGGATCGCCGCCGCCGCCTGCACGCACAGGAAGTAGCCCTTGTAGTTGACGGCGGTGACGAAGTCGAAGTCGCTCTCGCTCTGCGTCTTGACGCTCTCGGCCTTCAGGACGCCGGCGTTGGCGATGAACACGTCGAACCCGCCGTAGGCGCCGACGACCTCGGCCAGGGCGGCCCGGATCGACGCGGCATCGGTGACATTCATCGCCACGCCCATCGCACGGCCCTCGCCGTGGTCGCGGCAGATCGCGGCGGCCGCCTCGGCGGCGCCGTCGACGTTGATGTCCGCCAGGGCCACGTACGCGCCCTGGGCGGCGAGGTCCTGGGCGATCTCCAGCCCGAACCCCTGGGCGGCGCCCGTGACCACCGCCACCTTGCCGGCCACGCGGCCGGACGCCTGGCAGCACGTCACGGCGAACGTGCCGACACCCTCGACCACGACGGCCCCCGGAGCCCTGCCCGCCACCGCCTCGCGAAGGGCCGCGACCATCGCCTCGGGCGTCTCGGCTTCGGACGGCAATGCCACGGTCAAGGCGCCGCCGGGCGCCTCGTCGACCTTCGTCACCCGCACCGGACGGCCGTCCACGGCCAGCAGCACCCGCAGGGCGGGCGCGACGACGTTGAGCTTGTCTGCATCACTGGATGGCATACACTTCTCCCAATTGCAAACGCGGACCCTACGACTGCCCACCCGCAACCGCCTTGATAATCCGTCGCGGCGGCAGGTTCAACGCGGCGTGCAGGGCATCCTCGGCCGATTCCTTCACGGCTTCGCTGATGGTCGGGTGGGCGAAGACGGCCTCGGCCAGGTCTCGCGTCGTGGCCTGTTGGTCGAGCATGCATCCAGCGGCGGCGATGACCTCCGTGGCGCTGTGGCCGACCATGTGCACGCCCAGCAGGGCGTCGGTCTCGCGGTGGCGGACGACCTTCACAAAGCCCTCCTCGTGACCGGTGGCCATCGCCTTGCCCAGGTGGCTCAGCGGGAACCTGCCGACCGAGATCGGCAGGCCCTGCTCGACGGCCTTCTGGCTGGTCAGGCCGACGCCGGCGATTTCCGGGAAGGTATAGACGCACCAGGGCACGGCGGCGGCGAACTCGCGGGCGTGACCGAGGGCGTTCTCGACGGCCGCCACGCCTTGCGCGCTGGCGGCGTGGGCCAGCAGGCAGCGGCCGTTCGCGTCGCCGATGCAGTAGATGCCCGCGGCGGCGGTCTCCATCCGGTCGTTGACCCGCAGGAAGCCGCGATCGGTCTGGAGCCCCACGGCCTCCAGGCCGATGTCGGCCGTGGCGGGGCGGCGGCCGGTGGCGACGAGAACCCTGTCGGCCTCGAGCGTCTGGCCGCCGGACAGCGTGGCGGAGACGCCCTCGCCGGTTGTGGTGAGAGCTTCCACCTTCGTATCGGTGTGGACGGCAATCCCGCGCTGCTTGAACGTCGCGGCCAGCGCGTCGGCCAGCTCGGCGTCCATCTCCGGCAGCAGGCGGGGCATCATCTCGACGACCGTCACCTCGACGCCGAGCGGCTGCATCATGCAGGCGAACTCGCAGCCGATCACGCCGCCGCCGACGATCACCAGCCGCTGCGGCAGCGCGTCCCAGTGCAGCGACTCGTCGGACGTGCAGACGATCGCCGGGTCCTCCGGCCAGCCGGGGATCCGCGCCGGCGTCGAGCCGACGGCCAGGAGGATCCTGTCGGCGGTCAGCGTCGCGGGCGCGGCGCCCTCGACGGCGATCGCACCGGGGCCGGTCAGGCGGCCGTGCCCTTCGAAGACCTTCACCTTCCGCGCGCCGAACAACGCCTTGACGCCGCCGCGCAGCGTGGCGACGACCTTGTCCTTGCGCTGCTGGATGGCCGTCCAATCGAACGACACATCGCCTTCCACGTGCACGCCCAACTCGCCGGCATGGGCGATCCGGTGCAGCAGCTCCGCCGAGGCCAGCAGCGCCTTGGACGGGATGCACCCGTTGTTCAGACACGTTCCGCCCAGGTGGCTCTTCTCGATGACGGCGACCGACGCGCCCAACTGGGCAGCCTTCAGTGCGGCGATGTACCCGCCGGGACCGGAGCCGAGGACCGCGATGTCGAAATGGTTCTTGGTAGCCATGGTTCCTTCAGGCAAAATCCGAAACTCGAAGCACGAAACACGAAACAAACCCGAAACGACAAAACGGCGAAAACGGCAAACGAAAGGCCCTCAGGCCAGCACCGTGGGGTTTTCGAGCAACTCCCTGACTCTGCCCAGGAACCGCGCCGCGACCAGCCCATCGACGATCCGGTGATCGCAGCTCAGCGTCATTGTCATCACCCGGGCCGCCTTGATGGCCCCGTCGGTCACGACGGTGTCCTCCCGGACCGCGCCGACGGCGAGGATGCCCGACTCGGGCGGGTTGATGATGGCCGAGAAGCGGTGGATGCCGAACATGCCCATGTTGCTGATGGTGAACACGCCGCGGCCCATGTTGGCGATCTTACCGTTGCGGGCGGCCTCGACGATCCTGCGGGTCTCGCCGGCGATCTGCTGCAGCGAGAGCCCCTCGGCGGCCATGAGCACCGGGACGATCAACCCCTCGTCGACGCCGACGGCGATGCCGATGTTCGCGTGGGGGTGCGTGATGACGTCGTTGCCGTCGACCTGGCTGCGCAGCGCGGGGAACTCGGCGATGGCGCGACTGACGGCGAGGACGACGACGTCGTTGATCGAGCACTTGTATTTGGCCTTCTCGGCGCGATAGAAGTCCAACATCGCGTCGGCGCCGAGGGTGATCTCCATGTAAAAGTGCGGGATCGTCTGCTTGGACGCCTGCAGGTTCCCGGCGATCGCCCGGCGCATCGAGCTCATCGGCGCCCGCCCCGCCTGGCCGGCGACGGCGGCGGGTCTCGGCGCCGCGGCCGGCGCCGTGGCGGGAACGTCGGTCGAGAGGATCCGTCCGGCGGGGCCGGAGCCGGCCCCGACCAAGGCCAGGTCGATCCCGCGCTCGGCCGCGAGCTTTCTCGCGGCCGGGGAGGCCTTCACCCGCCCGCCGGCGGTCGTCGCCGCGGGAGCCTGGGTTGCAGCCGGCGCCGCCGGTGCGGCCGCGGGGGCGGCGGGGGCGGCCGGTTGGGGTGCGGCCGTTGCGGCGGACTGGGCGGCGAGGTAGGCGTCGACCGCCGCGTCGTCGTCGGCCAGATAGGCCACGGGCTGGAAGACGGGGATGATGTCGCCTTCGTCGGCCACGATCCGCGCGATCCGCCCCGCGTCGGTCGCCTCGACCTCGACGGCGGCCTTATCCGTCTCGACCTCGTAGAGCACGTCGCCGACGGCGACGGTGTCGCCCTCCTTGACGCGCCAACTGATGATCGTCCCTTCCTCCATCGTGTTACCCGCCTTGGGCATGAGGACCGGCACCACGCCGTCCGGCACTGCCGCCGGTTCGGCCGGCGCCGCCGGCGCCGCTGCGGGCGCCGCTTCGGTCGCGGCCGCCGGGCCGCCCTGGGCGGCGAGGTAGGCGTCGACCGCCGCGCCGTCGTCGGCCAGGTAGGCCACCGGTTGGAAGACGGGGACAATGTCGCCCTCGCCGGCCACGATCCGCGCGAGCCGTCCGGCGTCGGTCGCCTCAACCTCGACGGCGGCCTTGTCCGTCTCGACCTCGAACAGCACGTCGCCGACGGCGACGGTGTCGCCTTCCTTGACACGCCACGTGATGATGGTGCCCTCTTCCATCGTATTGCCCGCCTTGGGCATGATCACCGGCACCACGCCCTCCGGCGGCGCTTCGGCCGCGGCGGCGGTCGGGGCCGTTTCGGCCGCCGGTGCGGACGCCGGGGCGGCATGGCCGTCGTCGAGGCGGGCCAGCGGCTCGCCCGCCCGCAGCGTCGTGCCGGGCCCGGCGAGAATCTCGGCCAATACGCCCTCGCGGTCGGCCTGGACGTGGATCAGGTCCCGCTCGGTCTGGAGCTCGACCAGGACGTCGCCGGCGGCGACGGCTTCACCGGCCTGCTTGAACCAGCGGACGATGGTGGCGTCCGTGAAGGAGTCGGACGGCTGGGGCAGCGTGATCATATGCATGCGGTGCTTCCTGTGGGATCGGGTGTCAGCTCAGCACTGTTATTGCAGTATGTAAGGGTAAAACGTGCAAGAGTCAATCATAAATTTGCATATGTCGCGCATAATTGTGTTGCACTCCACCACTTCAGGTGGTAGAAGGGGTCCGGTCGGAGCCCGTGAGGTTCGGAGTAACTGCTTTGCGTTCATCCACGCGACATCGCCACGAACAGATCCTGGCCGAGGCGTGTGCTCACCAGCACGTCAGCGCCAGCCAACTGGCGTCGCTGCTGGGCGTCTCGGAGGCGACGGTGCGGCGGGATCTGCACGCATTGGCCGACGAGGGGGAACTGGAGTTGGTCTATGGCGGGGCGTCGCTGCCCCGAAAGAGCAGTACCTCCTTTCGTGCAAAGGCATTGCGCAATATCGAGGCCAAGCGGATTATCGGCCGCCTGGCCGCCGACCTGGTCACGGACGGCGATCAGATCTTCGTCGACTCCGGCACGACCTGCTTCGAGATGGCCGGGCAATTGCGACGAAAGATGGGCGTCTCGCTGATCGTCAACTCCGCCCGCCTGGCGCTGGAGCTTGACCGGCCCGACCTGGAAGTGATCATGCTCGGCGGGCAGTACCGCCCGGCGACGATGGACACGGTCGGCCCGCTGGCCATGGCGGCGCTGGAGCAGTTGCGGGGCTACGCCGCGTTCATCGGCGCCGACGGGTTGAGCATGGAGTTCGGCCTGACCGCCAGCGATATCGAGAGCGCCCACCTGTACCGCCTGGCGGTGCGGAACGCCGAGCGGACGGTGCTGCTGGTCGATCACAGCAAGTTCCAGGCCCCGTCGCTGTGCAAGATCGTGGATTTCGACCGGGTCGACCAGGTCGTCACCGATGTGGCCCCGCCGCCGCCATGGCGGGCGTTTCTCGATCGTAAGAACATCAATGTCATCTACCCCTCCACCGGCGCCGCCGCCGGGGACGTTTCGAGATCGTCGCAGAACCCCGCGGCCAGCGGACGATCCCTCCAGAGCGCCGCGAACCGGCCGGGTTGTGAAACACGTTCATAGAGGAGTCCATCAGCGATGCCCAAGAATCAGGTTGTCCGTCCCGAGGAAGTCCGCCGTCGCGATACCATCGAATTCAAGCCGATCCCGGTCAACGACTACCAGGGGACTGTCGCCGACGCCCTGAAGGCCAAGCTGCTGGCCGCCGAGGACCTCGTCCGCATCCAGCGCGACATGGCCATCCTGCGCGCGTTCGAGAGCATGCTCAACGAGATCAAGCTGACGAAGACGTACAAGGGCGTCGAATACAGCCACGGCGGCCCGGCCCACCTGTCGATCGGCCAGGAGGCCGCGGCGGTCGGGCAGGCGGCGCTGCTGACGGTCGACGACCACATTTACGGCAGCCACCGCAGCCACAGCGAGATCCTCGCCAAGGGCCTCTCGGCGATCCACCAGCTCGACGAGGCGACCCTCAGCGACATCATGACAAACTACTTCGACGGCGCGTGCCTGAAGGTCGTCGAGCCGGACGGCAACGGCTCGGTCAAGGACCTGGCGATCGACTTTCTGATCTACGGCGCGCTGGCGGAGATCTTCGCCCGCAGCAGCGGCTTCAACAAGGGCATCGGCGGGTCGATGCACGCGTTCTTCCCGCCGTTCGGGATCTATCCCAACAACGCCATCGTCGGCGGCTCGGGCGACATCGCCGTCGGGGCGTCCCTGTTCAAGCGGGTCAACCACAAGGCGGGCATCGTCATCGCGAACATCGGCGACGCCTCGCTGGGCTGCGGGCCCGTGTGGGAAGGGCTGTGCTTCGCGACGATGGACCAGTTCCGCACCCTGTGGGACCGCGAGCACGGCGGGGGGCTGCCGCTGATCGTCAACTTCGTCAACAACCATTACGGCATGGGCGGCCAGCCGGCGGGGGAGACGATGGGCTTCGGCATCCTCGCCCGCCTCGGCGCCGGCCTGAATCCCCAGCAGATGCACGCCGAGCGGATCGACGGGTACAACCCGCTGGCCGTGGTCGACGCCATCCGCCGCAAGAAGGCCATCCTCGCCGCCGGCGACGGGCCGGTCCTGCTCGATACGATCACCTACCGCTTCAGCGGCCATTCGCCCTCCGACGCCAGCAGCTATCGCACCAAGGAGGAGGTCGCCGCCTGGCAGGAGCGCGACCCGCTGACGACCTACGCCGCCCAGCTCATCGAGGCCGGATTGGCCACGCAGGCCGACATCGACGCGATGAACGAGCAAGCCGAAGCGCTGGTGTTCAAGGCCTTCACCAAGGCCATCGACGAGTCGGTCTCGCCCCGCGAGCCGCTCATGGCGCCCGGGACGCTGCTGGATCGGACGATGTTCTCCAACCAGACCATCGAGTCGCTCGACCCGACCCGCGAGCCGGAAGTGCTCCTGCCGAAGGAGGAAAACCCCCGCGTCAAGATGCTCGCCAAGCGCAGCCGCACGGGCCTGGACGCCGACGGCAAGCCCCTGCCCAAGGGCCGGTGCATCCAGATCCGCGATGCGCTGTTCGAGGCGATCCTCGACCGCTTCTACACCGATCCCACGCTGGTGGCGTACGGCGAGGAGAACCGCGACTGGGGCGGGGCGTTCGCCGTCTATCGCGGGCTGACCGAGGCGCTGCCGTACCACCGGCTGTTCAATACCCCGATCTCCGAAGGCGCCATCGTCGGCACCGCCGTCGGCTACGCCCTGGAGGGCGGCCGGGTGCTGGCGGAATTGATGTACTGCGACTTCATGGGCCGCGCCGGCGATGAGATCTTCAACCAGATGGCCAAGTGGCAGTCCATGAGCGGCGGGCTGCTCAAGATGCCGATGGTCCTGCGCGTGTCGGTCGGCAGCAAGTACGGCGCCCAGCACAGCCAGGACTGGACGAGCATCTGCGCCCACATTCCGGGGTTGAAGGTGGCCTTCCCGGCCACGCCCTACGACGCCAAGGGCCTGATGCAGTCGGCCCTGACGGGCACCGACCCGGTGGTGTTCTTCGAGAGCCAGCGGATCTACGACATGCCCGAATTGTTCGTTCCCGGCGGCGTGCCCGAGGAGCCCTACGCGATTCCCTTCGGCGAGCCGGTCGTCCGCCGGGAGGGGACGGACCTGACGATCCTGACCCTCGGCGCCACGCTGTATCGGGCCCTGGACGCCGCGACGGTCCTCCAGGACCAGTACGGCGTCTCCTGCGAGATCATCGACGCCCGGACGCTGGTGCCGTTCAACTACGGGACCGTCCTCGCCTCGGTCGCCAAGACCCACAAGATCCTCCTGACCTCCGACGCCTGCGAGCGGGGCAGCTACCTGCACACGGTGGCCTCGAAGATCGCGCAGTTCGCCTTCGACGAGTTGGACGCCCCGCCGACGGTCGTGGGCGCCAAGAACTGGATTACCCCCGGCGACGCCGTCGAGGATGCGTTCTTCCCGTACCCCAACGACATCATCGACGCCGTCCACGAGCACATCCACCCGCTGGCCGGCTACAGCCCCAAGCGGCCGTGCGACGTGAAAAAGCTGATCAGCGACAGCGCTGTGGGCCTGTAACGGCCCCTGGATCCGGCGCGTCGACCCCACGACGGCAGGCCACGCGGTGCGGGTGGCCTGCCGTCGCTTCGCGCGCCGGCCTTGACGACGGTCCGGCGGGGCGGTAGCGTGGACAGCGTGACCCAAGGTCCCATTGAGCATCATCCCTTGCCGAAGGTGCGCCCATGACCGCATTGGACTCGAGACTCCAGGCATTGATCGACGATTTCACCGCCCGTTACGACGAGGCGTCGGCACTGGAATGGGTGCGGGCGCTGTGGCAGTCCGACCGGTGGTCGGACTATACGGCCTTTCACCGCACGGCCGAGTACGTCGCCGGCGAACTGCGGCGGCTG
>CAZHRW010000096.1:0-3344 GCA_964535025.1 uncultured Planctomycetales bacterium
GTCGCTGACGGTGTAGGTGAAGCTGTCGGTGCCGTACCAGTCGGCCGGGGGCGTGTAGGCCACCGTCCGCGCGTCCATCCGCGTGGCCGAGCCGTGGGCCGGCGGGCTGACCGAAAGGATCGACAGCGGATCGCCCTCGACGTCGGTGTCGTTGGCCAGCAGGGCGGCGCCCAGCAGGGCGGTGGTGTCCTCGGCGGTGGTCGCCTCGTCGTCGCCGGCGACGGGGGCGGCGTTGGACGCCTCGAAGGCGCCCAGGTCGATCCCGTCGCGCTGCGGCCGTGCGACGCCGTCGAAGTCGACGGCGATGTCCAGGCCGTAGAGGCTTTCGAAGAGGTCCACGTAGGCGTCGATGGCGGCCCCGGCGTCGACGGCGGGGCTGGGGTCGGTCGGCCAGTTCAGCCGCAGGTCGCCGCCGGCGGGGTCGACGAACCGCGGGTCGGCTTCGAGGCAGCCGTCGCCCTGGTCGGCGTAGGTGGCCTGGAAGCTCGCCAGGTCGCGGACCTGCCGGTCGGCGGCGCGTCCCCAGTAGATGCGTGCCGGGGTGTCGAACAGCGTGTGGTCGAGCGCCGAGGTGGCCAGCGCGTCGGGGTATTCGAGCCAGATGTGCTCTTCGGCGACGTCCCACAGGATGTTGTTGCGGATGATCACCGACGCGCGTCGGGGGACGGAGATGCCCACGTCGACGTCGTGGATCGTGTTGTTGAGGATGTAGCGGTGGGAGTATTCCGAGGCGATGAACACCGCGGCCCCGGCCTTCCATACGCCCGAGTCGGTTCCGGTGGTGCGGTGGATGTTGTGCAGGACGTTGCCGATGATGTACACGTGGCTGTCGCCGATCCCGCCCTGGCCGCCGTCGGTCGAGGCCCGGATGCCGTACTCGCAGTCATAGATCTCGTTGTGGAGGATCCACACGCGGTCGGGGCTGTACTGCACGCCGATGCCCCCGCCGAGCGTCGCCGAGTAGCCCGTCGCCGGGCGCGTCGCGTAGACGATGTTCTCCGAGAAGATCACGTCGGTGGCCTGCTTGGTCCAGAAGGCGTCCTGCTTGTTGTGGTGGGCGAGGTTGCGGCTGACGTACAGGTGGTGGGTGCTGTCGCGGTCGTCGAGGTGGTTGGCGTTGATCTGGACGGCGTCGCCGCTGTGGTGGTAGAACTCGTTGTCGACGACCCACAGACTGCTGATGCCGTAGCGCGCCACGCTGACGCCGTGGACGTCCTGGTCGAAGTCCGCCTGCCAGTCGCCGTTGTCGTGGAAGAGCGTATCGTAGATGACGATGTTCGTGATCGTCGCCTCCGGCGGCGCGCCGGTGGGTTGGTAGACGCCGATCCCGCCGGAGGTCAGGTCGCCGGCGAACTCGCAGCGGCGCACGACCACGGAATCGACGTGGCTGAGCAGCTCCAGCCGGTGGAAGCTGAGGTTCTCGAGGATGAGGTAGCGCGTCTCGGTGACGTAGTACCCGGCGGCGGTGTTGACCTCGATGCGGGGCCGCTCGCCGCCGGCGGCGCCGCGGATGAAGAGGGGCGCGTCGGCCGTGCCCGTCCCATCCAGGTACAGCCGGCCGTAGCCGGTCGCGGTCGTGTACGGCCCGCCGTGGACCTCGACGACGCTGCCGGCGGGCAGGCCCCGCGGGATCGTTAACCGGGGCGTCTCGGGCGTGCCGAAGGGGTTGGCCGTGTCGGTCGCGTTGGGGTGGGTGTTGTCGATGTAGTGCGTGTAGGGCCCGTCGGCGCCGAGGCGGTAGGCCTCCGGCCCGCCGCCGTAATCGAACGTACGGCCGGGCTCGGCGTACATCCAGTGCGACTCGGCGAGGCCGAACTCGGGCGTCGGCACGCCGACGGGCGGCTGCCAACTGCCGAGGCGCTCGACCCGCAGGCCGTCGGCGACCAGCAGGCCGTCCAGCCCGCCGTCCAGCGTGACCGACAGCGTGTTGCCGCGGACGAGCACGACGTCGAGGTCTTCCCAGGCGGTCCCGTCGGCGCTGCGGTCGTCCGGGGCGGCCTGCTGGTCGACGCGGACGACGGCGAGCGTCTTGGGCTCGGCGCGATCGGCCGGCTAGACGGTCGCGGCGTTGAGGGTCGCGACGATCGTGTACGATGCGTCTTCCGTCCGGTCCGCCGCGGGCGTCCAGGTGGTCGACACGCGGTAGTGGTAGCCCGGGCACAGGCCGGTGACCGTCCACGTGGCGGTTCCGTCCCCGCCGGCGATCGTACGGAGATCGTCCGCGTGGCCGGCGCCGACCGTGACGGCCCAGTCGCCGGTCGTGGCGAACCCCGCGTCGCCGTCGTCGATAACCCGCGGCAGCGTAAGGGGATCGGCGTCGAGCAGCAGGCGACCCTCCAGCGGCTCCATCCTCGCAACCACCAATGGCTGCGGGGTGCGAATGCTTTCCGATGAGCGCACGGCTTCCCTCGCTTTGTCTCGGCTGGCAAGTGAATCCGTCCGCAACGCCGCGGCCGCACGACCGCCGGACGCTGCGAGCGCGCGACGGCCGCCGGACACGGCGATTGGCGATGCCAGTGCCGATAGCATCATCATCGCCGCCGCGACGGTCAGCAGTGTCCCCGCTTTACACCACCCCGCCGCCGTTGTGGCCCTCCGCCGGCCTCGCTGGGCCGGGCGAGCACGGCTCGTCGCGTTACGCATCATCGGCGAATCCCTTCGACGCCTTTCGTAGCATTCGGCACCAGTCTATCACGCCGGCGCCCCCCGGCAAGCGCCCCGTGCGACCGCGCCCATCGATACCCCCCACCAGGACGCCTCCCCGGCCGGCTCGGCAAGCGGCCTTCTCCCCCCGGCGGGCGACAAACGATGTGGCCGCGACGAATCCCTGTAATAGCAATTCCTATGCCCAAGCGGTCCTCCGGAGGCCGTTCTCAACAAAAGTGAAGTTGAAATGAATAAAAGGATAAAACGACACTACACAATTCACGTGTTGGATCACAAAGTAACAGGATCCATGAATAATATGCGTCGCCGGGTTCACTTTCTTTCAGGCCGGCACCCCGTTCGGCCGCGTGGGGTGGCGGTGGTAAGCTAGGTAAAATAACGGAGAATTCGGGTTTTATGCCGCTCTCCGTCGACGGCATCTATGTGGGGACGGGATACGAGAAAAACGCCCGTTTTCGCGCGGGGACGCGTTAAGCTGCACAGACTGGGGAAACCTGGGAACCTTCCGGAGTCGGCCAATTCGGAGAATTCGGGTTTTGTGCCTCGGCCAATTCGGAGAATTCGGGTTTTATGCCGGGCCGGAAGGGGAAAATGGCGGAGCTTTTGGCCTATGCCGTCCCCGAGTCGTAGTTAACGGCCCTCGGCGCGGGCGGATCGGCCCCGGCGGGCAGTGGCGG
>CAZHRW010000097.1:0-7180 GCA_964535025.1 uncultured Planctomycetales bacterium
CACGCCTCGGCACGTCGAGGCCCGGCTCACCGTCGACCAAGCCACGTCGCTGCAGCGCCTGCGCGTCGCCCTGGCATCGGCCGGCGCGTGCACCTACACCGCCGCGGCCGGCTCGCCTCGCCCGGGACAATCGGCCGCCGACGCCGTCCGCTGGCTGCTCGATCGCCTGGCGGATTAGTCCTATCCGGGCAATCCGAGCCGTCCGGAGTTATTTCGCACGAAATCGGTCCGGTTCGGCTGGTAGCCTGCACGGCGTGGCCACACTCTCCAGTACCAGCACGCTCGTCGAAGTCCAGGCCGCCTACGACGACAACGCGTCGTATGCGGAGGACGCCTCTGCAGGCAAGGCAGCCGCCTTTATCACCGCCTGCCGGATCCTGCTGCGCCGCACGCCCAAGCGGGCCGTCGACGGCAAATCGGGCGCGGAACTCGAGAACGAAATGCTGCTGCTGCACAAGGAGCTGGACGCGGCCCAGCAGTGGCTCGCCCGCCAGTCGAGTACCGGCGGCACCGGCCAAACCCGCCATTTCGGCTCCGCCTACGACTTCCGCGACTGACACCGCATGCGCCGAGACCGCACCGTTACCGCCGGCACCGTCGATCGCGCCTTCGCCGCGCTCCGGGCCGATTACGCCATCGGCCGGTCCACACGGTTCCGGCCGGCGCCGCCCGGCACGTCCGCCTACGGCGCGTCGGCCGACTACCACTGGCGCAGCGAGCGGCAGTATTTCCAGGCGGTCGAACAGGCCCGCTGGCTCGATCGCGACGACCGGCTTTTCGGGGCGGGCATCAACCGCGTGGTCGACAACGTCTGCCGCGAGGGGCTCCGCCCCGACGCGGCCACCGGCAGCGAGGAGCTGGACGCCATACTTAACGCCCGCTGGCGGGCGTGGGCCGGCGACGCCCGTCGCTGCGACAGCGCCAAGCGGTCCACCTTCGCCGGACTCGAACGCCTGTTTCTGCGGCACATCCTCGTCGACGGCGACGTGCTGGGTCTCCTGCGTCGCGACGGCCGGCTGCAGCTCGTGGAAAATCACCGACTTCGGACGCCGAAGAACACGACTAAGAACTGCGTGATGGGCGTGCTGCTGGACGCCGATCGGGCGCCGCAGGAGTATTGGCTCACCAAAGACGATCTCGACCCGATGGCCAGCGTCCGCCTGGTGAGCGACACGGTCGCCTTTCCGGCGTTCGACGAGCAGGGCGAGACGATCGTCACACACGGCTACCTGCGCGAGCGGATTTCCGCCACTCGCGGCGTCACGGTCGCCGCGCGGCTGGTCGAGCACGCCCAGCAGGGCAGCGACCTCGACTTCGCGCAGTTGGTGAAGGCGAAGATCGCGGCCTGCGTCACGCTCTTGCATCACTTCGAGCCGGCTTTCGACGGCAGTGCCCCCGACGCGATGGGCGAAAGCAAAAAGAGCACGCGGCCCGACGGCACCGAGCGAATCGTCGAAAGCCTGGCCCCGGGTCTGAACATCTACTCGCGGCCCGGCGAGACGATCGAAGGGTTCACGCCCAACATCCCGAATACCGAGTATCAATGGCACTCGCTGGCCATCATCGCCATCGTGGCCATCAACCTGGGACTGCCGCCGGCCGTTTTGCTGCTGGACCCGAGCAACACGAACTTCAGCGGCTGGCGCGGCGCGATGGACCAGGCTCGGGCCGGCTTTCGCAATTTGCAACGCCGGCTGGCCGAATGCCTGCACGCACCGGTCTGGCGGTGGAAGGTCCGGCAGTGGCTCCGCGAGGATCCCGAGCTGCGTGCCCTGGCTGCCGAAGCGAACATCGACCCGTTCGGGCACCGCATGTTTTACGGCACCTGGCCCTACATCGATCCGGCCAAGGACGCCCAGGCCGACATGGTCCGCGATCGCGGCCTGAAAACCAGCAAACGCCGGCTGGCTGCCGAGCGCGGCATGGATTGGGACGACCTGCTGCAGGAAATCGTCGACGACAACGCCAAGCTCATCGTGGCCGCCCACCGCAAGGCCTGCGAGATCTCGACCGACGGGCTCACCGTCACGTGGCAGCAGCTCCTGGCGCTCCCGACGCCCGACTCGGTCTCGCTGGCGATCGACACGCGCGAGCCTGGCGAACCCGCCCCGAACTCCGATCCGAAGGAGCGATGATGCCCAGCCCACGCCTTGCCAAAACGTCCGACCGCGAAGCCGAGCTGATCCTGTACGGCGTCGTCGACCGCTGGGGCGACATCGATCCCCGCCAGGTGCGCGACGAGCTGAAGGCCCTCGGACCGCTCGACGCGCTGCACGTGCACCTAAACAGCGAAGGAGGCAGCATCTTTGCCGGCCTGGCCGTCTACAACACGCTCCGCAGCGACGCGGCCCGGGTGATCGTCCACGTCGACGGCATCGCCCTGTCGATGGCCAGTGTCATCGCGATGGCCGGCGATGAGATCGTGATGGCCGAAGGCGCCATGCTGATGATCCACAATCCGCTCTGGATGGCGGCCGGCGAGGCGGACGAACTCCGCCAGGCGGCCGACGTGATGGACAAGCTCAAGGACCAGCTCGTGGCCATCTACGCGCGGCGGACCGGCAAGTTGCCCGAGGAGATCAGCGCGTGGATGGACGCCGAAACCTGGCTCACCGGCGACGAGGCGATCGCCGCCGGGTTTGCCGACCGGACCGAAGAGCGAATGGCGATCGCCGCCACGCTCGACCCCGAGAAATTCCAGAATCTGCCGGCCCATCTCCGGCAGTCCAACGTTACCAAACCCTCCAACGTCAAGGAGCCTCCGATGGCCGAATCCACGCCCCAAGCCCCCCAGCCGGCCGGGTACGCCGAACTCAAGGCCGCTTTCCCCAAGGCCGACGCGACCTTCCTCACCTCGCAGCTCGACGCGCAGGCCACGCTGGACCAGGCCCTCGCCGCCTGGCAGACGGCGCTCGAAAAGCGAGCGGCCGATGCCGAGGCCCGCGCGCAGGAACTGGAGGCTAAGGCCGAAGAGGCCGCCAACGCCGCCGGAACCCTCGGCTCCGCCGGGCTGCCCGACGGCAACGCACCGGGCGGCGATCGCGGCGACGCCCTCGATTTCCGCGTGCTGGTCGACAACCTGGTGGCCCAGGGCACGCCTCGCCACCTGGCGGCGCGCCAAGTGGCCAAGCGGTACCCCGAAGCTCGTGCCGCCTACGTGGCCCGGCACAACGAAGAGCACGCCTACGCGCGCAAGTAAGCCTCCCCCCAAGCTGTCGTGTTCGACGCGACCGACCTGTCCCTCGCAAAGGAACCCATCATGAGTCAATACGTTGAAAGCCCCTGCCGGCAGTTCACCGCCGGCGCTGCGCGGGACCGCTTCCTGCGCGTCAAGTTGTCCGGGGCCAGCCTGGCCACCGCCGGCGCCAGCGACGTCTCCATCGGCACCCAGGAAATCGAATCCTTCGCGGCCACGGACGTCGTGCCCGTACGGTTAAGCACGGCCCAGGGCACGCGCAAAATGATCGCCTCGGGCGCCATCACCGCCGGCAACCCGGCCTACGCCGCGGCCGACGGCAAGATCGCCAGCAGCGGCACCGTGGTCGAGGGCCGCGCGCTGGAGTCGGCCACCGAGGACGGCGACGTGATCGAGGTGTTGCCGATTCCCAACACTGACATCTCGGCCACCATCACCGGCACGAACGCCGCGACGTTCGAGGTCGATGCCGACTTGGCCAAGCCGAAGCTCGGAATGAAAGGCCAGGCGGCCGGAACGGGCGATTTCACCACGTTCCTGAAGCCCGAGGCCACGCTCTCCGCCGACAACGAAATCATCGTGCCCGAGGCCGACGGCGACACGCTGGCGGCCGTCGCACTCGCGCAGACGCTCACCAACAAGACGCTCGTGACGCCGACGCTGACCACCGGCTACAAGGCCACGGCCGAGGAGGTCACGCCCGACGATTCCGAGGGTACCGGCAACCAGATCACCGCCGGTACGACCGCGGTCGACGTGCAGGCGGTCACCAACGATGCGGACGATTTTATTGTGCTGCCGGCCCTGGCCGACGTGCCGGTGGGTCACGAGATCACCATCCTCTGCAACGCCGGCAAGAACTTCGAGCTGCGCACCCCGGCCGAAAGCAGCGAGGAGATCAACAGCGAGGACTGCGACGGAACGAAGGAATACCTCTGCACCGACACCGAGGTGCTGAAGGTGGTCAAGATCAGCGACACGATCGGCTGGATGGCGCACGCCTATTCCGCCATTGGCGCTGTCGTGACCGCTGTCGTTCCCGACTGAGCCTGACGCCGTGCCGCAGGCGTGCTGGCCACCGTCGGCACGCCCGGCACGCCCGACGCGAGACGCCACGTTTTCAAGCGATTCCCCCTATTTAAGGACACCATCATGACCACCCCCGAAACGTCCCTCTCGGTGTTGCGACCGGACCTCCGCGACAGCCTGGAAGAGTTCGACCTGCAGGCCGACCGCGAGGGTTACATCGCCCACCGCGTGCTGCCGGTCATCGAGGTCGACAAAAGCTCCGGCCAGTTCGGCATCATCTCGGTCGAGCAGCTCCTGCAGGAGCGTGACACGGCCCGGTCCGCTCGTAGCGGCTATGCCCGCGGCGACTGGACCTTCCAGAAGACCACCTACGCGACGGCCGAACAGGGTGCCGAGGAGCCCGTCGACTCCAAGGAGGCGGCCATGTACCGCGACTTCTTCGACGCGCCCCTGGTCTCCTCGCAGCGTGCCCGCCACATCGTCCTGATGAACCGCGAACGCCGCGTGGCCGCCGCGGTCTTCAACGCCACGACGTTCACCAGCCAGACGACCACCGTCACGAACGAGTGGGACGCCAACCACAAAACCGACGCCACGCCCATCCAGGACGTCGAGACGGCCGTGCAGGCCGTCTGGAACCGAACCGGCGTCTGGCCGAACGCGCTAGTGATCAACCGCAAGGTCTTCCGCAACCTGCGGAACCTCGACGAGATCAAGGACCGGATCGCCAGCAGCGGTGCCGGCTACCCGAGCCGAGCGGCCGACATCACGGCCGAGCAGCTTGCGCAGTGCTTCGATCTCCAGCACATCCTGGTCGCCGGCGGCGCCCGCAACGCGGCCACCGAGGGGCAAGCGGTGTCGATCAGCTCGATCTGGAGCGACGAGTACGCCATGGTCACCCGCGTGGCCGAGAGCAACGATTTCCGCGAAGTCTGCCTCGGCCGCACGTTCCACTGGGGTGAGGACGGCTCGGAGGTCGGCGGGCTGCTGGAAGACTACCGAGACGAGACCATTCGCTCGGACGTGATCCGCTGCCGGCACGAGGTCGACGAGCTGCTGCTCTACTCGGCCGTCGGCCAGTTGCTGGACAACATCACGACCGGGTGATCCCGATCCTGCCCCGGTCGGCGGCGAGGGTCTCGCCTCCAGCCCGCGCCGCCGGCCGTTTTTGTTGAGGTGCCACGATGGCCGCTTCCGAACTCGACTTGCTGCGTAAATATCTGTTCCGCGCGGCTGCCTACCTGACGATGTGGCTGGCCGGCCAGACGGTCGGCGCGATCTGGTGGGCCAGCGCAATCAATACTCGAGTCGCCCAACTGGAGCGACTCAGCGAACGCGTCGAGGCCCGCGTGCACCATCTCGAACTACGGCCTTGCAGTACCCTATCGACCGAGCCTGACTAATGCCCAGTGCGTTTGAGACCGCCTTCGCCGACGCCGGCGCCCCGGCGCTGCTTTCGCAGTTCGGGCAATCGTGTACCTACACGCCCGCCGGCGGCGCCGCCGTCGCGTTGACGGCCATGGTCGGGGCCGAGCAATCGCACGAGGGCGAGTACTCCGACGGCCGCCGGCTGATCCGCACCCGGCAGATCACCCTGGCCACCGATCCGGCCGGACCGTACGGCGGGGTCGAAGACGTCCATCTGTTCGACACGATCACCGTCGGGACGGTGACCTACGCCGTGCACGAGATCGATAGCCGCTCGCACAGCCTGGTCACCTGCACCGCGATCCGCACCGAGGACATGCAGCGTAGTCGGGACGGCTATCGCGGGAGGCGACGCTGATGGCCACGGCCGCTACGACCAGCCTCGGCAAGGCCCGCGAGCATCTGCGGGCCATGATTGCCGCGTCCACCGCGTTCCAGGCCTGGGTCGGCGTCGACGACGAGGACAACCCGGCTACCGCGGCCCTGGCGTCCATCTGGTACGAGAGTCTGCCCCTGCCGGCCGACGGCGTGACGTACGACACGGACGAGATGGTCGCCTACTGGCCCTACGCCCTGCTGTTCAGCGACGGCTACCAGATCCGGCCCGTCGCCAACGGGAGCCACCGGGACGGCGGCACGCTCGGCGTGCAGTTGGTGGGCCTGGTCGACGACGCGGCCGGCAACGACCCGACCGAGGCGACCGTGCTGTTCGAGAACCGCGTGATGCAGATCCTCGAGGACATGGCCGACCTGCGAGAGCAGGCCGGCTACCTCGATTTCAACGAGCTGCAAGTGATGGGCGGCACGGTCCGCTCCCGCCCCGACGACATCGCCGCCGGCGGCCAAGATGAACTGGCCATCACGGTCCGCGTCCCCTGGGGAGAATGACATGCCTGCAATCGGCCTGAAAGTGAAATACACGGGCGCCATCCCGGGCGTCACGATGAGCCAGCGCGAATGGAACGAGATCCAGCGCGGCGTGTGGCAGGCGGTCGGCCGCTACTGGCACGTCCACTTCCGCCCCAAGCACTTCACCAGGGCCGGCGCGCAGGAGTACGGCTACGAGCCCCGCACGGCCGCCTACCAGCGGCGTAAGGCCAAACAAAAACACCACCAGGAACCCCTGGTGTTCACCGGCGAGAGCCGGCGGCGGACCCGGTCGGCGCGGATCGTCCCGTTCGCAACGGCCAGCCGGGTGGGCGTTCGGGTCCGCATGTCGGCGCCGAACCTCAGCTACCGCCGCGCCAACACGCCCGACATGCGCGACGAACTGACCACAATCAGCGACAGCGAGGGCGCCGTGCTCAGCCGCCTGCACCGGCGCGGCACCGAGGCCGGGCTCCGTCAGTCCCGCGGTCGGCGAACCGTTACCATTTCGTAAGAAATAGAGGATTCCCATGGGCATTTCCGCGATCAATAACGTCTACGCCGTCGCGTTCGGCACGCTCGCCACGCCCACGGTGATCCGTGCGCGCGACACGTCTTTGCTCGACGGCACGCAGGTCATTCGCGAGGCCAACTCGGGCG
>CAZHRW010000098.1:0-10229 GCA_964535025.1 uncultured Planctomycetales bacterium
CGACATCTACCGCTGCACCACGCTCTACGACGGCAAGGTCCTGCCGGACCGCCCGCCCCCGGGGTGGCGCTGCGAGCCGTGGGAGCGAACGGCGGCCGACCTGGAAACACGCTTGATCCACCACGAGGCCGACGTCGACTCCTCGGCGTTCGAGCAGGCCGGCTACGAGCTGCTGCGGCCGCTGCTGGAGCCGGCGTTCGAGCGCGACGTGGCCGCCTGGCCGCGGCCGGAAGACCGCCCGTACGGGTTCTTCACCGGCCACGTCACCGACCGGTGGCTGCCCGGCCGCACGGTGATCGGACTGCACCTGGCCAACCCCTTCGCGCCGGAAAGCCCCCTGGCCGACCTGCCCGCGCGGGCGCGCGAACTGCGGCGGCTCGTCGACGACATGACGGAGGCGTGGACGCGCGAGCATCCGGCGGGGCCGGCGGTGGAAACCGTCGGCACGGGAAGCTGGCTGAACGCCCTGCCGCCGTTCGCCGACCTGTTCCCGCCCGAGTGGCGCGCCGGCGCCCGCCCGTTCCCGCGCCTGGTGCCGGGCAAGGGCTGGTGGGGACAGTTCATCGACCGCCGCGGCGGCTACCACCGCACCCACGGCGATTACCTCCGATGCACCGGACGCTTCCCCTACCCGGTGCTGGACTGCACCTGCTCGGTCACATCGCTCAAGCGCCACCTCGCCCGGCGGTTCGGCGCGACGTAACCGGCCGACCGGCGCCCCGGCCCGGCGACGGCCGGCGATCACTGGCCGTTGTCGCGCTCGCCGCCGAAGCGCAGCGTCGTGCCGGCGGCCGCGTCGATGTAGCGCGGGCCGTACCGCTGCTCGAACATCGCCCGCGCCTTGTCGCCGGAGCAATGGCACGGCGCGGCGGTCGCGACGTTCAGGCGTTCGAACGTGTCGATGATCGACTCGATCTGCCGCCTGGACGCTCCGCCCAGGTGGAAGCCGCCGATGACCAGGTGCAGCGGGCCGTCCACCACGCTGCGGGCCTGTTCGACCATCTCGGCGATGCCGGGATGGGCGCAGCCGGTGATGAGGATCCACCCGTCGGCCGTCCGGACGCACAGGCCCTGCTCCTCGACCCGCCCGGCGCCCATCGTGCCGGTGGTGACGGCCCCGTCGCAGACCGTGGTGGGACCGCCGGCGACGATCGCCACGCCGCGGCGCTTGGCGATCTGCTCGGCGAAGGCGGGGGGAAATCCCTCGGGCATGTAAACGGGGACGCCACCGCGGAGGCGGAGGAAGTCCCACAGGCCGCCGGTGTGGTCGCCGTGAACGTGGCTGAGGACGATGACGTCGATATCCCACGGCTTGATGCCCAGGGCCCTCATGTTGGCCAGGAGAATCCCCCCGTCGCCCCCCGTGTCGAACAGGATGGTCCTGTCCAGCCCCCGGATGATGCACGCAAACCCCCAGGCGGGCGTCAGGCCCGCCCGGCCGGCGTTGTTGTCGTAGATGATCGTGAGCATGACCTCTCCCTCGCCAGGACGGCCGACCGCAGCCCAAGCCGGCCTGCGCTCGGACGAACGACACCCCACCACCGCGCAAAAGGCCATCGCCCCCAACGCGCTGACCAACCCCACCCCACGGGAGACGACCATGCCGAGATGCCTGCGGATGCGTTCCATGGCCCTCATACGCTATAGCATACGCGCCCGAGACGCCCCGGGGCCAGAGGGCCCGCGGCGTTTTGCCCGACGACTTCCTTGAAGGCCCCGGCCGGCGACGCCGGGTCGCTATGGCCTTTGCCGTCGCGGGCGGTTAATCTGAGGCGGACGGCACGGGACCGGCCCGGCCGTGGCGGGGCGGGCCCTTGAGGAGCGGACCATGGACAAGGTGCGGATCGGTGTGATCGGCTGCGGGGTGATGGGGCCGCGACACGTAGAATCGGCGGTCAACGTCGAGCGGGCCGAGTGCGTGGCGGTGGCGGACCTCATCGAGTCCAAGGCGACGGCCACGGCGAAAACCTTCGGCGTCCCGCGAGTTTACCGCTCGGGCGACGAGCTGCTCGCCGATGGCGACGTCGACGCCGTCGTCCTGGCCTTTCCGGCCGCGACGCGGACGGCGATGGCGCTGAAGGCGTTCGCCCGCGGCAAGCACGTGCTGACCGAGAAGCCCGTGGCCTGCAACGCCGAGGAGGTCCGCCGGATGATCGCCGCCCGGGGCGACCGCGTCGCCGGGTGCTGTTCGCTTCGATTTGGCTACCACGCCCACGCGAAGGTCGCCGCGGCGTTCCTCGCCGAGCGGCCGCTGGGCGACCTGCAGCTGGTGCGCGCCCGCCACCTGGTGCCGGGCAAGGCCAGGCCGTCCGTTATGCCGCCCCCGTGGCGGCTGCGGCGGGACCTCAACGGCGGGGGCATCCTCTACAACTGGGGCTGCTACGACCTGGACTACCTGCTCGGCCTGACCGGCTGGACGCTCCGGCCGCGAACCGTTTTCGCCCAGGCGTGGACGATCCCCGAGCGCTTCGCCAATCACGTCGTGCCCGAGTCCGACGCCGAGACGTACTACACCGCCCTGGTCCGCTGCGAGGGCGGGACGGTCCTCTCGCTCGAGCGCGGCGAATACATGCCCGCCGCGGCCGACGCGGCCTGGCAGATCATCGGCGAGCACGGCTCGCTGCGGATGATGATGACGCCCGGCGACGGCAAGCAGCTCATCCACGACGAAGCGACCGACGACGGGGTCGTCTCCCACATCCTCTGGGAAGGCGACGAAGCCTGGCACGGCCCGCATGCCGACGCGCCCCTGCGGGACTTCGTCGACGCCATCTGCGACGGCCGTCCGCCCCGGACCGACCTGGCCCGCTCGCTGGTCATCCAGGAGATCACCGACGGCATCCTCGCCTCGGCCGCGTCGGGCCGCTGCGTGGAGATCGACGCGGCGGCGGGGTGAGGCAGGACCCCGCGCGTGCCTGGCCGGTGCGTCCGGCGTCGTCCCGGGAGGTCACCAGGCGTAGGCCCGGGGCGCTTCGCCGCCGGGGCCGGGCCAGATGGCGTCGAGGGTGGCGAGTTCCTCCTCGCCGAGGGTGATCTCGGTGGCGCGGACGGCGCTGTCGAGCTGCTCGACGGTTCGCGGCCCGATGATCGGGCTGGTGACCACGGGGTTGGCCAGCAGCCACGCCAGGGCGACGTCCGCGGGCCGTTCCCCCAGGTCGTTGCAGAACGCCTCGTAGGCCTCGAGCTGGTCGTGGCGTTTCTGGCGTGCCTTCTGTTGGCCCTCGTCGGCCCGCCGGCCTTTGTCCTTCCTGTCGCCGGAGCCCGCCAGCAGGCCGCCGCCCAGCGGGCTCCAGGGAATGAGTCCCAGGCCGTAGCCGCGGCAGGCGGGGATCACCTCCAGCTCGACCATGCGGTTGCTCAGGTTGTAGACGCTCTGTTCGCTCACCAGGCCGTTCAGCCCGCGCTTGGACGCTTCCTGGCAGGCGGTGGCGATGTCCCAGCCGGCGAAGTTGCTCGAGCCGACATACACCGCCTTGCCCTGCCCGACCACGGTCGCCATCGCCTGCCAGAGCTCCGCCCAGGGGCACGCCCGGTCCACGTGGTGCATCTGGTAGAGGTCGATCCGATCCGTCTGCAGGCGGCGCAGGCTGTCGTCGCAGTGCCGGGCGATCTTCATCGCCGAGAGGCTCCGCGTGTCGCGGTTGGGCTCCGCCCGGCGGCCGTCGCGGCTGACCGGGTTGTAGACCTTGGTCGCCAGGACGATGGCTTCCCGCCGGCTGCCGAACCCGCCCCCGCCGTCCTGGGCCAGCCAGCGGCCGATGATGTCCTCCGTGCGGCCGGGGTCCTGGGCCTGGATCCCGTAGACATCCGCGGTATCGAAGAAGTTGATCCCCAGCTCCAACGCCCGGTCCATGATGGCGAAGCTCGTCACCTCGTCCGTCTTCCAGCCGAAGTTCATGGTCCCCAGGCAGAGGTTGCTCACCAGCACGCCCGAGCCGCCCAGCCGGCGGTGTTCGATCGCCATGGGTCGTCTCTCCTTTTCGAAAGGTTCGGCACGCGCCCATGGGCCGAAGCCGCACAGGCGCTTACAAATAGTATATGCCCGCGAGCGGACCATCGCGCAATCCAAAAGCAAGCTCCCCCGGGAGCATATGCGAGTGCCCCGTGTGTGTTCGCGGCGCCGCCGCCCCGCACGCTGGGGCTCGCCCGTCGGGTGGGCCTCGCCCTGCACGTCGGGGGCTCGCCCGTCGGGTGGACGCGGGGGCGCGGTTCACGTCGCCGGTGAGGCCCGGTGAGGGCCGCCACAATTCTAGCCCGGTCCGTCAGGGCCGGGAATGGTATGGCGTCCCCCCAGGCAGGAGGCCCGGAGGGCCGGCACAGGTGTTCGCTGTCGCGGGCGGTGGTCGCGTTCCCGCCGCTGACGCAGCAGGCTGCAACTGTGCCGGCCCTGTCGGGCCTCGACGGGCGGGGCGGCGGGGGGCGCGTTCCCGCCGCTGACGCAGCGGGCTACAACTATGCCGGGCCCTGGCGGGCCTTGTCGGGCGGCCCAATCCGCCGCAGTGTCAGCGTGATCACCGATTGAGGTATTGGTGCGGCCGGGCCGCATCGAGCGCCTTGGGGCCTCGCCCCGTACGCGGGGGGCCGCGCACGTGGGGGGGCGCCGTCGGGCTGACGGCCCGCCGCGTGGAGGTCGACGCGGCCGGTAAGGCCCGGGAGGGCCGCCACAATTGTAGCCCGGTCCGTCAGGGCCGGGTTGGTGTGGCGGCCCCCCAGGCAGGAGGCCCGGAGGGCCGGCAAAGGTGTTCGCTGTCGGAAACGGTTGCTGCAGCACCCGGGGACAGCACAGTCATCGATCCGGCGCCCGCGCCAAGGCCAGCAGCGTGTCCTGGTCTGTGGCATCCGCGGCCGCGATGACGCGGTGCTTGAGGATCGCCAGGCCCGCCCGCTCGAGCTCGTCGAGGATGTCATCGGCGCGGCCGAGGTAGCGGGTGGTGATGCCGTCGCGGACGATGCAGCGGCTGCGGCGGTCGAAATCCCGCTGCAGGGCGGGGCCGACGGGGTCGCCGCACATGGTGTCGAGGCAGAACAGGCCGCCCGGCCGCAGGTAGCTGCGGGCGTTGTGGAGGAACGTCGTCCGGTCGTCGCCGATGATGCAGTGCAGGCAGTGGCCGTCCAGGACGAGGTCGACCGGCTCGAACGGGAGCGTCAGCGGCCGTGCCAGGTCGCCGACGACGAACGTGGCGTCGAGGCCCTCGGCCGCGGCCTTATCCCCGGCCCAGGCGATCGCGGCCGGCGAGATGTCGACGCCGCAGGCCGTCCAGCCCTTGCGGGCGAAGTGCAGCATGCCGTCGCCGGCCCCGCAGCCGAGTTCCAATACCGAGGGCCGATCGCCCAGCGGCGCATCGGACAGGAACGCGTCGATGGCCGCCAAGGTCTTAGCCGCCACGGCCGGCGGGTCCCATCCGGCCTGCCCGGCAGCGCGTTTCCGCCTGTAGATGCCGTCGTGGCCCATGTAGTTCGTTCGCATGCCAGGGGCATTGTGACATAACCACCGTGCCGGGCCAGCACAAAACAGGGCGTGATGCGGCTTGAAGCGCGCCTGGCGGAGGCGGCGCCTTGGCGAACGGCGTTTGTCTGAGCGGGTCGCCGAGACACGATTCGCCACTATGAGATAACGCGGCGAGAAGCCTACAGCATTTCGCGCGAGGCCTACATCGTCCTCGTGCCGGAGCACAAGGTCGTCGCCCGCGCTCGCCTGGTCGCGTCACCGCCGGAGGCAATCGTGCTGAACAACCCCGCCGGCTGGCTCGACCGGGAGGTCGAGGCGGCCTTCGATCCGGTCTTCCAAGCCTGGCTGGACCCCGACAGGACGGCGCCCTAATTGGCGAGTGGGACCGGCCGGCGGGACACAGCGAGCCGCACCACGACCTGCCCCTATAACTTACCTTGGGGCGCGTGGCCAGACGGCGTTCAATGCTCGACGAAGATCAGCTCGTCGGTGGCAAAGCCCCACCCGCGCGCCCGGGCCAGGAGGGCTTCGAGGACGGCCGGGTCGAGGTCGGGCCGACGGGCGAGGATCCACAGGTACGACCGGTTGGAGCTGGTGACCATCGCGTACTCATAGCCGTCGCGGTCCAGGGCGATGATGTGATAGGCGCCGGCGAACGGCCAGAAAAAGGTGACGCTGAGGCTGGCGACCTCCGGCCGGCCCATCAGCCGCGCGGTGCCGCGGATCTCGCTCCAGTCGCCGTCGGCGGCGTCGTAGCCGCGATTGAACACGGCGATGCCGCCGTCGGCCCGGCGGGCGTAGGTCGCCGTGACGCGGCTGAGGCCCCGCTCGAAGGAGTGGTCGAGGCGGGCGATCTCGTACCACGTCCCCAGATAACGCTCGACCTCGAAACCCCGCACCGCCTCGATCCCCTCCGGCGGCGGCCCCGCGCAGCCGCCGGCGCCCCAGGCCGCCGCCAGGGTCAGGCACGCGCAGGCCGCGAGATGTCGCAGGGTTCTCATGCACTACTATACGCCTGCCGCCCGGCCGCGGCAACGCCGGCCGCCCGGTGCGCCGTGAGCCCGGTCGGGTGCGCGGTGGGGTGTCGCGGCCGTGAGGCCGGGCCGGGAGGGCCCCGGGGAACGTCCCGGGAGGATCCGGCGGATCGGCGACGGCCGGCGGGCGCGGCGGCCGAGCAGGCGTCGGCGCCGGAGCGGGCGACGCCGGCGAGGCGACGGGAAATGCTATAAAAGCAGGAACAGCGGATTGGCCACGCGTCTCGCCGGCTCGACGAAAGAAATCAACTGTCGATTGAATAAAGTGAGGTCAAAGCGCGAAGAAGTGCGCCTGCCGGTTAATAATATTAAGGCCGCGCTTAACAAAATGAAGCCGCCGGTGAAAACCCAAGTTTGGGTTTTCGCGCTTGTGGCAGGCTGGGCAAGCTGGGCAAGTCGGGTAAAATAACGGAGAATTCGGGTTTTATGCCGGATGCCGCCGGCGGCATCTATGTGGGGACAGAATAGCCGGCTGACGGCCATTATGGCAGGCCGGCGCGGCAAACTGGGCAAGCTGGCGAAAAAGGGAAACGTGGGGACCCGGAGAATTCGGGTTTTAGGCCGTTAAACTGGGTAAAATAACCGAGAATTCAGGTTTTATGCCGGGCCGGCGGCATCCAAACGGGGGTGAAAACGGGGGTGTCGACCTGGTATACTGTCCCTGAATACATAAGGACCGTCGCGGGAAACGGTTAGATCTGGCGCGGCGGCTCAGCCGCCGCCGCCGGGGCGGCCGGCGTCGTCGACGGGCAGGGCCTGGTCGGGATTGGCGGTGATCATCCAGGCCAGGACGGCCCCGAAGGCCAGCATCCCGCCGAACATGACGATGATCAGGCTGTGCAGGCCGCTGGTGGCCGGGGCGCTCAGGGCGCGGGCGAAGGTGATCCCGCCGCCGCCGATCATGGCCACCGCGACCAGCAGGGCGACCTGGGCGAGCCGCTTCATCCACCGCCGCCGGGGCGACAGAACGCCCTGGCCGCGACGGGGGGTGCGCGGGTCGTCGGCGAGGCGGTCGAAGACGAAACACAGCCCCAGCGAGTTCGCGCAAAGTCCGGCCACGGCGGCAAATGCGACGATGACCTGCCGGTCCCGCCGGGCCTGCTCCCGCTGGAAGGCTTCCAGGGCTTCGGGGGTCCGCTCCTGACGCCACGTGGCCGCGGCCTCGTCGTAGCTGCCGGATTGATGCAGCGCCGGCAGCGCCAGAATCACCAGCAGCACCCCTTCGAGGACCATCAGCGCGATGAACAGACGTTTCATGGTCATGGTCGGCGGCTCCTGCGACGGGCTATTCCTGATCCATGCTTATCATACACGCCTCTTGACGGTCCTCAACGTTCAAAGGACAATCCACGGGGTCAGCGGAGCCGAAACCGCGGAAAAAAAGTTCGGTGATCCCTTGCCAGACCCTAACAAATTGTGTACATTCATAAAATGGATGGCCGATAAGGCGTGTGGATCGCTGTCAAGTACAGCGGTGGAAAAGACCTAGGACTGTGTACGCAGGGAGGCCGTTCATGGCCAAAAAAGCAGCGAAAACGACGAGCAAGCCCGCCGGCGAGACGGTGGCGGATGTGTCGGGCGATGGGGCCCGGGCCAGGGCGCTGGATGCGGCGGTCAAGCAGATCGAGAAGAGTTTCGGCGTCGGGTCGATCATGTCGATGGCCGACAGCACGAACCTGGCGATCCAGGGGATCCCGACCGGCGCGTTGAGCCTGGACCTGGCCCTGGGCGGGTCGGGCATACCGCGGGGGCGGATCTGCGAGCTGTTCGGGCCGGAAAGCTCGGGTAAGACGACACTTGCGCTTCACATCGTCGCCGAGGCTCAGAAGCTCGGCGGCGTGGCGGCGTTCATCGACGCCGAGCACGCGCTGGACCCGGCGTGGTGCCGTAAGTTGGGCGTGGACCTGGAGAACCTGCTGATCAGCCAGCCCGACAGCGGCGAGCAGGCCCTGGAGATCTGCGAGATGCTCGTCCACTCCAACGCCGTGGACGTCATCGTCATCGACTCGGTGGCCGCGCTGATCCCGCGGGCGGAGATCGAAGGCGAGATGACCGATCAGCAAGTCGGTCTGCAAGCGCGGCTTATGAGCAAAGCGATGCGGAAGCTCACCGCCGCGATCTCCAAGAGCCGCACCTGCGTGATCTTCATCAACCAGATCCGCGAGAAGATCGGCGTGATGTTCGGCAACCCCGAAACGACCCCCGGCGGGAGGGCCCTGAAGTTCTACAGCTCGATCCGCCTGGACATCCGCCGCGTCGGCACGATCAAGGACGGCGACGAGCCGGTGGGCAATCACGTGCGGGCGCGGGTGGTCAAGAACAAGTGCGCCCCGCCGTTCCGCAAGGCCGAATTCGACATCATGTTCAACCACGGCATCAGCGCCGAGGGCGACCTGGTCGACCTGGGCGTGGCGATGGATATCATCGTTAAGCAAGGCGCCTGGTACAGTTACGGCGACGTCCGCCTCGGTCAGGGCCGCGAGAACGCCAAGGTCTTCCTCAAGGACAACACCGACCTGCGCAACGAGATCCGCACCGCCATCCTCACCGCCCACGCCGGCACACTGGTGGACTGAGGGGCCGTACGTAGGCCGCGGAATCCGGGACAGCCCGATGCGGTGTGCGGCCATGGACCGCTCCCCGGCGGCTTGAGCGAAGGGCTGGTCTGGGATGAGGGCTTGGGCTACGGGGCCGCGTGAGCGTTGAGGCCGCAACGTCACGCGGGGCGTGATGCAGTTGTTTCTTTTCATCACGGGGAAGCGTTACGGCCGGTCCGGAAGTCGCTGGGCGACTTGTTGGTGATGCGCCGGACGCAGGTGGCGAAGTACTGGCTGGAGGAGAAGCCCATGGCGTGGGCGATCTTCGTGACGGACTCGCCCGTCGTGGCGATGCGGTGGATGGCTTCAAGGACGCGCAGACGCAGGTAGTGGCGTGCCGGCGTCGTGCCGGTCTCGCGACGGAAACGGGCCTTGAAGTGCCCCACGCTCCACCCCACGGCCTGGGCGATCACGTCGATGTCGAGCGGTCGTTCCAGGTTTTCCCGCATCAGGGACAGGGCAAGGTCGACCTGTTTGCAGGTGCGCAGGGCCTCTCCGGCCCCATCCAATGAGGCGACCACGTCCGTCAGCAACGTCACCAGACGGCCCCGCAGCGTCGCCGCGTTCAACTCCGAATGCGGCATGAGCCGCGCCGCTCGTGCCCGGCGGAACGACTCGGCGACGTCCTCCCCGGCGCGGAACCATCGGGGCAGGGTCCGTAATGCGTGGAGCAGTGCGTCGGATTCCGACGTCGGCAGGCCCAGAAACGTACCGCCGGCCGCGGGCAGCCGGAGCGTCACCCCGTAGAGCATCACCGGCTCGAATGCCCCCGTCACGCTGCCGTGCGGTTCGTCCGGCTGGGTGACGTAGAGGTCGCCGCCGGTCAGTTCCAGCCGCTGCTCGCCGGCCCACCAGTGCACGCATCCCCGCTGGATGAACGTGATCTCGATCTGCCCGGGGTGCAGATGCGCCGGCATGACGGTGGCATCGGCGCGAAAAATGGCCCGAAGCGCCGACAACTCCGGCACCCCCGGACACGGGGTGCCGTAGGAACGCCGCTCCAGCGACGAGAAGTCCGCGAAGAAGGGTGAAGGTTTGGCCATACTGTTTGATATTGTAAGGCAAACAAGGTTGAACGCCAACACTTCCTTCATCGGGTAAACTGTACCGTCAGACAAGGCTGGTTTTCGAAGAACCCGGACACTACAA
>CAZHRW010000099.1:0-2850 GCA_964535025.1 uncultured Planctomycetales bacterium
GCCCGCCGTCGCCGCCGGCGGCCCCGGCGGCGGCTCGGACCATCGGGGCCGAGAACAGCGCCCCGCCGGGCATGGGCAGCAGTCCGATCAGCGCCGGCAAGGCCGTCATCGTCACCGCCGGACGGCGGAGCAGTAGCCGCGCCAGTTCGACGATCCGCTCGGTCTGGCCGCCGCGCTGCATGAGGATCGACAGGCTCAGCAGCAGCAGGATGGTCACCGCGAGCACCAGTGAATCGGCGCTGACCGCCGCAGCGAGGCCTTCGCCGATGACGGTGCCGGCAGGCAGGCCGAACAGCCCGCCCAGGGCAGCCGCGCCCAGCAGGATCGCGATCGTCAGGGGCACGCGCTTGTGAGTCCGGGGAACCTTGACCCGCCCGACCAGAAGGATCAACGCGAAAACCACCAATGTCCGCAGCAATGCACTCATGGCCCTCCCTTGTAGACGCCCCCATCGACCGGGTCAATCCACGGCGTGCGAATTCATGCCCCGGTGTAAGGCATTCCACCCAGGGACAAGCCCCGGTCGGCTGCCTAGAATGAAGTTGGCCGACCGCGGCCCGGGTCGGGACACGCCGGGAGCTCGAGGTCCCGCCGGCGTTCAGTCATGGCGCGGGCGTGAACAGCCGATAGCGAGCAATACGATGTCCACACAACCCACAGCCAGGACGGCCGACCCCGCCGAGGCCCTCGACGCGCTGCCGGCGCCGATCGCCATCGACTGCACGGCTTGCACCGTCGATCAGTTGGAGGCGATGGAATGGTTGGTGACCAACCGTCAGGGCTCCTACGCCTGCTCGACGGTCCTGGGCGCCAACTCGCGGCGGTACCACGGGCTGCTGGTGGCGGCGACGCTGCCGCCGGTGGGCCGGCAGGTGGTGTTGTCGCTGCTGGGCGAGGAGGCCTGCTGGGCCGACCGGACGATGGCCCTGTCGAGCTTCCAGTTCGTCGACGCGGTCAGCCCCGACGGCCACCGCCACCTCAAGCAGTTCATCAACGACGTGGCCCCCACCTGGATCTTCGCCGACGGTGACGTGACGATCACCCGCCAACTCGCCCTGGCCGAGGGCGATTCGGTCGTCGCCGTCCGCTACCGACTCGACGCGCCCCACCCGGTCACGCTGCGGGTGCGGCCCTTTGCGGCCCTGCGGGACTTTCACGCCCTCCGCCGCGCCCACCAGCCCCACCAGTTGCAGTACACCCGCGCCGGCGGCGGGGTCCGCATCGCCGACCACGAGCACGCCGCCGAGTGCGTCTGGATCGCCATGGCGGGCGCCACGTTCGTCGATCTGCCGCAGTGGTGGTATCGCTTCCTCTACCGCCAGGATGTCCACCGCGGACAGGAGGGGCTGGAGGACCTCTACACACCCGGCTATTTCGAGGTCACCCTCGAGCCCGGCGCCCCCGTCGAGTTGACCGCCGCGTGCGATCAGACCGGCGGGTTCGACCTCGATGCCAACATCGACCAGCGCCGTCGCCGCCGCGCCCGACTGGCCGCGACCGTCGCCGACGGGGCCGACGAGGCGACGCGACGGCTGGCGGCGGCGACCGACGATTTTATCGTCACCCGCGACACCCCCGCCGGGCCGTCCACGACGATCCTGGCCGGCTACCCGTGGTTCGCCGACTGGGGGCGCGACACGTTCATCGCCCTGACGGGCCTGCTGCTGCTGACCCGGCGGTTCGACCGGGCGCGTCAGGTGCTGGGCACGTTCGCCGCCGCGGTGGCCGACGGAATGGTGCCCAACCGTTTCGACGACTATGGCGGCACCGCCCATTACAACAGCATCGACGCATCACTCTGGTTCATCCTGGCGGTCGACCGCTACATCTGGGCCTCCGGCGACGAGGACAGTTGGCCGCAGCGGTTCGCC
Organism: uncultured Planctomycetales bacterium; assembly: GCA_964535025.1. Lineage (GTDB taxonomy): Bacteria > Planctomycetota > Phycisphaerae > SM23-33 > FEN-1343 > JAAYZK01. The sequence goes on from CAZHRW010000099.1 coordinate 1,872, forward strand.
GGGCCCGTCCGCACCATCCTGGAAGCCTACCACGACGGGACGCACTTCAACATCCACGCTGACGCCGACGGTCTGCTGGTCGGCGGGGACGCCAACACGCAGTTGACGTGGATGGACGTCAAGTACGCCGGGGCGGCGATCACGCCCCGCCACGGCAAGGCGGTCGAGGTCAACGCCCTGTGGCTGGAGGCGATGCACATCATGGCCGACCGCTGCCGCGGCGTCGACGCCGAGGCCGCCGATCATTACGCCGCCGAGGCCGAGCGGATCGGCGCGGCCTTCGCCAACGCCTTCTGGTTCGCCGAAGGCGGGTACCTCTACGACTGCCTCACCGGCGACGGCCCCGACGCATCGCTGCGGCCCAACCAGGTGATCGCCCTCGCCCAGCCCCACTGCCCCCTGTCGCCCGCCCGGCAGAAGCAGGCGATCGAGGTGGTCATCGATCACCTGCTCACCCCGCTGGGCCTGCGCACGCTCGCCCCGTCGGACGGCCGCTACCGCGGCCGCTACGGCGGCAGTTGGGAATCCCGTGACCGCGCCTATCACCAGGGCACCGTCTGGCCGTGGCTGATGGGGCCGATGGTCCAGGCCTACCTGCGGATCCACCGGTTCAGCGACGAGGCGCGCCGGCAGGCGCGGATCTGGCTGGCGCCGCTGGATGAGCACCTCGCCGCCGCCGGGTTGGGCACGGTCAGCGAGATCTTCGACGGCGACCCGCCCCACTGGCCCCGCGGGTGCATCGCCCAGGCGTGGTCGGTCGCCGAGCTGCTGCGGGCCAAGCGAATGGTGCAAGTGGGGCACGTGCTGTAGGATGGGGTCATGGTGCGTTGGGTGTGCCTGGTTTGCCTGTGTCTGGCCGGCGAGGCCGTCGCCGCGGTGCGGTGCGAGTTGGCGCCGGCGCCGGAGACATCAAGCCGTCCGGACGGCTACGGGCGGGCGGCGCTGGCGGGCGCCCACCACCGGGCCCGCACCGGCCGCG
>CAZHRW010000100.1:0-13647 GCA_964535025.1 uncultured Planctomycetales bacterium
TCAGTCGGATCAGTCGGATCGGTCGGAGCCGCCGGCGCCATCGGAGCCATCGGTCCCCCGCGGCCTGCCCGCCCCCGCGCCCCCCGGCGATCATCGCGCCGGCGTTGTAGGGGCAACCCTTGTGGTTGCCCTCGTTCGCATTGCCCCCGGCCGCGTTGCTATAATAGCCGAGCCGCGACACTGAAGCACAAAAGGAGCCGTCCGGTGAACAAAGTGCACCAAACTTGCGACAAAGTGCGCCAGCCGATGAAGAAAATGAGGCAAAGCCCGCACATTATTGAGCCGGCCATTCACAATGTGATCTTCACGGCGAAACCCCAAGTTTGGGTGTTCGCGGCGACGGCGGGGCCTGTTAAACGGGGCAAGCTGGGTAAACTACCGGAGAATTCCGAGAATTCGGGTTTTATGCCGCTCTCCGTCGACGGCATCTATTAGGGGACAGACTAACAAAAAAACGCCTGTTAGCCGCGCCGCGGGGGGCGGAGAATTCGGAGAATTCCGAGTATTCGGAGTTTCAAGGGGCCCTCCGAAGGCGAAGTCGGTCGGAGAATTCGGAGAATTCGGGTTTTATGCCGGGCCGGCGGGGCGGTTTCGGGGGGCGCCGGCGACTATGCCGTCCCTAAATCTAACACGTTAGCCCGGCCGGCTCGGACGGCCGGCGGATCCGGCGGCCGGCGCGCCGGAAGGGCGCGGGGAAGGGGGGCAGGAGGGCTGCGTGTGTCGCCGGGCGAGGCGGCGCCGGCGCCGCGACGTCGCGGCGGGGGGGGCGGCGCCGGGGGGGCGCCGCGGGAAAAAATCGGGACTTTTTTTAACCCTATGATGTAGCAACAGTTAACGTCAACGACGCCCGCGACTCGCGCCGGGGCGAGGTGGCCGCAGGCCGCCCGCGAAGAGGCCGCGGGGCGGGCCCGCAATGGGGACGTCAAGGGAGACAAACGGTAAGCCCTGCTACAAAAAGGTTTAACAAAAGCAGACGCCATGAAACCCAACGGTTCAGTCGTTGCCGGCAGCCCTGTTTGACGAATATTGCGCAGCCGTCGGATTTTCGTAACTGTATGGGCGGGAAGGGGGTAGGGCCTACAAAGCGGGGGCGAACTACCTCACAGTGCGCCTGTTGGGGTGAGGGGACCCCTCTCTTTCCGCGTCCTGGCGGCCGCCGGATGGGGGCCATTCCGGCGAAATTGTTTTTTCGTAACTATCGCCGTGGCAAGAGCGTAGGTCCCGTTGAGGCGGTCAAAACGCATCCTTTTCCGGCTGTTAGTACAGAGGGGTCCCGCTTTTCGATCGGCGCCCCTCGCGGCCGGACCCCGCCGGCCGCGGCGAGCGCGGGGGGGGCTGCGCCGTCGGAGCCGTGGCCGGCGATGCTTTCGCAAGTCGTGGTACGAAGAGCTTAAAAAGGTACCGGGTACCTTTTATGGCGCGTGTAGTCGCATGGGGTTATGAGGATAAGACGTGTCAAGGAGCTGTTGAGGGCTGTGGCGGAGAGGGTGTCGGTCGGTTGTCTACTAAGCAGCCGATGGGGTTCGACGGCGGTCCTCACGGGCGGGCGGCGCGGAGCATGCGTCGGCCGGTGGGGGTGTCGGGGGCGCGGACGATCTCGAACGACGATTTCGGGCCGCACCGCGTGCAGTAGTAGTTGCGGTAGACCCGTCGGGCGATGAAGCACGACCGGCAGTGCGTGCAGCAGTGGAGGTACAGGAACCGTCGGCGCCGCAAGCGGTAACGATCGACGTCCAGGTCGTGCGTGGCGTCGGCGGACTGGTTGACGGCCCGCATCAGCGTGCGGAACTGGATGCCGTGCGGGCGGACCCGCCCGTAGCGCCAGAAGACCACCAGGTGGGCCAGTTCGTGGATGAGCGTGGGGACCAGTTCGCCGGGGTGATCGGTCAGCAGGCGGGCGTTCAGTTCGATCAGGCCATCCTCGAGGAAGGCCCGGCCCAGCGTGGTTCGCAGGCGTGTGGAATAGCTCACGCGGGCGCGTCGTTGGAGGCCCCTCATATTCCACGCGCGGCCGCAGCGATCGACGATGGCGCCCAGCACGGCGTTGCCCGGCAGGCGGCCGCCGGGGGCGGGCGTCCAGAGATCATCGAAGCGGATCGGCCTCATGGCCGTGAACTATGTGCCGAAGGTAGGCAAAGGTCAAGCTTTGTGGCAGCATTAGCGTACGAAAATGGCGTAGCTGGTTGGCCGGCGGGCTCACAGCAGCGGGAGGATGTTGATGACTTCCTCCATGGTGGTCTGGCCGTTGAGTGCGGCGAGCTTGCCGGCCTGTTCGAGGGTGAGCAGGCCGCGGCTGCGCATGACCTCCTCGATGTCGGTCGCCGGGCAGCGGCTGAGGATGAGCTGCTTGATGGCGTCGTCGGGGGTGAACACCTCGAAGATGCCCTGGCGGCCGGCGTAGCCGGAGCCGAAGCAGCGGTCGCAGCCGGTGCCCTGGTAGAGCCCGGTGGTGGGGTGGTCGAGGCGGTCGCGGAGGACGTCGTCGATGACCATATCGGCGGTTTCGGGCAGGGCCTGTCGGCAGCCGGGGCAGATGGTCTTGACGAGCACCTGGGCGATGACGCCCCGCAGGGCGATGGCGAGGAAGTAGGGGTGCACGCCGAGGCTCAGCAGGGTTTCGACGGCGCGGCTGGCGCGGATGGCATGGGTGGTGGCCAGGACGAGGTGGCCGGTGGTGGCGGCGCGGACGGCGGTGACGGCGGTCTCCTCGTCGCGGATCTCCCCGACCATGATGATATCGGGGTCCTGGCGGAGGATGGCGGTGAGCATGGTGGAGAAAGTCACACCGATCCGCGGGTTGATCTGGGTCTGGTTGACCCCGTCGAGGTCGTATTCGACGGGGTTTTCGATGGTGAGGATCTTGCGGCTGCGTCCGGTGAGCCGTCGGAGCATCGCGTACAGCGTGGTGGTCTTGCCCGAGCCGGTCGGGCCGGAGACGAGGATCAGCCCGTGGGGGCGTTGGATCATGTCCTCGATGATCTCGAGCTGGTCGTCCAGCAGGCCCAGTTCGGTCAGGTCCAGCAGGCTGATGGTGCGGTCGAAGATCCGCACGACCAGGTCCTGGCCGTGCAGGGTGGGCACGGCGCTGACCCGCAGGTCGACCGACCGCTGCTCGGTGTCGATGCGCATCCTGCCCTCGGTGGGCCGGCGGCTCTCGCCGAGGTCGATCTCGGCCATGGTCTTGACGTGGCTGATCATCCGGCGGGCGAACGCCTCGTCGAGGATACCCTGGCTGACCATGTCGCCGTCGAGGCGGAAGGCCAGTTCGGCCCCGCCGTCGCGGCTGAGCACGTGGATATCGCTGACGCGGGCCTCGATGGCCCGGCTGACGATGGCTTCCCACACGAGGGTCGGATCGGCGTCGTCGCTGATCGCGTCACTGACGTTGAACACCGGTTGCATCGGGGGGCGTCCTTTCCTGAGCGTCGTCGCGGCCGGTCAGGCCGATTCGGTGTTGGCCGCGTCGTTGAGCCAGTGTCGTGCCTCGTCCAGCGAGCCGACGACGGGCATGAGCGCCTCGAGGTTGATCGTCTGGAGCAGGCGTCGGATGCCCAGCGACGGCCGCGCGACGACCACGTGGCCGCCGAGGTTGACGGTGTGCTTGCGGAGCAGGAAGATCCCGCCCAGGCCGGCCGAGCTGATCGACGCGACGCGGCCCATATCGAGGATCACGCCGCGCACGGCCTGGCCGGCGGAGGCGCGGATGAGGGCGTTGAGCAGGTCTTCACGGGCCTTCCACTGCATTTCGGCCGGGCAGGTCACGATGAACCGCCCGTCGCCGTCGCAGGTCACGGAAACATCCATCATGGGGTACCGTCCTTGTCGGGCATGCGTTTCTCCAGCAGTCTACACCTGCTGAGTCTATGGTCTGGCCGGACAAATCCGAAACGCGAAATTCGAAGGACCAGACAAATCCGAAGCGGCCAAACGGAAAAGCACCCAACGGCGGGGCTCGGCCGTTTTGGCGTTTGCGGGTTTTACCCGGTTGGGGTTTGTTTCGGATTTCGTGCTTCGGATTTCGTATTTCGCCTCGGGGGCCTTGTGGCCCAACGGCAGCGGCGACCGGCAGATACCACAATCATCGGCCGCTCAGGCGCTGCGCTGCAGTTCCCGCGAGAGATTCTCGAGCATGGCGTTCAGTTCGGCGTCCTGGCGGCGCTGGGCGCCGATAGTCCGGTTGGCGTGCAGGACGGTCGTATGGTCCCGCCCGCCGAAGTAGCCGCCGATCTCCTCGAGGCTGTGCTTGGTGAGCGTGCGGGCCAGGTACATGCAGATCTGGCGGGGGAAGGCGATCGACCGGGAGCGTTTGCGGCTTTGCAGGTCGGCCAGGCGGACGCCGAAGCGGCTGGTGACCGCTTCGAGGATCTGGTCGATGGTGATCTCCCGCCGGGCGCGGCTCTCGCCGGCGCCGAGGGCCTCGCCGGCCAGGTCCAGGTCGATCGGCCGGTCGTAGACTTGCGCCAGCATGGCTACCTTGGCGATCGCCCCCTCCAGCTCCCGCGTGTTGGAGTCGACGGTCGCGGCGATCAGGCAGACCACGTCGTCGGCCAGGCGGATCGACCGCAGCGCGGCCTTCTTGCGAACGATGGCCACCCGCGTCTCGTAGGAGGGCCGGTCCACCCGCGTCACCAGGCCCCAGTTGAAGCGGCTGACCAGGCGCTTCTCCAGGTCGGGGATCTCCGCCGGGTGGCGATCGCTGCTGACGACGATCTGCTTTTGCATCTGGTAGAGCGTGTTGAACGTGTGGAAGAACTCCTCCTGGGTTTGCTCCCGCCCGGCGAGGAACTGGACGTCGTCGATGATCAGCACGTCGGCCTGGCGGTAGCGGTAGCGGAACTCGTGCAGGCGTCCGTCCTGGACCGCCTCGATGAAGCGGTTGACGAAGGTTTCGCAACTGAGCATCACGCAGCGGTGGTCGTCGTGGCGGCGGAGGATCTCGTGGCAGATCGCGTGCAGCAGGTGGGTCTTGCCCAGGCCGACGTCCCCGTGGACGAACAGCGGGTTGTACGCCCGCCCCGGCGACTCGCACACCGCCTGGCAGGCGGCGTGGGCCAGGCGGCTGCAGGGGCCGGCGACGAAGGTCTCGAACGTGTAATCGGGGTTGGGCGGCACCTCGTCGGCCACCGGCGGCGCCGGCGGGGCGGCCGCGCCCTCCTCGCCGCTCGCCTCGGCGGCCTCGGCCGGCGGCGTCGCCGGCGTCGGCGCCAGGAAGCACACCCCCACCAGGCGTCCGGTCGCCTGCTGGGCGGCGTCGGTGAACAGGCGGACGGCGTGCTGCTCGAGGTAGCGCTGCTCGTCGGGGCCCGGGGCCTGGATCGCCAGCAGGCCGTGATCCATCGCCACCGGCTCGACGTCGGAGAACCACGCGCGGATCAGGTTCCCGCCATGCGAGATGACGTGCTCGATGATCCTCTGCCAGATGCCTGCGTCGACGTTCGCCACGACCGCGTTCCTCGCCTCCGCGCCGTCGCGACGGCGCCGCGACCAGTGTACCACCGGCCCGCCGGGCCGTCAAAGCGCCGCAAGTTGTCTTCCGGTCTACGTGACGTCGGCCAGGGCGATCCAGGTTTTCCGCTCGGCGGCGACGAGGGCGGCTTCGAGGACCCGCTGGGTCTGGTAGGCGTCCTCGAAGTCGGGCAGCGGGACGACGGGCTCGGCGCCGCCGAGGACGCGGCAGATGTCGGCGGCCTGGTGGGCGAAGGTGTGGTCGTAGCCGATCAGGTGCCCGTCGGGCCACCAGGCGTCGAGGTAGGCGTGGTCGCCGGCGTGGGTGCACAGGATGTTCGTCCAGCCCTGGGTCGCGCGGGGGGCGGTGGCGTCGTAGTACTCCAGCTCGTTCATCCGCTCGAAATCGAAGCGGAGGGCGCCCTTCGAGCCGTTGATCTCGAAGCCGTTGCGGTTGGAGTTGCCGGTCGCCTGGCGGCAGCCCTCGAAGCTGCCCAGGGCGCCGTTGGACCAGCGGGCCAGGAAGATCGACGTGTCGTCGACGGTGACCGGCCCGGACCCCGACCCGTCGGGCCGCCGGCGTTCGGTGACGTAGGTGGCGGTGGCGCTGCCGCAGATGTCGGTGATCTCCATGCCGGTGACGAAGCGGGTCATGTCGACGATGTGGGCGTTCAGGTCGCCCATGGCCCCGCTGCCGGCGGGCTCTTTCTGGAAGCGCCACAGCAGCGGCACCTCCGGCGGGGCCCAGTCCTGCAGGTACGACGCGCGGACCCGGGTCACCGTGCCCAGCTTGCCCTCGGCGACCAGCCGTGCCGCCAGGGCGACGGCGGGGCAGCGGCGGTAGTTGTACCACACGAAGGTCGGCGCCTTGTGCTTGCGGGCCAGCTCGGCCATGGCCCGGGCGTCGTCGAGCGTGCCGGCGAGCGGTTTTTCGCAGGCGACGGCCTTGCCGGCGGCGAGGGCGGCGGCGGCCTGGGGCCGGTGGAGGTGGTTAGGCGTCAGCACGTCCACCAGGTCGATCTCGTCGCCGAACGTCAGCCCGTCGCCGGTCACCGCCGCGTGGGCGTAGCCCCACCGGTCGGCGAACGCCCGCGTTCGGGCCATGTCCCGCCCGTAGACGGTGTGCAGCACCGGCGTCCGCGGCGGCGCGAAGAACCGCCCCGCCTCCAGGTAGCCGCTCGAGTGCGCCCGGCCCATGAAGCCCATGCCGACGATCGCGATATTCAATGTGTCCTTGCCCGATGCCATGATTCATCTCCCGAATGTAGAGGTCCTGTACCCGAGGAAACCTCGGGCGGGAACGCGAAATCCGAAGCACGAAACCCGAAATACGAAACAAATTTCAAACGGATGAAACAGCAAACGGCCGAGCCCCGTCGTTGGGTGCTTTTCCGTTTTACCGTTGCGGACTTGTTTCGTCTTTCGTGCTTCGGATTTCGGAGTTTACCACGGTCCGCTCGCCTTCCGCGGTCTGCTAAAACCACCACGCCTGGCCGGGCGCCTCCCGCAGGAGGATGCCCTGGAGGTAGGTGACGGCCTTCTCGAACCCTTCGTTCATGCTCATCAGCGAGTCTTCGTGTTCGATGCTGATCACGCCGTCGTAGTCGTAGGCGCGGAGCATGTGGAGGAAGGGTTTCCAGAACTCGTCGCCGTGGCCGTACCCGACGGTGCGGAACACCCACGCGCGGTCGGTCAGTTCGCCGTAGCTCTTGGTGTCGAGGTTGCCGGTCACCTGCGAGTTGGCCGGATCGATGTAGCAGTCCTTGGCGTGGACGTGGAAGATGCACCGGTGCTGGCCGAGGTACCGGGCGGCCTCGACGGGGTCGATGCCCTGCCAGAAGAAATGGCTGGGGTCGAGGTTGGCCCCGAGCTGGTCGCCGGCGGCCTGGCGGAGGCGGACGATATCGGCGGGGTTGTGGACGGTGACCCCGGGATGGGCCTCGAAGGCGATCTTGACGCCCAGCTTCCGGGCCTCTTCGTTTTCCTGGGTCCAGAACGGGATGAGCACCTCGTCCCACTGGTAGCGGGAGGCCTCGAGGAACTCCGTCGGCCAGGGGCAGGTGACGAAGTTGGGCGTCTTGTCGCCCGGCGCGCCGCCGGGGCAGCCGGAGAAGCACACCACGACGGTCTGAAGCTCCGCCGCCAGGTGCATGGCGTTGCGCAGGACCTCGCGGTGGTCTTTGGCGATCGCCTCGTCGGGGTGGACGGGGTTGCCGTGGCAGGCGATCCCGTGCACCTCCAGGCCGCGATCGGCGACCTTCTGCTTGAGCTCGGCCAGGCGGGCCTTGTCGGTGTGGACGCCGGCGAGGTTCCACGGATCGCCCGGATAGCCCCCGATGGGGATCTCGATGGCGTCCAGGCCGACCTTGCTGCAGTAGTCGAGGGCCTCGTCGAATTTCATCCCCGCCAGCATGGCGGCCATGACTCCCAGTTTCATGCCGTTCTCCTTCTGCGGTGCCCGTCGGCGGGGCCGCGGCAATGTGCGGCGCCCAAGTCCGGGCGATCAAAGTAGATCCGGCGCCCCAGCCGCCGGCGCGGCCGGCGCGACGGGATTATCTTGCCGCGCCGCCGCCGCCGACGCAAGCGGCGAGTCGGCGCCGCCGGGCCGCTTTTTCGCCGCGGGCGCCCGGCGGACAAACGCTACCTCAAATCCTCGAGATGTGGTACAATGGCAAGCCGGACAAACCGTTGCAAGGGACTCATCGGTAACCACCCGACGCCTGACTGGTCTGGAGGAGACGCAATGACCCGCCGCCGTGCTCGTTCGTTCCCCGCCGCCTCGCCCGCCCTGGAGGCCCTCGAGGCCCGACTGATGCTCGACGGGGCCGGGTTGATCATCAACGAATTCCTGGCCTCCAACGCCGAGAACCACTTCGACGAGGATGGCGACTCGTCCGACTGGATCGAGCTGTACAACGATTCCGACGTCGCCGTCGACCTGGGCGGGTGGTACCTCACCGACGATCCGGACAACCCGGGCAAGTGGGCCTTCCCGTCGCGGACGCTCGGCCCGTATCAGTACCTGCTGGTCTACGCTTCCGACAAGGACCGCGCCGATCCCGACGGGCAACTGCACACGAACTTCAAGCTCGACGCCGACGGGGAGTATCTCGCCCTCGTCCAGTTCGACGAGGACGATCAGCTGTACACCGCCGTCCAGGAGTTCGCCCCGACCTTTCCGCCCCAGGTCCCCGACGTCTCGTACGGCCTGGGGCGGGTCGCCGTACCGACGGCGGTGGTCGACCCCGCGCTTGAGGCCGAGACCGACGTCATCGCCTGGGTGCCGGACACGGAGCTGTTCGACGAGACCTGGATGGACGTCGGCTTGCCCGTGAACTTCCCCGACTGGATGGAGGGCACGCTGGGCGTCGGCTACGACGAGGCCACCAGGTTCCGCCCGTACATCGGCCTGGACGTCGAGTGGCAGATGTTGGAGAAAAGCGAGTCGATCTACATCCGCGTCCCCTTCACCGTCGAGGACGTCGGCGCCGTCCGCGCCCTGGCGCTGCGGATGCGGTACGACGACGGCTTCGTCGCCTACCTCAACGGCGTGGAGGTCGCCTCGGCCAACGCCCCCGACGAGCCCGACTGGGAAAGCGGGGCCACCGCCAGCCATCCCGACTCCCAGGCCGTCCAGTTCGAAACCTTCGACATCAGCGACCACGTCGGCGCGCTGGAGACGGGCGACAACCTCCTGGCGATCCACGGCCTCAACTACGGCGACACGAGCCCCGACATGCTCATCGCGCCCGAGCTGGTCGCGTGGGTCGAGCCGCCCGACCAGCCCGAGCTGGGGTGGCGCTACTTCCAAACGCCCACGCCGGGCGCGATGAACGGCGAGGGCTTCCTCGGCTACGTCGACAGCCCCGACGCCTCCATCGCCCACGGCCTGTTCGACGAGCCGATCAGCGTCGCGCTCACCAGCGCCACGCCCGAGGCGATCATCCGCTACACGACCGACTGCAGCGAACCGACGGAGACCCACGGGACGCTCTACACGCCCGGCACGCCGATCGCCATCGAGACCTCGACCATCCTGCGGACGATCGCCTACCTGCCCGACGGCAGCGGCTGGCGGCCGTCGGCGACGACGACCTATACGTACATCCTCCTCGACGACGTGCTCGCCCAGTCCGACGACCAGGCCGTCCGGGGCTTCCCCGCCCAGTGGATCGCGGGCTTCGATCACTACACGCACGGCGACCGGCAGGTCCGCGACGCCGACTACGCGATCGATCCGGACGTCGCCCTGGATGTCGGCGACCTGCTGACGATCCCGTCGGTGTCGCTGGTGATGAACCAGGACGACCTGTGGGACCCGTTCACGGGGATCTATCCCAACTCGATCCAGCGCGCCAGCAGCAATCCCCAGTGGGAGAAGCCCGCGTCGCTGGAGCTGATCCACCCGTACGGCACCGACGACGGGTTCACCATCAACGCCGGCGCCCGGATCAACGGCGAGCTGAGCCGCTGGGCCGCCGCCAACGACAAGCAGAGCTTCCGGATCGTCTTCCAGGGCGACTACGGGCCGACCAAGCTGAGGACCGACGAGCTGTTCGGCGGCGGCGCCGCCGACGCCTACGACACGCTCATCCTCCGGGCGATGTGGGGCGAGTCGTTCCTGCGGGATGAGACGCTCGGCACCGAAGAGCACCCCTTCCTCGCCGGCGACCCGACCGGCGCCCAGTATCTCCGCGACCTGTACGCCCACGAGACCTACGCCGCCACCGGCAACCTCGACCCCCGCGGCCAGTTCGTCCACCTGTACCTCAACGGCCTGTACTGGGGGCTCTACCAGGTCACCGAACGGCCCGATAACTCCTTCAACGCCGCCTACCAGGGCGGCAGCCCCGACGACTACGACATCATCAAGGGCCACGTCAGCTACACCGGCGTCAACGGCGAACTGCAGGACGGCGAGCGGGCGGCGTGGAACACGCTGTTCAGTTATTTCGACACCGACGGCAGCGGCAATAACCTCTACGGCGAGCCGACGGTCATCACCGATACCGCACTGGGCGAGATCGCCGAGTACCTCGACCTCGAAGCCTTCGCCGACTACATGATCACCCTGTGGGTCATCGGCCGCTACGACTTCCCCAGCAAGAACTGGTATGCCGCCGGCCGGCGGAGCGAGACGGGCGGGCCGCCGGAGATCCCCTTCCGCTTCTACACGTGGGACTCCGAGGCGTCGCTTGGCCAAAGCGGTGCCGCCGGGCCCCTGGACCGGTGGCACGGCACGGACGCCGACAACGACACCGGCCCGGTCCGCATCTACCGGCGGCTGATCACCAACGCGGCCTTCCGCCGTCTGTGGATGGACCGCGTGCAGGCGCTGATGTTCGACGGCGGGCCGCTCAGCACCGAGGCCAACCTCGAACGCTACGAGAACCTCGCCCACGACATCGACAAGGCCATCGTCGGCGAGTCGGCCCGCTGGGGCGATTGGCCCACCGAGTACACCCAGGAGCCGCTCACCTACGGCGAGGACTGGATCGTCGAACGCGACCGCGTCGGCGAGGCGTTCCTCGCCCAGCGCAACCAGATCGTCCTCGACCAGATGCTTTCGGTGGACATGTGGACCGAGGTGGCGGCCCCGCAGTTCGACCCCGACGGCGGCGGCTTCGACGCCGGCGCCGAGCTGACCATGACCGACCCGGCCGCCGCGGGCGGGACCATCTGGTATACGACCGACGGCACCGACCCCCGCGGCGAGGCGTCGACGCCGACGCGGTACACCGGGCCGCTCGCCCTGACCGGCCCCGTGGCCGTCACCGCCGCCATCGAACATGCCGGCCAGTGGAGCGCCCTGCGGGAGGCCCTCTTCCAGCCCCGCCAGCTCGGCCCGCTGGTGATCACCGAGTTGAACTACAACCCGCCCAGCCTGCCCGGCGACGACGCCTACAACAACGACGATTTCGAGTTCGTCGAGCTGTATAACGACGGCAGCGCCACGATCGACCTCGAATCGTACGCCTTCGTCGAGGGCATCAGCTTCGACTTCCCCGCCGGCGCCACGCTCGCCCCCGGCCAGTACGCCCTGATCGTCAGAAACGCCGAGGCGTTCGCCCACCGCTACGGTGACACGACGGGCCTGACGATCCTCGGGGAGTACGACGGCGCGCTGAGCAACGGCGGCGAGCGGATCACGCTCAACACCGCCGGGGAGCTGTACTGCAGCTTCACCTACGACGACGGGGGCGGCTGGCCCGGCCGCGCCGACGGCAAGGGCGCCACGCTGGAGACGCTCGGGCCCGGCGACCTCAGCGACGACGACACCTGGCGCTCCAGCGGCGAGTTCCTCGGCAGCCCCGGCACGGCCGGGGCGGGCGTGCTCGGCGACGTGGTCGTCACCGAGGTGGCCTCCCGCACCGTGCCGGCGCCCGCCGAGGTCGACCAGATCGAACTGCACAACACCACCGGCAGCGCCATCAATATCTCCGGGTGGTACCTGTCGGACACCTGGACCGACTACAGGAAGTTCCGCATCCCCGACGGGACCTCCATCCCCGCCGGCGGCTACGTCAGCTTCAGCGAGGACGAGTTCGGCTTCAATCTCGACAGCGCCCTCGGCGACGATGTCTGGGTCATGGCCGCCGACACCGAGGGCGCGTTGACCCGCTTCGTCGATCACGTCGACTTCGGAGCGGGCCTCGACGGTCTTTCGCACGGCCGCTGGCCCGACGCCGCGGGGCGCCTGGTGCCCATGACCGAAAAGACGTTCGGGGCGGCCAACAGCGGCCCGCTGTTCGGTCCGGTGATCGTTCACGAGGTGATGTACGACACCACCGACACCGACCTGGAGTTCATCGAGCTGTACAACGCCGGCGCCGCCGACGCGGACCTGGGCGGCTGGCGGCTGGACAGCGCCGTCGAGTTCACCTTCGACGCCGGCACGGTCCTGCCCGCCGGGGCGTACCTGCTCGTGCTGCCGTTCGACCCGACGGCGTCGGGCAACGCGGCTCGCCTGGCGGCGTTCAACGCCGCCTACGACGTGACCGGGGAGGTCACCATGGTCGGCGGCTGGACCGGCCACCTCAACAACACCGGCGAACGGATCGACCTGCTCTACCGTCGCCCGGACAGCGGCCCGCGGGTCTGGTCGTTCGTCCCGGGCGACGAGGCGACCTTCGACGACGACGATCCCTGGCCGCCCGAGGCGGCCGGCGGCGGCAGCGCGCTGGGGCGGATCGGCGCCGACGCCTGGGGCAACGACCCGGCGAGCTGGGAGGCGGTCGCCCCGTCCCCCGGCCTCGCCCAGGCCGCGCCGCCGATGCCCGGGGACGCCGACCTCGATGGGGACGTCGACCTCGACGACTTCATGGTCCTCAAGCAGAACTTCGGCACGCCCTCCGGGGCGACCTGGGCGCAGGCCGACTTCACCGGCGACGGGGCCGTGGACCTCGACGACTTCATGCTGCTCAAGCAGAACTTCGGATCGGTCGCCCCGACCGGCGCGACGGTGAACGTCCTGGCCGAGCTGCGCGTCGACGACGGGGACGAGGCGATGCCGCCGGCGCGCCGCGCCGATCGGGCCGTGCGCCGCCTGCGCCGCCGTGGGGCCCGGCGGGAGCGGCCCGGCGACGGCGGGCCGGCGGCCGTGCTGGATCTGATAGGCCTCGAGCGCCCGCTGGGATGACCCGCCGGAGGTCGGACGGGATCTCTGGCCACGGTCCCGGTTAATAAGGTACAATATGAATAACCGGTCATGCGGCCCCGTTTCGCCGGGGGTGGGCCGGTGGTGGCGGCACGCCCGGAGGGAGCGTTTGTAGGGCGGGCTGGCGCCCGCCGTGTGACGGCATTGGGGCGTGCCCGAAACGGTACTCGGGCCGGACGACCCGCGGGGGTGCGGAAGGAGTGGACGGATGCAACGCGTGCCCACGTTGCGCGGCCTGGCGTCGCGGGTGATGCTGTGCGTGATCGGTGCGGTCGGCTTCGCGTCGGTCCCGGCGATCGGCCAGGAGACCGGACCGTACATCTCGGAGTTCATGGCCCTCAACGATTCGACCCGGGCCGACGAGGACGAGGACTACGCCGACTGGATCGAGATCCACAACCCCAGCGCCGCCGCGGTCAACCTGGGCGGCTGGTACCTCACCGACGAGGCCGACAACCTCGATAAATGGCAGTTGCCCTCGGTGACGGTGCCCGCCGGCGGCTACCTGCTGGTATTCGCCTCCGGCAAGGACCGCGCCGTCGCCG
>CAZHRW010000101.1:0-3027 GCA_964535025.1 uncultured Planctomycetales bacterium
CGCGCGACACAACGGCACGCGCGGGTCCTGAGGAACGCCCACGGAATCCTTGCGTGGGTCGATGGCGCCGTCGGGCCGAACGGTCGAGACGATCAGGCGAGGTCCGCGTGTGGTCCCTGTCGCGGAGGTTCGCGCGATGCCCGTGTGTGCCGGGGCAGTGGTCGGTCGGATCCGTCGAATCCGTCTGATCCGTCGGATCGGTCGGAAGTCGGGCGGTCTGCCGCCTGCGGTAGCGTCCCCGGTTGCGGTGCTCAGGGCGCCTTGGCCTGTTCGCGCGCCCGGCGAACATCGGCGGCCGTCGGGAGGTAGGCGAGGACCTCGGGCAGGACCGTTTGGAGGAATGCGCGGCAGTCCTGATCGGCCTGCGATGGATCCTCTCCGCCAAGGGCGGTCACGGAGATGCGGGCGTAGCACGCGGGTGAGAATCGCGGCCAGTCGAGGGCGCGGCGGACGCGGCTGCCGGACCATGCGGGCCGGCCGTTGAGACTGTAGAGGCAATAGTCGCCCCGCCCCGGGCCGTCGGCGTCGTCGTCCGGTACGTCGATGCGGCGGACCTGAATGCGATCCCAGGGCGGCGGAGTGTCCGGGAGGGCCAGGTCGATGAGCGCCGGCTCGCCGTCCTCAGCCGGTGCGGGGAAGAATCGCATGCCGCCGGCGTCGACCCTCGCATACTGATACACCTCCAGCCTGTACATGCCGGCGCGGTCGGGCTCGCGCCGAAGGTTGCGGAAGGTCCCGACAAAGTACCAATTGTCCGCGCAGTCCAGCATTCCGAGAACGCGCAGGCCTTCGTGGTTAAGGGCATTCCGTTCGCCGCCGACGAGCACGTAAGGTCCCACGGCGGCGGGGAAATTCACCAGGCGATGCCGGCGAAGACGGACCCGCCGCGGCGCCGGCACGGGCCGCAGCGCAGCCGCCAGCGCCCGGTGGACCCTCGGGGCGACCAGGCTATCCGCCGCCAGGAGCACGACGGCCGCCGCCGCACCGGCGATCGCCAGGCGCCGCCGTGCGCCGCCGGACCGCCGGCTCAACGCGGCCTCCACCACACAGGCGACCAGCCCCGCCGGCAACACGACCACCCAGCCCCAGGCGAGTCGGTTCACCAGCGGCGACGGTACGTACCAGGGCACGAGGGTCGCGGCCGTGAGCAGCAGCCCGCCGATCACGAGGATCATCGCCGGCGCCAACAGGATCCGGGCGGCCCGCCGGCGGAGGCGCACGGCCAGGTCGGGCGCGAGCCTCTCGGCGTTCATCACGCCGGTCAGTTCGTCATTGGCGACCAGGACGCCCAGCATCAGACCGACGGCGCCGAGCACGCCGATCTGGCCCAGGAGCGGGATCCAGACGAACCGGGCGGCCCAGCGATCCCCGCACAGGGCCAGAACGCCCAGGACCGTGGCCGCCACCGCCTGGGGAAGGCCCCTCAGCAGGACCTGCGGCTGCACGCCCGCGAGGTACGCCACGACCTGCGCGCCCAGCAGCCCCAGCAGGACCCACATCAGCCCGGACGTCCGGCCGGTCAGGCGGCCGGCGGGCGCCGTGCGGTCGGCAGGGTCGCTCGGCTCGCTGGAGACCATCTTGAGGAGGAACCAGATCAGCAGGACCATCGCCGCGCTGCCCGACAGGCAGGCCGCGCCGACGGACCCATGAAGGAGATCGCCGACGAGGTCCGGATGGCCGGACGCCATCCAAAGGCCGACGCCCGACACCACCCCGCCCACGCCGACGGCGAAGATCGGCCAGGCGGCCGCCAGGGCGAAGACGATCAGCTTTCGCAGCCATCCCATCGGCCAGGTTCGCGCCACGACGATCGCCCCGCCCAGCAGCGCCAGCCACATCAGCGGCACCTGGTCGAGCCAGGCGAACCAGGCGTCGGTGTCGACTTGCCGCCGGTCGCCCAGGGCGTCGGCGAACGCGAACGTGTCCGTCGAGCGTGTCACCTCGACGCCGGCGGCGCCGGCCACCGTCGCGGCGGTCTGGGCGGCCGCCTCCCGGAACCCCGCCAGGACCGGGGCGATCACGGACGGGGCGATCACGGACGGGGCGGTCGTCGGGACGTGCCCCGGGTCGGTCCCCATCAGCACCGGCAGCGTCAGGGCGGCGCCCAGGCCCATCAACAGGATCGCCGCCAGGATGCGTTTGACGACGAAGCCCGCCTCGTCCGTCCGCTCGTGGTTCGAGCTCATGATCGTCTCCCCGGGTGTCGCCGACGGCGCGTGAACCCCACGACAGCCGTCGTCGTCGGCGAGGTGCTCGCGCCGACCCCGGGCATTCTGCGCGTGTCCCCGGCCGGCGCCAAGCGGATTGTCAGCGGCGAGCGCCGGGGCGGGACGGGGTCACTGGCGCCAGGGGTCGCGCGTGCGGGACCGTCGCCAGGATCACCGCCGTGCGGTGACGATCAAACGCGAACCGTGACGATCCGCGCCGGCCAGGAGTGGGCCCTTGGCGTCCGCCGAGAGATGGGGTATAATGTCTCCGATTGCCCGCGGTGCCGGCCGGATCGGGTTCTTCGCCGCCGGCGAAGCCCAGGAGGCGGCCGCGTCGCGGCGTCGGGCTCATCGTGGAGGATCGAGGATGGCACCCGTCACGTTTTCCATCGACGCTTTGCGGACCTGGCGGCGGGACGCGGCTGCGCGGCCGCGCCGGCCGGGCACCCGGCCGTCCGAGACGCCCGGCGCCGACGTGTGGTGCGGCATCGAGGCCCTCGAGCCGCGGCTGCTGCTGTCGGGGGCGGTGGTGTTCCCCGTGATGGGCGCCGACGACGCGACCGCCGGGCCCACGATCGCCAACGACGACAACGACACGGGCTGGTCGGCCACCCAGCAGATCCTCGCCGGCGAGCCGCTCGGCCAGACGTTCCAGGCGATCTCGGACAACCGTCTCGACGCGCTCTCGATGTATATCAAGGATATGAACGCCTCGGCGGCGCCGGATGACTATTCGGTGACGTTCGAGCTGTACGAGGGCGTCGGCACGGGCGGCCGCCTGCTGGGCACGCGGGAGTACGCCACGCTCAGCGACGGGTTC
>CAZHRW010000102.1:0-4035 GCA_964535025.1 uncultured Planctomycetales bacterium
CTTGGGCGGCCCGAACGCGACGAACAACGAGGACGGCACCGAGGAAGACCTGTTCGGTCGCTTCCGGACACGCCTGTGGGGCCGCGCCACCCCGATGGAGAACGTCGAGATCGGCGCCCGGCTGGTGTGGGAATGGTTCATCGTCTGCAAGCCCAATGAGGCCAAGAACGCCCCCAGTTCGGACGTCATCTTCGACGAGTTGTTCGTCAAGCTGACGGACCTGTTCGACATGCCGGTGGAGGTGACCGCCGGTCGTCAGACCATCCTTCTCGGGGACGGCTGGCTGGTGTTTGAAGGCACGCCCCTGGACGGGTCGCGGACGATCTTCTTCGACGCCATTCGCACGACCCTGGCGATGCCCGACGAGAACATGAGCCTCGACGCGATCTTCATCGCCAACCAGGCCGATTCGGCCGCCTACATCAAGCCGTTCAACAACACCAACGACAAGGTGGGCGGCCGGTGTGTCAGCGATCTTGCCGAATATGACGAGATGGCGGGCATCCTGTGGTTGACCAACACGGCCATGGAGGACCTGACGTGGAACGGGTACCTCATCTACACCCATCGCGAGGCCACGACCGCGACCGATCCCACTGGCGCGGCTATCTATGACAACGCCAGCGACAACCTCGCCGACCTGTTCACCGCCGGCGGCCGCGTCGCCGGCAACTGGGGCGAGCAGATCAAGTACCGGGCCGAGGCGGCCTGCCAGTTCGGCACCAAGCAGTCCGAGATCAACGGCATGGAGCAGACCGTCGACGTCCGCGAGGCGTTCGGCATCAACTCGCGTGTCACCTACCTGGTGATGGACGCCATGGACACGGCCCTCCACGCCGGGTACGAGTTCCGCTCGGGCGACAACAACCCCGACGAGAGCTTCGATATCCTGTGGGGCCGCTACCCGCAGTTCTCGGAAATGCTCACCGCGTACACGGATGGCCTCGAAGGCAATCCGGGCGCCCTGAGTAACTTCCACCGCTTCAACGTCGGTGCCGCCGCCGAGCCCGTCGAGGATCTCCTCGTCGAGCTGAACTACCACTTCCTGCTGGCCGACGAAAACAACCAGCCTGTCGCTGACGGCTTCTCCGCCAACGGCGATGTTCGCGGCCACCTGTTCACCGGCAAGGCGAAGTTTACTCACAACGAGCACGCGATCAGCACGGTGACCGCAGAAGCCTTCCTGCCGGGCAACTATTACACCGACGATCGCAACGATACGGCGACGGCCGCCCGCTATGAACTGATGCTCGTCTGGTAGGCCGACTGACGATGTTCGCTTCAGGCGGGCCGTCCTGAACCGCGGGACGGCCCGCCTTCTCTACGCGCTGCCGTGGCGTTCGGACAGGCTGGAATCGAGAGAGCCTGCCGTGCTCACAGCCAGCGGTCGGCGAACGCCAGGAAGGTGTTCCAGTCCTGCGGCCCCATGCTGTGTTTGCCCGGGCGGATCCAGTAGCCCAGCTTGCTGTCGACGAGCCGGTTGAACTCGGGGATGGCCTCGGCGCCGAGGTCCCCGGCGCCGAGCAGCCGCCAGGCGGGCGCCGCCAGGCGGAGCATGTCGAACTGTCCGGCAGGGTTTGCCCACTGGTCCTCGCCGGCGTTGGTCAGCAGGACCGGCCGCGGGGCCATCAGGGCGATCAGGGCGTGCTGGTCGAACGGCAGGGCCTCGGGGCGGTCGTTGTACCGTTTGAACGCGTCGTTGAACCAGTGCGGAAAGGTGTCGTTGATCTGCCGGACCGTCTCCCCCATCGCCGTGCGGCTCGGCGCGGTGCCGCCGCAGCCGGCCTGGTGGGGGATGGCCATGGCGATCCGTTCGTCGAACGCCGCGGCCAGCAGGGCGGTTTTGCCGTTGCGGGAGTGGCCCACCGTGGCGATCCGCCCGCCGTCGATGGCCGGATGGCGCCGGAGGTAGTCGACGGCCCGCTGCATGCCCCAGGCCCAGGCGACCAGGGCGCCGAAGCCGCGGTCGCCGTGGCGGGCGTGGACGGCCCCGCGGATCTCGGGCGTGTCGGGGTCCACGTCGCCCATATAGAAGACGGCGATCGCGTAGCCCCGCTCGACGATTTGGGCGATGGGGAACCGCGCGGCGCGGATGTTGCGGCCGGCCTCCAGGGCTCGGTCGTTCTCGGCGAGGCCTTCGGCATTGCGAACCCAGCCGGCCGGCAGGGCGACCTGGGGATGATCGGTGAGCGTGTGGTTGCCGGAGAAGTTCATCCCGACAAACGCCGCAACAGGCTCGTCGCGGCCGTTGGGGACGGCCAGCAAGAGATTCATGACGGTCGCCGGTGCCGCACCCAGCGTGAGCGTGATCTCGCTGACCGTGGCCCGCCCGTCGAGGTAGTCGGTGTCGGTAAAGCGGACCTCGGCGTCGGACGTCTCATCCGCGGGGGGAAAGAAGCCGTACATCTCCTGCTGGAAAAGGCGCTTGATTTGCTCGCGCCGCCGCCGCCACGCTTCGGCATCCGTCACGGGCGATCCGTCGGCGAAGGTGAGCAGGTCGGGGTAATCGAAACGGTCGGTTGATTCGGTCATGATGGGTCTCCCGGGCCGGTCGAACGGCATGCGTTTTCGATCGTATCATGGACGACGGCGCAGGACGACGCAAGAGATGCCGATACGATTTCCCTACCGGGAGTTGAATCATGTACAATGCCCGCATGAGCACACCACCCGTAGACGAGCGGCTCAAGGCACTGCGCGACATCGTCACCTGTTGCATGCTGTGCCCGCGGAGGTGCCGCGTCAATCGCACGATCGGTGAGGTCGGCCGATGTGGGATCGGCGCCGAGGCCGTGATTGTCTCGGCCGGGGCTCACTTCGGGGAGGAATCCTGCCTGACCGGCCCCGGCGGCAGCGGGACGATCTTCTTCGCCGGGTGCAACCTCGCCTGCGTGTTCTGCCAGAACGCCGACATCAGCCAGTCGGGCAAGGGCCAGCCCGTTTCGGCGGAGGGGCTGGCGACCTTGGCGCTGGAGCTTCAACGGCAGGGCTGCGCGAACATCAATTTCGTCACCCCCACGCACGTCGCCCATGCCATGGCCGAGGCCGTCGTTCGCGCCCGCGACGCGGGGCTGACAATCCCGGTCGTGTACAACACCGGCGGCTACGACCTGGCCTCGACGCTGCGGCTGCTCGACGGTCTGGTCGACATCTACATGCCCGACTTCAAGTGGGCCGACGCCGCCGCCGCCGGCGTGTTCTCAGCCGCGCCGGACTATCCCCAGGTCGCCCGCGAAGCCCTCGCCGAGATGGTCCGGCAGGTCGGCCCTCTTGTCCTCGACGATCGCGGCCTGGCCACACGCGGGCTGCTCGTTCGCCATCTGGTCATGCCCGACGACCTTGCCAACAGCCATGGGGTGATCGACATCGTTGCCGAGACTGCCCCAGGTTGCAGCATCAACATCATGGCCCAATACCACCCCGCCCACCACGCCATCGAATATCCCGCTCTTCAGAAGACCACCGATCCGGCCGAGGTGGTCGCCCTGCGCGAGTACGCCAAAGGCAAGGGATTGCGGCTGATCGACTGAACACGGGGATTCGATGCCACCCAGCGCGCCGTCTCCGTCATGCGGTCGTGGGTCGTGGGAGATTCCGGGTGCATAACCAACGGTTGCATGGTATCATACCGTTAGTCGCCGGTCGGTTCGGCAGGCGTCGTCGGAGGGTTCCCCCCGCCTGCAGCGAGGCCGTGCGGAAAGCGGTGCTGTAAGCGTTACCCCTTGAAATGTAAGCGGTTGTGCTGACATAGCCGGCGAGTTGACCGGGAGGAGAGGACTCATGCGCCCGCGCACGTACACCTGTGCCGTATTGGTTGTTCTCATGTTGGTTTCCACCGCCCAGGCTGCCCGACCGGTGGCGCGGTGGGACGTCGTCCCCGACCAGTTAATCGATTCGATCTTCAACGTGGGCGTCGTGGCGTTCCACGTCGAGGGCGTTCGGGTCGAGTTCAGCGTCAACGGTGCGCCCGTCCACACGGCGGTGATGCCGACGTACAACCCGCGGACGGATGTATGGGAGTTCTGGTTCCCGCTG
>CAZHRW010000103.1:0-8983 GCA_964535025.1 uncultured Planctomycetales bacterium
CCCCGACGGCCTCGACGTCGCCGCCGACGCCGGCGCCGCCGCCGTCATCCAGCCCGGCGGCGCCAAGAAGGACGCCGACGTCATCGCCCGCGCCGACGAACTCGGCCTGGCGATGATCTTCACCGGCACGCGGCATTTCAATCACTGATGGGACTGTCGGTCGTGCGGTTTTCGCCCTGGCGGTCGTCGCAAATTCGAAATCCGAAGCTCGAAATACGAAACAAATCCGAAACGGTCAAACGGCCAAAACAACAGACGAAACAACGACAAACGACAGACGGGTCGACGGCCCAACGGAAGAGCTTCACCCAGGGGGGCTCGGCCGTCTTGCCGTTTGTTGTCTTGTCTGTTTGAGGTTTGTTTCGTATTTCGAGCTTCGAGTTTCGGATTTCTCACCCGCGCCGGCGCCCCCGATCGGAAGTGACGCTGCGGCTTGCCCCTACGTCTCCGCCGACCACAGCTCCTCGGCCATGTGGGCGTTGAAATTGGCCAGGCGAGCGGCGGCGAAGAGCAGGTCGCTGAGGCGGTTGAGGTAGCGGACGGCGAGGGGGTCGTGGACGAAGTTCTCGTCGCGGGGGTTGAGCAGGTGGACGACCGCCCGCTCGGCGCGACGACAGACCGCCCGGGCCAGGTGCAGCCGGGTGGCCAGCTCGCAGCCGCCCGGCACGATGAAATGCTCCAGGGGCGGCAGGCCCTCGCAGATGGCGTCCGTGCGGATCTCCAGGCGTTCGACGGCGTCGAGGGGCAGCTCGCGGGGCGGCCGCCCCGTGCCCAGCGACGCCAGGCGCGACCCCAGCGTGAACAGGGCCGCCGGCACGCCCCCCAGCGCCTCGCCGACAGTCTGCTGGCCGGTCCGGTCGGCTTCGCCGAGGCAGTGGCCCAGCCAGCAGGTCAGTTCGTCGACCGCCCCGCAGGCCTCGACCCGCGAATCGTCCTTGCGGACCCGACGGGCGCCCGGCAGGCCCGTGAACCCTCCATCACCTTGTCTCGTATAGAGTTTCATCGATCGAGCCCTCTCGATTGCGCCCGTTGATCCGCCCGGCGTCACGCGTACAATACCACAGTCGGCCTGGTCGGACCACGGCGGCCGGACCGGCCGGCAGGAACGCACGACATGACCCGCATCGAGTCGATCCGCAAACTGCTGGCCGCGTCGCCCGACGACACGTTCCTATTATACAGCCTCGGCATGGAACTGCTGGCCGCCGGCCGCGCCGCCGAGGCCGTCGAGGCCTTCGAACGCGTCGTCGGCCACGATCCGGAGTACCTCGCGGCGTACGGACAGTTGGGCCACGCCCTCGAGGCCGTCGGCGATCGGCCCGCCGCGGCCGAGCGGTATCGCCAGGGCCAGGCGGTCGCGCGACGCCAGGGCGACGGCCACGCCGCCGACCGGTTCGCCCTGTGGCTGGCGGCGGTCGACGACGGCCGGTGAGCCGCCGTCGCCCTCGCGGGCGCAGCCGTCGATGGCCGCGTTACTTACAAAAGCCGAACCGCGGGCATTTCCGCCGGATTTTCGCTGGATGTTCGGGGTCGAATCTGCGATAATGATGGGTCTGATGTCGGCCGGAATGCTACGGATGCACCCCCCGCGCCCGCCCGGGCGCCGCACGGATGCAGATGAGGAGTTTGAGACTGTGGCCAAGACGAAACCCTCCAGCACGTTTCAATACGACGAGTCCAAGATCAAGGTCCTCGAGGGCCTCGAAGCCGTCCGCAAACGGCCGGGCATGTACATCGGCGACACCACGCCCCGGGGCATGCACCACCTGGTCTGGGAGATCGTCGACAACTCCGTCGACGAGGCGATGGCCGGCCGCTGCGACCGGATCACCATCCGCATCAACGTCGACGGCAGCGTCACCGTCGCCGACAACGGCATCGGCATCCCCGTCGGGCCCCACCCGCAGTTGAAGATCTCCACCCTCGAGGTCGTCATGTGCCGCCTGCACGCCGGCGGAAAGTTCGACCACGATACCTACAAGGTCTCCGGCGGCCTGCACGGGGTGGGCGCCAGCGTCGTCAACGCCCTGAGCGAATGGTGCGAGGTCGAGGTCGCCAAGGATGGGACCTTGTGGCGGATGGAATTCGAACGCGGCCGCAAGACCAGCGCCCTGAAGAAGATCGGCCAGCGCAAGACCAGCGGCACCACCACCACCTTCAAGCCCGACCCGGAGATCTTCCCCGACCCCACCTTCAAGTACGAGGTCCTCCTCGCCCGCGCCCGCGAGCTGGCCTACCTCAACGAGGGCCTCACCATCCGCCTGTCCGACGAGCGGGACGGCCGCAAGGACGAGTTCAAGTTCGACCAGGGCCTGGTCGCCTTCGTCAAGCACCTCAACGAGGGCAAGAACACCCTCCATCCCCCCGTGGTCATGGCCCGGACCGACACCGAGTCCAATCTGGACCTGTCGATCGTCTTCCAGTACCACGACGGGTACAACGAGACGCTCCTGTCGTTCGCCAACAACATCCACACTCTCGAGGGCGGCACGCACCTCAGCGGGTTCCGCACCGCGCTGACGAGGACGCTCAACTACTACGCCAAGCAGCAGAACCTGCTGAAAAAGGAAACCCCGCCCTCCGGCGACGACCTCCGCGAGGGCCTCACCGCCGTGGTCACCGTCCGCGTGCCCGAGCCGCAATTCGAGGGCCAGACCAAGACCAAACTCGGCAACAGCGAGGTCGAGAGCTTCGTCGTCCAGTCCGTCAACGACCTGCTCAGCGCCTGGCTGGAGGAGCACCCGCCCCAGGCCCGCAAGATCGTCAACAAGGGCATCGCCGCCATGCAGGCCCGCACCGCCGCCCGCAAGGCCCGCGACCTCGCCCGCCGCAAGGGCGCCCTGGCCAGCGGCAACCTGCCGGGCAAACTCGCCGACTGCCGCAGCCGCGACCGCGACCGCACCGAAATCTTCCTCGTCGAGGGCGATTCGGCCGGCGGACCCGCCAAACAGGGACGTGACTCGGCCATCCAGGCCATCCTCCCCCTGCGCGGCAAGATCCTCAACGTCGAAAAGGCCCGCATCGACAAGATGCTCAGCCACGACGAAATCCGCCATATCATCTCCGCCGTGGGCTGCGGGATCGGCGCCGATGAGTTCAACCTTGACAACCGCCGGTACGGCAAGATCATCATCATGACCGACGCCGACGTCGACGGCAGCCACATCCGCACGCTGCTGCTGACGTTCTTCTACCGCCACATGCGGCCGCTGATCACCAACGGCCACGTCTTCGTCGCCCAGCCGCCGCTGTACCTGGTCACCCGCCGACGCCACAAGCAGTACGTGCTCAACGAACCCGAGATGCGCAGGACCCTCCTGGACCTCGGCCTGGAAGGCACCACGCTGACCGTCTATGACACCGCCTCCAAGAAACCCACGCCCATCGGCGAATTCACCGGCGCCAAACTGCGAGACCTCGCCGCCCTGCTGGGCCACCTGGCCGACAACGTCTCCATCCTCGAGCGTCGCGGCCTGGACTTCGGCGACTTGCTCGCCCGCCGCGACACCCAGGGCACGATGCCCGGCTACTGGGCCATCGCCGACGGCGCCGAGCACTTCTTCCACGACGACGAGGACTACGGCGCGTTCCTCAACCAGTTCAAGCCCGCCGAGGCCGACGAGGCCGCCGGCGCCGAAACCGCCGGCGACGAAACCGTCGAGGCCGCCGGCAGCCGCCTGGAGATCCACGCCGAGCTGCACGAAATCCGCGACATCCACAAGGTCATCGCCCGCCTCCGCCAGGTGGACCTGTCGATCGACGATTACTACCTCCTCCGCGAGGAGTCCATCACCGGCGAGAAGGAGCCCGGCAAGTTCATCCTCACCAGCAACGGCGACGAACTGGCCGTCGACGGCCTGGCCGGCATCGTCCCGGCCATCCGCGAGCTGGGCAGTCGCGGCATGGAGATCAAGCGGTTCAAGGGTCTCGGCGAGATGAACGACGACCAGCTCTGGGAGACCACCATGGACCCCACCCGCCGCGTCCTGCTCCGCGTCCGCGCCGAGGACGCCGAGGAAGCCGAGCGCATGTTCACCGTCCTCATGGGCGCCAACGTCGAGAAACGCCGCGAGTTCATCGAGGACCACGCCCTGGAAGTGAAAAACCTCGACGTCTGACCCCGACTCGCTGATGCTTTCATCCTTTTGAGAACAAGGCGTTGAAACCCATAAACAAAGCGGCGGCCAACGTCGTATAGGCGAATATCCGCTTCAGTTGCTCGGGCCTAGTTTTCATGGCGAATTTGCCGCCGATAAGTCCGCCGAGAATGGCGATCACCGCAAAGGGAATCGCGCCTTTGGGATCGAAATGCCCCTGCGCCGCATGGCCGATGAAACCCATGATCGCCGTTGCGGCAACCATGGCGGAGGATGTGCCCACGGCAATGCGCATGGGAACCCCGCACAGCAGAACCATTAACGGGACCTTAAACGAGCCGCAGGACCGGCGCGGCGTGCCGCAGGGCGCGCCGATCTCGCCGCTGTTGAGCAACCGCTACATGCGCCGGTTCGTGCTGGGCTGGAAGCCGCCGGGCCACGAGGCGCGGCGTGACGCCCACATCGTCAACTACGCCGATGACTTCGTCATCTGCTGTCGCGAGACGGCCCACGAGGCCGACCGGATCATGCGGCGGATGATGGGTCAACTGAAGCTGACGGTCAACGACGCCAAGACGCGGATCTGCCGTCTGCCGGACGCGTCGTTCGACTTCCTGGGGTACACGATCGGGCGATGTTACGCCCTCGGAACGGGACGGCCCTATCCGGGCACGCGTCCGTCGAAGACAAAGGTCCAACAGTTACGCCCCGTTCCTGTCCCCACCGCGCCACATCTCGACTCTACCCGACGGCCAATTACCCGGCGCAAGTTCGAAATGACGAAAGGGTCCGAAAGCAACCCGGCTGTTAACCCGTTTCAACCTGTTCACGAAACCAGCCTTCGCCGAGGCTTCGGCGGGCATGGAGTCCGAGACCTGCCCGCCGGCAGGCGGGGTTCGCGACCGTTTTTTCGGGCAACGGGAGCAACCGTCGCGGTTGCTTTCGGACCTCCACAGTCTCACCCGCAAAACGGGTGTGCCAAGTCATGTCTGAGATGTGGAGGCCTGCTGCGATGTTTGTATTTCCGCCACGCCCTCGGGACTGCCGACCACGACAATGCTGTCGCTGGTCTGAAGCTTGTCCGAGGCACGAGGCGACGTGCGTTTCTCTTGGCCTCTGCGGATGCCGATCACGGTAACACCATAACGATTGTGGAAGTCCAACTCCGCGAGCGTCTTGCCTGCCCAGTTCGAGTGCTCGGGTATGATGATCTCGTCCGCACCGAATGCACTGGCCTGATCCTGCGGTCCACCTAACTCGCGCTGGCGCAAATGCTCAATGGCCGGCCCCGCCTGTTCGGGCGAGCACAGAAGCACGAGCCGGTCCCCAGGATACATCCGGAAGTCGGGGCCGGGATTGAAGTTCACCTTGCCTGCCCGGCTCACCGCCAGAACAGAGACCCCGAGTTCTCGGCGAATGTCCAGCTCGCGCAGCGTCTTTCCCGTGAACACCGACCCCGGCTGAAGAGCTACTTCCTCCAGGACAGCGGGCCAATCGCGAAGGCCGGGCAGGGACTGGACGGCCCCGGTAACGGCCTCGACCGCCTGCTCGGCAGCGTCGTTGAAAGGCTGCAAGACCAGATGGGCTCCGAGTCGGTGATACTCCTCAGCTTGCGCTGGGTCGCCAGCCGTGAGCGCAACGCGACCCTTGAAGTCCGCCTCGCCCAGCAGGTTGAACAGCGTGACGTTCATCTCTCGGTCGCGGATGGCGCACAGTATCCATCGGGCCTTGTCTGGCAGGGTTACGATGCTCGTCTATTAATCAATTACCCGGCGCAAGTTCGAAATGACGAAAGGGTCCGAAAGCAACCGGGCCTGTTAACCGCAGCGTCGTCGTCTTAGTCACTGTCTCCAATGGATTTGCATTGAGCAATTCACGTTTTTCGAGGATAATTCCGTAAAAGTGGATGGGTAACATGACATGGCCATTGTGCTCTTAATCATTGGACTGGCGCTGTTGACGGTGGGCGCTGAGGTGTTGGTGCGTGGAGCAAGCGGCCTCGCCCGCGCTGCGGGTCTACCGTCACTGGTCATCGGATTGACCGTTGTGGCCTTCGGTACCAGCGCTCCGGAGTTGGCAGTGTCGGTAAAGGCCAGCGTTTCAGGCCAAGCCGACATCGCTTTGGGCAATGTGATCGGCAGCAACATCTTCAACGTGTTGTTCATCCTCGGTGTGTCGGCGCTGATGCTCATGAAGAGCCTGCTGCTCAACGAGACCACCACCGCCAACAAGCCCAAGCCGAACACCAACCCGCACGTCGGGAAGTTCGACGTCGTCTCCAGCGTGTACCTGTCCAACGCCTCGTTCACCGGCGCATCCAGCAAGGCGTGGTACCTGATGGCCGACCCCAACCGCGTGCCGGCCATCGAGGTTGCGTTCCTTAACGGCGTCGACCGCCCGACGGTCGAAAAGACCGACGCGGACTTCAACACGCTGGGCGTTATGTTCCGGGGCTATATCGACTTCGGCGTCCGCGAGCAGGATTACCGCGGGGCGCTCCGGATGAAGGGCGAGGCGTAAACCTCCCCCTTCGTCTGTGGGCTCTCTTTCCACCTGACAACACAGTAGGAGCCGTCCATGACCGCACGATTCATCCATGATGGAAGCAGTATCGACTACACCCCGGCGGCGGATGTGACCGCCGGGGACGTGGTCGTCCAGGGCGACCTGATCGGGATCGCCAAGCTCGACATCGCCGCCGACGCGCTGGGGGCGCTGGCCGTGACCGGCGTGTTCGACGTGCCCAAGACCGCCGGGGTCGGCGAGGCCATCGCCGCCGGGGCGAAGGTCTACTGGGACGTCGCCGACGGCATCGCCAAGACCGACGACGAGGCCGGGGCCAACAAGTACCTCGGCAAGGTCGTCGCCGCCGCCGGCGACACCGCCACCACCGTCCGTGTCCGCCTGGAGCAGTAGGTAAGTGGGTGATCTCCTTCGCGACGGCCTGACGTGGCTCGAACAGCAGCGCTCGGCCCACATGACCAGCCCGGTGACGTACCGCCGGGCTGGTCAGGCCGACGCGGTGGTCCAGGCGACCTTTGGCCGCACCGAGATCGAGATCACAGACGACGAGGGCGGGTCGATCCGCACCCACGTTGTCGACTTCCTGATCCTCGCCGACGCGATGGCGACGGATCCTGAGGCCGGTGACATCATTGTCGCCGACGGGCGCAGGTACGAGGTCATGGACCTCGGCGGCGACGGCTGCTGGCGGTGGTCGGACCCATACCGCCAGACGTACCGCATCCACACCAAGGACATCGGAGCGGATGTATGACCGACCCGACTATCGAGAAACACTTTGAGGTGATCGAGGCCAAGCTCGACCGGCTCGATGAGGCCATTCGCGGCAACGGCAAACCCGGCATCCTGATCCGCCTGGACCGTCTGGAGCAGGACGCCAAGCGACAGGCCAAGCTGGTGTGGCTGATCGTCGGTGCAACTGTGGCGGCGGCGGTCTCCACACTCGTTCAATGGATCGCGGGGTAGCTACATGCTGTACCCATGGAAATGTACTTGGCCATTCCCTCTGTCAACCAGAAGGAACTGAGACGCGGATCCCGTGGACTTCTTGTAGCAGTCTGCAGGAGCAGGAGCCCAGTCCGGGCCGAAGCTCCGAGAGAAACGCTTCGGAAGCTCAAACTCAGGCTTCGCATATGACCACACCACGGGCGTGTAGCCCTGGGCAAGGATAGCCTTGATTGTGGCGTCTGATGCAGTGAAACGAAGGTAGACAGAGTAGTCCTGCCAGATTGTTCCGGCTCCCTGGAGGTCTGTGATGCCAGCGGGCAGCGGCGACATCACAAATCGCTGGAATGCGTCTTCTGGCGACTTCCATTCGTCTAGCGAAGAGGAGCACCCGGCGAAGAGCAGGGCCCCGAGCAAGCAGTTGGCTGGAGTTGTCTTCATCCTAATCTCCGAACAGCATACTGGTCTTATCGCCAGTAAGAAAGGTAGCAAGTGAGTCACGCTTTGGCAATCGCCGACGCCGTCGCCGCTGAGATCAATGCCGCCGCGGCCGGCACGTTCAGCCAGGCCGTGGATGCCCAGAGGCGGGTGCTTCCCGTCCGGGAGCTGTCGGAACTGACGACGCTGAAGGTCACTGTCGTGCCGAAGTCGATCGAGATCAGCGGTTCCACACGCAACGTCAGCCAGTACGACGTCGCCATCGACATCGGCATCCAGAAGAAACTGGGCAAGGACCTCGACGCCGAGGTCCCGCCCCTGATGACGCTGGTGGACGAGATCGCCGAGTATCTGCGGAAGCGTCAACTGGCGGCCGCACCCTATGCCGCCTGGGTCCGCACGATGAACGACCCGGTCTATGTCCCCGAGCACCTGGCCGGTCAGCGCGTGTTCACGAGCCTGCTGACGGTCACCTACCGGGCCATGAGGTAATCCAGTGAACAACACCATCATGCGACAGATCGACGTGACGGCCGCCTACCAGCCGCTGGTCGCCGACCGCCTGGTCGCCACCGTCACGATCTCCTGTCCGCCGACGAACGCCGGCGTCGTGTACTTCCTCGGCGACGACGGCTCCGATGTACCCTGGCAGCCGGGTCAGTGGGAGACCCTCCATCGTGTGGACCTGTCGAGCATCCAGATCAAGGGCACTGTCGGCGACACGATTGTCCTTGTCGGAGGGACCTGGTGATGCCGACACGGACCCCCCAGGAAACCCGCGCCCTGCTGTTCCCCAAGGCGACGTACCCGGTGGCCAAGCGCCTCGCGGCCCTGGACGACATCCCCTATATGCCCAAGGAAAACGCTCCAGCCGGCGCAATCCTGGTCCTGGGCGGGCGCGTGCGGATCGCCAACGGCAACCTTCTGGCGGGCTACAGGGGGTCATTGACGGCGGTCGGCGTGTTCAGCTTCCCGAAGGC
>CAZHRW010000104.1:0-4230 GCA_964535025.1 uncultured Planctomycetales bacterium
GCGGGTAGACTCATCTGGGGCCGGCGGGAGCCTGGGCGGCCTGTGGCCGCGACGGCGGGCGGAGGGTCGGCGCGGGGTCACCGGCGCCGGTTTGAATCAGGGGACGGATCCTGCCCCGTCCGAACCGATGCGTGGCAGAGGGAAGGTCATGATTTCATTTTCGTGCGGCGAGTGCGGCGCGACGTTCAAGGCGAAGCGGTCGATGGCCGGGCGGAAGGGCAAGTGCCCCCGGTGCGGCGCGGCGCTGGAGGTGCCCCAGCCGGAGTCGGCCGAGGATGACGGTCTCTATGCGCTCGAAGCGCTGGCCGATCCCCAGCGCGGCGGCCCGGCCGCGGCGCCGCAGGCCGCGACGGCCGCGGCGCCGGCCGCCGGCGGGCGTCGCTGCCCGAGCTGCGGTCAGCCGCTGGGGGCGAAGGCCAGGCTATGCGCCCGCTGCGGGATCAAGGTCCCCAGCGGCCGTCCGCTGGTGACGGCGTTCGAGCCGGACCTGGATCTGATCGCCTTCGACGTGGTCTACGTGGCCACGCGGCTGGAGTCCAACGTCGCCCACTGGGCCCACCTCGGCGGCTTCCTCGCCGGGGCCGCGATCGCCACGGCGCTGCTGGTGGCAAGGCTGATCCCGCCGGGGGCGAACCTGCTGTCGGTCGTGTTCGGCCGCTATGCCTGGCCGCTGCTGGGACGGCCGCGGACGATCAAGGGACAGTAACCCACGGCAGGGAACCGCCGGGATGGACGGCCCGGGCCGCCCGCGCCCCCCGCCGGTCAGTCCAGCGTGGCCATCGTGGCCATTCAGTCCAGGCCGTCGGGGCCGGCGTCGGCCGGGGCCTCGGCGCCGGTGAGGAAGCCCCACGCGGCGCGGGCGTGGCGTTTGACGTCGTCGGTGAAGACGTACAGGGCCGGGACGAGCACGAGGGTGATGAAGGTCGCGAAGAGGATGCCGAACCCCAGCGACAGGGCCATGGGGATCAGGAACCGCGCCTGGCGGGACTTTTCGAAGATCATCATCGGCGCCAGGCCGAAGAAGGTGGTCAGCGTGGTGAGGATCACCGGGCGAAAACGGGTGACGGCGGCGTCGATGACCGCCTCGCGCACGCCCAGGCCGCCGTCGCGACGGCGGCGGTTGGCGAAGTCGACCAGGACGAGCGAATCGTTGACCACCACGCCGGAGAGGGCCACGATGCCGAACATGCTCGGCAGGGACAGGTCGTAGCCCATGATCAGGTGGCCGAGGAACGCCCCCACGACGCCGAAGGGGATGCTCGTCATCACGATCAGCGGCTGGACGTAGCTGCGGAACGGGATGGCCAGCATCACGTAGATCACCAGCAGCGCGATCGGGAAGCTCACCTTCAGGCTGCCGAGGCTCTCGCGCATGTCGGCGCGGTGGCCCTCGAAGCTGTACAGCAGGCCGGGGAACCGTTTCCGCAGGTCCGGCAGGACGTTGGCCCGCACGTCGGCGAGCACCTCCCCGGCGGCGCTGCGGGGGGTGATGTCGGCCGACACCTCGATCACCCGCCGGCCGTTGCGGCGGTCGATCGTCGTGTAGGCCCGCCCGCGGCTGTGGACGGCGACCTCGCGGAAGGGCACGAACGTCCCGGCCGGCGTGCGGATCATCAGGTCGTTGATCGTCTGCTCGGTCGACCGGGTCGCTTCCGGCAGGCGGACCATCACCTTCACTTCGCTGCGGGCGCGCTGCTGGCGGACGGCCTCGGCGCCGTAGAAGGCGTGGCGCACCTGGGCGGCGACCGCGTCGGCGGTCAGGGCGAGGCTGCGGCCCTCGTCCGTGAGCGTCACGTCCAGTTGCGGCTTGCCGGGCTGGAAGCCGTCGTCGACGTCGCTGACCCGCGGATAGAGCTCCAGCGCGGCGGCCAGGTCGCGGCCGGCGCGCTCGAGCACCTCCATCGAGCGGTGGCTCAACTGCACCGACAGGGCCATCCCGTGGCTGCCGGGGCCGCCGGCGTCGGAGGCGAACCGCAGCGACTCGACCCCGCTGACCTCGCCGACCCGCTCGCGCCACCGCCGGGTGAACGCCGTGGTGCCCATGATCGCGTCGCGGACCGCCGGCTCGGCCAGCTCCACGCGGACCCGCCCGACGTGCCCGCCGCCGCGTCCGACGTCGGCCAGAACGTAGCGGATCAGCTCGTCGTGGCCGGCCTCCTCGGCCACCTGTCGGGCGGCGCGCTCCAACCGTTCGACCAGCGCCGCGGTCCGCTCCACGGGCGCCCCGTAGGGCAGCACGACGGTCGCGTCGGCCCAGTCCGACTCGGCCGTGGGGAAGATCCCGAACCGCATCCGGCCGCTGCCGGCGTAGGCCAGCGACAGCACCAGGGCCGACGCCGCCAGGGCGATCGCCACCGCGCGGTGGTGCAGCGCGAACGCCAGCGCCGGGCGCCACCGCCGCTGGGTCCAGGCGCCGAAGGCCTCCGAAAAGACCTGCTGGCGGTCGTGCAGCCACGCCGGCAGGCCGCGACGACGCCGCATCCGCCCGTGACCGAGGTGGGCCGGGAGGATGAACAGGCTTTCGGCCAGCGAGATGAGAAACACGATGCACACCACCAGGGGCACCATCTTGAACATCCGGCCCATCATCCCCGGGATGAAGTAGATCGGCAGGAACGACACGCAGTTGGTCAGCACGCTGAAGGTCACCGGCATCGCCACCTCCCGCGCGCCGCGGATCGCGGCGGCCAGCGACGACATGCCCTGCTGGCGGTAGCGGTAGACGTTCTCGCCGACGACGATGGCGTCGTCGACGACGATGCCGATCGCGATGATGTAGGCGAACAGGGACATCATGTTGATCGTCACGTCGGCCGCCGGGAGAAACAGGAACGAGCCGAGGAACGAGATGGGAATGCCCATCATCACCCAGAACGCCAGGCGCGCCTCGAGGAACAGCCCCAGCAGCACCAGCACCAGGCCCAGCCCCAGCAGGCCGTTCTTGACCAGCAGGTAAACGCGGTCGCGGTACTGGTCGGCGCGGTTGCCCTGGATGGCGGCCTCGACGCCGTCGGGCAGCTCGGGGCGGATCGCGGCCAGCTCGGCCTCGACGGCCTCGGCGACCTGGACGGGCGTCTGGTCGCCGACGCGTTGGACGTTCAGCGTGACGGCCGGTTGGCCGTTGAACCGCATCCAGCGGTCGGTGTCCTCGAACCCGTCGCGAACGGTGGCGATCTCGCCGAGGGGGACCTGGGACCCATCGGCGGTGGCGATGACGGGCATCCGGGCGAACTGGCGGCCCCAGTCCCGCCGTTCGGTGACGCGGATGAGGATCTCGCCGCTGGCGGTCTTGAGCCCCCCGCCGGGCCGCTCGATGGCGTCCCGCCCCAGTCGCGTGGCGACCTCGTCGAGCGTCAGCCCGTAGCGCCGCAGGTTGGCCGGGGGGATCTCGACGGCGATCTCCAGCGGCGGCAGGCCGTCCACCTCCACCTGCGTGATGTCGGGGTTCTGGAGCAACTGGTCCCGCGCCCGCTCGGCCAGCTCGTAGAGCACGGCGTTGTCGACGGGCCCGTAGAGGACCAGCTCCAGCACGCGGGGCGACCACGACGCCAGCCGGACCTCGGCCGCCTCGGCGTCGTCGGGGAAGGTGCGAATGCGATCGACGGCGTTGCGGACGTCGTCGCCGAGCTTCTGCAGGTCGGCGCCCAGCAGGGCCTCGACCTCGACGGTGCCGGACCCCTCGTAGGCGGTGGCCGTCACCTCCTTGACCCCATCGAGGCCCTGGACGGCCTCCTCGATCGCCAGGACCACGCCCCGCTCGACCTCGGCGGGGCTGGCGCCGGGGTAGGCGACCGAGACGATCACGACGTCCCGCTCCATGTCGGGGAACACCTCCTGCTGGACGTGCGACAGCGCCAGCAGCCCGCCGACCAGGCAGGTGAGCATCGCGATGTTCGCCGCCACGGAATGCCCGGCCATCCAGGCCATGGGCCCGCGGGCGTCGCGACGGAGATCGGGTTCAGGGTCGGTCATCGGTTACCCTCAAAACGAAAAACCCGAAATACGAAGCACGAAATACGAAACAACTACCAAACGGATAAAACGGCAAACGCCCAAACGGCCGAGGCCTGTTGCGCGGTGCTTTTCCGTTTGGTCGTCGCTGGTGTTTCGTCGTCCACATTTCGATTTCGCCTTTGCCGGCAGCGCCGGGCGGTCGTTTATGGCTTTTCCGTTTGGGATTTTTCTGTTTGGCCGTTTCAGGTTTGTTTCGTATTTCGTGCTTCGCATTTC
>CAZHRW010000105.1:0-4640 GCA_964535025.1 uncultured Planctomycetales bacterium
CGACTTCGACGAGGCCTTCACCACGCCGCTGCAAACCGGCGGCAGCGCCCGGTTCAACCGGGATTTCCAGTTGGCCGTCGGCGACCGGTTCCTCGTCACCCCGGTGGTCACGATCCCCGCCGGGGATCCCTTCGTGGACGTGGTGGTCGTGCCCACCGAGGATGAGCTCCTCGACGACGGCCGCCTGGACATCGTGCGCTTCGGTCTGCCGCGGTCCAGGGCGTTCACCACCGACCCCGCCCTGCGGGTGGTCGACCTGACGTTCTGAGCCGAGCCGCAGCGCTTTCGCCGGGGTTGCTCCCGCGATACACTGGTGTTGTCCGCGGCGGTCGCCGCGGGCAGGTTCTGCCGGTGCGACGCGAAAGGAGCGACCGATGAAGGCGATGCGGTGGATCACCCTGGCGGCGATGGTGGTATCTCTGGCGGGGCTGTGCGGCGTGGGGCGGGCGGCCGAGGCGCCGCCGCGGCCGGCGCTGTACGCGATCTACGCCTGGCCGTCGGACATCCCGAAGTACGCCGACGATATCGTGGGCGTCGGCTTCCGGTGGATCCGCTGCGGCGGCTGGAGCCGCGACGCGGAAGCGACCGAGCGGGCGGTGGCGCTGGCGGCCGAGCGCGGGCTGCACCTGGTGCCGGTGCTGGATGTGGGGGGCATGGGGCACGGCCGGACGCGGCCGATCGAGGAAGCCGAGGCCGCCATGGCCGAGGTCGCGCGGCGCAACGTCCAGCGCTACGGGCCCGGCGGGTCGTTCTGGACCGAGCATCCCGACCTGAAGGCCAACCCGATCCGCCACTGGGAGATCTGGAACGAGCCCAACATCGAGTTCCTCACGCCCCCCGACGAGACCACGCTCCGCACCGACCTCTACGCCCGCCTGCTGGCCGCGGCGTCGCGGGAGATCCGACGGCTCGACCCCGGTGCGACGATCATCGCCTTCAACACCGCCGGCGGCCTGCCCGATCGCGGCCAGGCGCTCAAGGCCGACGGGATGTTCCAGCGGCTCAAGTACATCGGCTGGCGCAAGTTCATCCGCGACGTCGCCGCGAAGGTCGATCCGGCCGCCTATGACGCCATCGGCACGCACCCCTACACCCGCCCGCACGGCCCGGAGGCCGGCGGCATCATCGACGGGCTGGAGATGATCGAGCAGCTCGACCTGGACAAACCGGTGTGGTTCACCGAGGTGGGGTACCCGCTGGAATATCCCCGCAACCTCCAGGTCCGCGACGACGACCAGCAGGCGGCCTACCTGGTCCGCCTGTTCGCCGTCGCCGCCGCCCACGACGTCGTGCAGGTCCAGGTGATGTACCTGGTCGACATCATTTACAGCGAGGACCAGTCCCAGCGCTCGTTCGGCCTGTTCACCGCGCCCGGCGCGTGGCGCAAGCAGGCCACGGCCACCGAGGTGATGATCGACCTGGTGGGCGACCCCCGCCGCGAGGTCCGCATCCTCTCGCAGATGCCCGAGGGCCTGTTCGCCTACCGCTTCGCCGGCCCCGACGCCGCGCCGGTCATCATGGCCTGGAACGCGTCGGATCAGGCCGGCCAGGCGAGCTTCACCCTGGACGGCGAGCAGTTCACCCGCGTCGACATGCTCGGCAACGTCGAACCCCTCCGGGCGCGGGACGGGACGGTGGACGTCGCCGTCGGCGAATCGCCTGTCTACATCGTCGCCCGCCCGCCCGACGTCGTCGCCGGCTGGCTGGCCGATTGAGCCCGGCGAACAGGGACGAGCGAGCCCTCGGCGACGGAAATCGCATTGACGTATTCACGGGACCGTGGTAGGATTAAGGATCGCCGGGCAGTGGAGCAGCTCGTTGTGACGGACCAAGGAGAGAATACATGACCAGGCACCTGACCCTCTGCGTGATCGTCGGCCTGCTGGCGACGGCGGGGACGGCCCGGGCGGATCTGTCGTGGACGTTCGCCCAGGACACCCTTGCCGCCCGCGCCACGTTCGCCACCGAAGGCACGATGCTCAAGGTCACGCTGACCAACACCTCCGCCTTCCCCGTGGTGCGCCCCGAGGAGGTCCTGACCGGCGTGTACTTCAAGATGCCCGGCATCACGCTCGACCCCGTGCGGGCCGTGCTGGCCGACGGCAGCAGCGTCATGTTTCCGGTGGCCGGCGACGGGCTGGACGCCAACGGCGAGGTCGGCGGCGAGTACGCCTACCGGGACGACCTGGCGGGCGCTTTTGGCGAACCCGCCCACGCCATCTCGGCCGTGGGCATGGACGACTTGTTCGGGCCGCACGACCGCTTCCCCGGCGAAAACCTCCAGCCGCCCGCCTCGCCCAACGGCATCGGGTACGGCCTGATCAGCTATTCCGACGGCACCGGCAACCCCGCGGTGAACGGGCAGGTGCCCTTGGTCCGGGATGCCGTGACCTTCTTCCTCGAGGGCATGCCCGACGGGTACAATCTGTCCGGCATCGGCGGCGTCAAGTTCAACTACACCTCCGGCGTCTGCCCCTACACCGGCGAGCCGCCCGTTACACCGGCCCCGCCGTCCGTCCTGGCCGGCCTGCTGGGCCTGGCGACGCTGGGCGCCTGGCTGCGACGCCGTCGTGCGCCGCGCCTTCAGCCCCAGATGGCGTAACGCTGTGGGACTCATCCGCCGCCCCCCGCGACGCCCATCGTACGCGCAGCGGGCACACCCACGCCGGCGGAACGGGCCCGACATTGGACGTGCAACGGCCGCGGCGGTGCGGTATTATCATGGCAGGACCCATGGACTTCCGTGGCCGTCGGAAGAACGGAACCGCCATGAACACGTCATCGCACATCAAAGCGGATGCGCCGGTGGTGCTCGCCCTGGCCCTGCTGCTGTGCGCCGGGTGCGGCGTGCAGCGGGACGACGACACGGTCGGCCAACTCAAGGCGGTCGCCGACGTGCTCGCCCGCCGGCCGCTGGCGAGGATGGACGACCTGTGGGCGCCCGTCCCGGCGCCCGCGCAGGCGGCCGAGGGCGACGCGGCGTTCGTCCCGGTGCCGCAGGTCACCGACGTCGTGTCGGACGGCCCGCGGTACTTCCTCTACCAGGCCCCCGCCGCCGGGGCCTTCTGGATCCGTCGCACCAGCGGCCTGACCGGCGCGGATCACTGGTTCGGCCCGTTCACCCTCGGCGGCGACGGCGAGCTGCGCGGCCGACGGTGACCGGCGAGCGCTGATCAGGCGGCCGGAGGATGCCGTTTTTTCGGGGCCCATGCCGGGGTCCAGTCCTTTTTTGACAAGGGCTTACAATTTCTGCATTGCAATACCGAGATACCCCGCGTTTGTTAAGGCGATGTCCCTGTTTCGTGGCGGGCGCGAATTCCCACGTTTGGGTGTTTAAAACCCAAGTTTGGGTATTCGGACGTCGCCGCCGGGGGCGGCGCTTCACAAAATGAACGATTCGATGAACAAAATGAACCGAACCTGTCATAAAGTGAAGTCCGGACGCAATAAAGTGAAGGATTGACGCAACAAAATGCCTCCCTCGCGGCAATCCCGGGCGGAGGCGAGGCACCGGAGCCGTGCATGGGTCGTCGCGAGGACATGATCGCCGCGCTGGCGTGTCGGACGCCGGCCGGCGCGGTGCCGGTGTGGGAGCTGGAGTTCCACGCGTGGGACGCCGCCTCCGGCCGGCACGTCGTGCTGGGGCGGGAGTTCGAGGCGCTCAGCGCCGCCGGGCGGGACCGCGCGATGCACGCCAACGCGGAGATCATCACGGCCGTCGCGGCGGCGTTGGACTTCGCGGCCGTGACGGTGCCCGGCGGCTACTGGTACCAGGGGCCGGGCGACCTGGCCTACTACGTCCTGCCGGGCGACAGCCGCTTCCGCCAGGCGGCGATCCTCCGCGAGCACGCGCCCGACGAGCTGCTGCTGGTCGCCGGCAGCGGGGGCGTGATGGCCGCCGACTACGCGGTCGAGTTCTGCTGCCGGATGTTCGACGAGCCCGAGAGCATCGACGCCCAGGCCCGCGCGACCCTGGCCCGCGGCGTGGACACCGCCCGGCGGTTGCGTGACTGCGGCGTGGAGATCGTCTTCACCGCCTCGGACCTCGCCGACAACTCCGGCCCGTTCTTCAACGGCGAGCAGATGCGGCGGTGGATCCTGCCCAACCTCGACGCCTGGGCCGACGCCGTCGGCGCCATGGGCCTGTGGGCCATCCTTCACAGCGACGGCAATCTCACGCCTTACCTCGACGCCATCGCCGCCACCGGCGTCGACGCCCTGCAGTCGGTCGATCCGGTCGCGGGCATGGACCTGCGGGCCGCCAAGGACGTCGTCGCCGGGCGGTTGTGCCTGTGCGGCAACGTCGACTGCGGCCTGCTGGTGCGGGCGGCGCCCGAGGACGTCTACGCCGCGACGCGCGACCTGCTGGTCACCTGCAAGGACGGCGGCGGCCTCGTCCTCGGCGCCTCCAACGCCGTCCAGGCGGACGTCCCCCTCGCCACCTACCGCGCCATGATCGCCGCCTGGCGCGACCACGGACAGTATGATCGATAGCGTGGGCGAGAAGGGACGGTTAACAGCGAATATCGAATACTGAACAGGGAATATCGAATATCGACGTAAACGGCCAGCGGCGCCGGAGGCACCCTGGTGCGTCAGCCTACTTCGAGATTCGATATTCCCTGTTCGATATTCGATAT
>CAZHRW010000106.1:0-12508 GCA_964535025.1 uncultured Planctomycetales bacterium
ATCCTCACGAGCATGGGTCGCGGCGAGGATGCCGCGACGTTCGCCGAGAAGCGCCTCGCCGCGGGGCTGCCCGAGCCGTTCTTCATGAGCGTCGGCTGCGTCGAGCCGCACCGGCCCTTCCCCGAGCCGCCCCTGACCGACGAAGCCGTCCGCTTCGCCCGCGCCCCCGCCCCGCTGCCCGACACGCCCGCCACGCGGCGGGACGTCGCCGGCTACGCGATGCTCGTCGAGCGTTACGACGCGATGGTCGGCCGCGTCCTCGATGCCCTCGACGCCGCGGGATTGGCCGAGCGGACGCTGGTGGTCTGCACGACCGATCACGGCCCGGCCTTCCCGGGGATGAAGTGCACGCTGAGCGACTGGGGCCTGGGCGTGCTGCTGATCCTCCGCGGGGCGGGCATCCCCGCCGGCGCGAGCACCGACGCGCTGGTCTCGCACCTGGACGTGTTCCCCACGCTGTGCGACTGGCTCGGCATCGACCCGCCGCCGTGGCTGGAGGGCCACAGCCTCGGACCGATCCTCCGCGGCGCCGCCGACGGCGTCCGCGACGCGATCTTCGGCGAGGTGACCTACCACGCCGCCTACGAGCCCCAGCGGTGCGTCCGGACCGACCGCTGGAAATACGCCCGCCGCTACGGCGAGAAGACCACGCCCGTCCTGCCCAACTGCGACGACGGCCTGTCCAAGACCCTCCTGCTGAACGCCGGCTGGGCCGACCGCCCGCTGCCCCGCGAGGCGCTCTACGACATGCTCTTCGACCCGACCGAATCGCACAACCTCATCGACGATCCGACCCTCGCCGACACCGCCGCCGATCTGCGTGAGCGTCTCGCCCGCTGGATGACCGACACCCACGACCCCCTCCTGCACGGCCCGGTCCCCCCGCCCTCGGGCGCCAAAATCAACGATCCGGACGGCCTCTCGCCCAAGGACCCGCCGCAGGAGATCCCCTAGGACCCGGCACACCGGCACTTACAATCTCCCCCTCCCCCGGCCCCCCGCGCGCCACGAAGCTAATGTCGGCCAGCGCTGCACAGCCTCCTCCAGTTTCCAGTTTCGGGACACAAAAAGAATTATAATTCTTTATGTGTCCCGAAACTCCTCATGACCCGTCCTGCACGGCCCGGTCCAATTTCGGGACATAAAGAGAATCGGAATTGTCTATGTGTCCCGAAACTCGTCTTTATGTGTCCCGAAACTCGTCTCGCGCGAAAACTCGCGCCGGGGGAGATCCCGTGACAACGGGTGCAGCGGGACTTACAATCCCGCCGTCTCGCGTGGCGCGTGTCACGCAGGGGCGTTCCTGTCGTGAAGGCGGACCGATCCGTCCGCCGTATCGGTGCCCAGTGTGGTAGGAGGCAGGTATGAGACGGGGTCGGGCAACGTTGATTCATTGCGTGGTGCTGGCGGCGGCCCTGGCGGCCGCGGGATGCGCGGCTCAGGCGCCGAAGCCGACGGCGGATGGTGCGCCGGCGGCCGAGGCGTTCCTCCAGGCCGTCCGGGACGGCGACCGGGCCGCGGCGGACGCCGCCGTGACGGCCCATCCCGAATGGGTCAACGAGATCATCGGGCCGTGGGAGTGCCCGCCGATCCACTACGCCGCCGACGGCGGCCACGCGGACATCGTCCGCCTGTTGATCGAGCGCGGCGCCGACGTCAACGCCCACCACCCGCGGTACCGCTGGTACCCGCTCCACGAGGCGGCCAACCAGGGCCACGCCGACGTCGCCGCGCTGCTGCTCGACCACGGGGCCGAGGTCAACCCGGCCAACCACGACGCGCTCACGCCGCTGCTGATGGCCGCCGCCGAAGGCCGTCGCGACGTCGTGGTGCTGCTCATCGAGCGCGGCGCGCCGATCGACCAGGCCGGCACCGGCCGCTGGACCCTCCTGCACGAGGCGGCGGCTCGCGGGGATGCCGACATCACCGAACTCCTGCTCGAGCGCGGGTTGACCGTCGACGTCCGCTGCGAGGACGGCCGCACGCCCCTGCACTGGGCGGCGACGCCCGCCATGGTGCGGCTGCTGGTCAACCGCGGTGCGGCGGTCGACGCACGGGGCAGCCACCGGCGGACACCGCTGCACCTGGCGGCCTTCTTCGGCAACGACGACGTCGCCGCCGCCCTGCTGGATGTCGGGGCGGACGTCAACGCCGCCGACGCCGACGGCCGTACGCCCCTGGACCTCGCCGACGAGGAACACCATCCCCGCACGGTCGACGGGCTCATCGCCCGCGGCGGCATGCACGGGACGCCCACGACGACCGCCGCGACGCAGACCCGCACCCGGATCGGCCCGCGCGGGCAGTTCTACCTCAACGACGAGCCGATCATCCCCATCGGCGTCTGGCAGCAGCCCGAGCGGCTGTTCGCGTATCACCGCACGCTCGGGGCCAACTGCCTGGTCTACCCGCCCGGCGGCGGGCTCGGCGACGACACCTCGACCCCCCCCTACGTCCGCCGCGCCGCCGAGGCGCGACTCGGGGCCTTCATGCACTACCACGACGCCCTTCGCGACCTGCCGGGGGTCTGGGGCTGGGTCGGCGGCGGCTGGCCCGTCGAGCGCGCCCGGTGGACCTACGAGCGGCTGCGGCGCAGCGACCCCGGCCGCGTCATCCTCTGCAATTTCGGCGGGCACGGCCTGGTCAACGACGACGCGGACGCCGCGGCGTTCTATCGCCAGGTGTTCCCCTACATCGACTGCATCTGCCCGCACGTCTGGCCCGAGATGAACGTCGGCGAGCCGCGCAACCTGCGCAACGTCGCCGCCATGGTCGATACCGCTCGCCGCCTGTGCGCTGGCCGCCCCGACGGGGAGGTGAGCATCTGGATCGACATCAACCCCCACGCCTGGACCACCCCGAGCCACGAACGGCTGGAGGCGCCGACGTTCGAGGAGTTCCGCTACCAGGTCTGGCTGGGGCTCATCCACGGCGCCGACGGGATCTGCATCTTCCCGATCTCGTTCCACCCGTTCGTCTTCTCGCAGATCCCCGCCGGGACCGACACGCAGATGCCCGGGCTGTTCGAGCGGGTCGGCGCCTTCGCCGCGGTCCTCGCCGCCGACGCCTCGCCGCGGGCGATCCGCGTAACCGGCGAGGGTGTCCTCGACATCACCACACGCCGTCTCGACGGCGCCGACTACGTCTTCGTCCTCGCCGGCGAGGGCGCCGCCCAGACGATCCGCCTGGAAGCGGACGGCCTCGGCCGGACCCTCGCCCTCCACGACGCGCTCGACGACGCCCCCCGCCGCCCCGCCGGCGGCGCCTACAGCGAGCGCGTCGACCCCCTGGACCTGCGGATCTGGCGCCTCACGGAAACCGGTCGTCCCTGATCGGACCGGCCCGGAAGATCCCCTACTAACCGGCACCTCAGCACTTACAATCTTTGTCCCGCCGCGCCTCACGAACGCAATGCACGGCTAATGGTGGCTAGCTTCCGCTAGTTTCCTCTAGTTTCGGGACACAGAACTAATTGCAATTGTGTTCTGCAATTGTTTATGTGTCCCGAAACGCTGGAAACTCTGCGAATTGTCTATGTGTCCCGAAACTCTGCGGCGGCGCGGGCGCGGCGGCGGAGGCGGTGCCAGAGCAGGCCGAGGCCGATCAGGGCCAGACCCGTCAGCCAGATCCGCCGGTCGACCCAGAAGGCCAGGAACAGGCAGCCCAGCAGGCCGCACCAGGGAAAGAGCGGCGAGAACAGCCGCTGCTCACGCGTCAGCCGCAGCGCCGCCAGATTGGTGATGGCGTAGTAGATCAGTACGGTGAACGCGCTGAACGACCACGTCGTCCTGACGCTGCCGATCGACGCCAGCGCGGCGACGGCGACGCCGACGACCAGCACGGCCACCCAGGGCGTCCTGCCGGCGGCGTCGAGTGTCGCCACGACGCGGGGCATGTCCGCCCGCCGCCCCATCGCCAGCAGCACCCGCGAGAGGCCCAGCAGCAGGTTCAGCAGCACGCCCAGCATCGCCGTGATCGCCCCGATCGCCACGACCGGCGCCACGGCGGGCCCGGCGACGCGGCGAGCGACCACCTCCAGCGGGGCGGCCTGGCGCTCGGTCGCCGCGCTCAGCACGCCGGACCCCGCCGCACCGACGCCGACGACGCCCACCGCCACGTACAGCAGGCCCGAGACGATCAACGTCATCACGATCGCCCGCGGGATCGTTCGACGCGGCGACCTCACTTCCTCGCCCAGCGTGGCGATCCGCCCGTAGCCGGTGTACGCCACGAACATCAGCGCCGTCGCGTACAGCACCCCGCGCACTGCGCCCCACGCCCCGCCGTCGCCGGCGGCGAAAAAGGGCGTCAAGTGCCTGCCGCCCGACCGCACCACCGCCGGCGCACCGGCGACGATGAAGGTCGCCAGCGCCGCGAGCGTCACCGACACGATGACGATGTTGGTCACGCTCGACCGCCGCATGCCGCGGACCACCACGGCGGTGAGCCCACCGACGGCGGCGACGGCGAGCCACGGCAGCGCCGCGCCGCCGCCGCGGCCGAGGGCGTGGAGCAGGTAGCCGGCGAAGCCCAGTGCGGCGGTCGCCGCCGAGGCCGACTTGGCCAGCAGGAACATCCAGCCCGCCGTGAACCCCAGCGCCGGGGACAGGACCGCGTAGCCGTACGCGTACGTGCCGCCGCTGACCGGATGGGTCGCCGCGAGCTGCGCGCTGCTCAACGCGTTGCACATCGCCAGCAGCCCGGCCAGCACGATCGCCAGGACCACCGCCGGCCCGGCCACGTCGGCCGCCACGCCGATGCTGACGAACACGCCGGTCCCGACGATGGACCCCAGGCCCATCATCATCGCGCCGAACACGCCCAGTTCGCGCTTGAGCCTCCGCTCGCCCGTCCCCGCCGGAC
Source organism: uncultured Planctomycetales bacterium (assembly GCA_964535025.1). GTDB lineage: Bacteria > Planctomycetota > Phycisphaerae > SM23-33 > FEN-1343 > JAAYZK01. The sequence continues at coordinate 4,864 of CAZHRW010000106.1, forward strand.
CCATCGCCGCCGCTCCTTCCCTCGACCCCCGCCCCCACCAGCATATGCCGCCCGTCCGCCCGACGCCGTCGCCGCCCGGGCGCTCCATCGGCCTTGTGTCGCGGCCGGTTCGCGATAGAATCGGGTAGCCGCTCGAGCCGCAGACGGCTTGGCGCCGACGGCCGGTGGCCGGCGCGAGGGCAACTGCGAATCGCCGACCCCCCGGCCCCGCCGCGGCGAGACAGAAAGGACACGTCACTCATGAAGGACACTGCCATGGCCTCGAACCTCCCCGCCGCCCCGGCCGGCCGTGACGACGCCGGCGGGGCCGCCGTCCGCTCGTTACGCGTTATCGCCGTCCTGTGCCTGGTCGCCGCGACGCTGGGCGGGTGCGGCCGGGCCGATCGTTCGCGGCCGGGCGCGGCCGTACCCGACGAGGCCGCCGCGACGGCTGAGCCGCGACCGGGCGAACGAACGCTTCGCGTGCGGGCCGACCGGGGCGGGGCCGAGCTGTACCGTTTCTGGCACGTGTCCAATTTCGCCCTGCACGACCACTACACGTTCACGCGGCCCGGCGACCTGGAGATCCTGCGGCAGCGCGCGCCGCTCACGCGGGGCGTGCTGATCGACTTCGCCCTGGGCGGCCGCTTCCGCGACGGCCAGGAGATGTGCGCCGCCCCGGGCGACAACGGCACCCTCCACGCGGACTTCTCGCTGCTGATCGCCCGCGTGCGCGCGGTCCTCGATGCCGACCTGGAACCGTGGCTGATGCTGGAGAAGGTGCCGCCGGCCCTCAGCGACCCGCCGCGATGGCATGCCTACGGCAACACGGCCCCCGCCGCGGATTACGCTATGTGGTATCGTTATGTCCGAGCGGCCGTCGAAGCCCTGGTGGACGCCTTCGGCCGCGAGCAGGTGGCCGGCTGGCGCTTCATGGTCGCCACCGAGCCGGACCTTCGGCCGGCCCATTGGGCCGGGACCCGCGAGCAGTTCTTCGAGCACCTGGACGTCACGGTCGCCGCGGTCCGCAGCATCCTGCCGGAGGCGCGGATCTCGCCCGGCAACATCCTCAACCCCGCCTTCGCCGAGCCGTCCGGGGAGCCGGCACCTGACGAGTCGCCGGCCAAAGGCCGCAGGGCCTGGGGGCTGGACATCATCGACCACGCCGCCGGCGGCACCCATGCCCGCACGGGACGGCCGGGCACGCCGATGGACTTCTTCAGCGCCTCCTGGTACACCCGCGTCGGGCGGCCCACCGACGAGTTCGACCGGGCGATCCGCGTCATGCGCCGCCGCCTGGACCGCTATGCGCAATTCCGCGGGCTGCCGATCGACATTCGCGAGTTCGGCGTCCTCCACGACGAGCACCGCCGGCGGCTGTTCGCCGGCGACAGCAGCGAGTGGGCGGCCTCGTTCTACGCCGCCATCGCCCGCCGCGTCTACGAGCACCGGGTGCGCGCGGTCTTTGAATGGGACTACGCCACCTACGGCGTGATGCATCCGCGGGGACAGGTCATGGCCCTGCTCGAACGGATGGTCGGCGGCCGGCAAGTGCCCGTCGAGGTCCTCGACGCCGTCTCGGCCGCCGACTGCCACGCCATCGCCTGCGCCCGCGACGGACGGCTGCTGGTGCTGCTGTACCACCACCGCCCGCCGCGCGACGACGGGCCCGACGAGATCGTTCACCTGGAGATCCTCGATCCGCGGATCACGCGCGGCGACGCCTGGCGGCTTTGCGAATGGACCCTCGATGCCCAACGCACCGGCTGGGCCCGGGCCTTTCGCGCCGACGCCGAGGCCGCCGGCCTGCAGCCGCTGGCGACCGCCGCGGCCTTCGAGGGCAGCCCCGGGCGGTGCTACGGCCCGGCGGGCATCGACCTGTTCCACCAGAACATCGAACGCTACCGCAAGCTGGCCCGCCTCGTCCAGACTCGTCGTGACGAGCCCCTCACCGCCGCCGACGGCCAGCTCCGCCTCACACTCCACCTGCCCGGCCACAGCGTGCGGCTGCTCGAGCTGACCCCGCTTGGAGACTGAGCGACGCCACCGGCGGGGCCGTCACCGGGTCGGCCCCGCGACAGGGAACCATCATGCCTGAATTGCCCGAAGCGAGAACCGTCGCTCGCCGCCTGCACTCGCTGGTGGCCGCGGCCGACGTGCGGGATGTCCGCCTCGGCCGCGTTGACATGCTCAAGACCGGCTCGCCCGACGACCTGGCGGCCATGGCCGGCGAGCGGCTTGTCGGCGCCGCCGCGCGCGGCAAGTACATCATCCTTCACACCGCGGCCCGGCGGCTGGTGATCCAACTGGGCATGGCCGGGACGATCCGCGTCTGCGACGGCCGCGAACCGGCGCCGCCCCACACGCACCTGGCGATCGCACTGGCCGACGGCCGCGAGATCCGCTACCGAAACGTCCGCCGCATCGCCTCGGGCCTGCACGTGCTGCCGGGCGGCGCCGCCGACGTCGGCCCGCTGGCCGCCCTGGGCCCGGAGGCGGCCGAGATCTCCGCCGACGCCCTCTGGCGAGTTCTGCACCGGCGCCGGCGGTCCATCAAAGCGGCCCTGCTCGACCAGTCGCTCCTGGCCGGCCTGGGCAACATCTACACCGACGAGAGCCTCTGCCGGGCGAACGTGGCCCCGACGCGGCCGGCCCGCGACCTCCCGCGGGCGAGTGTCGATCAACTGGCCGCGGCCATCCGCGCGGTCCTCGCCGAGGCGACCGCCGCGGGCGGATCGACCCTGGCCGACGCGAACCCCTTCGTCAACGTCGACGGCGCCGCCGGCACCTTCGCCGCCGCCCACCGCGTCTACGGACGCGCCGGCCTGCCCTGCCTCCGGTGCGGCCACATCCTCACACGCATCACGCTCGCCGCCCGCACCACCGTCTACTGCCCCCGCTGCCAGAGGTAGAGGCCACGGGCTCAGGCGCCCCCGTCGCCCGCACGACCCGACAGCCGCCGCAGCCGCAGACGGGCTTGCCGTTCGCATCCGGAAGTTCAGGAATACAGGCCAGCCGTGGGGCGACAGAGCGTTCGTTGAACGGTTGGGCACTCTGCTGGAAACCCGGTTGCAAAGAAGCCCGGCCCACCCCAACAAGCCCGGCTTGCGGCTTCACAAGGTCCCGCCCAAGCCGGTGGTGAACCGTGCTCGCTGGAACGAGGTGCTGTGCGGCTTGTCGATCTCGATGATCGTCTTGCCTTGGCGATAGACCGTCACGGTGCCGGTCGATTCGCTGACGGTGACGGCCAGCGCCTCGGTGACGGAGGTGATCGCGGCGGCGGCGTGGTGGCGGGCCCCCAGCCCGCGGGGCAGGTCGTACTCATCCTGCGTCGCCGTCTTGAGGTAGGCCCCGCACGTTTCGATCACCCCGTCGCCCCGGATGATGAACGCCCCGTCCAGGGTGGACAACTCCTTGACGGTCTCTTCCAGGGCCGGATCGAGGAGGTTCCGCTCCTGTGCCCCGTAACCGCGGAAGGGGTTCAGGATGAGCTGCCGCGAGAGGCTCACGACCCGCTCGGTGTCGCCGAGGACGAACAGGCTGCCGACGGGCTTGCCCTCCCGCCCTTCCTGGCCGATCCGCGTGGCCAGGTCCAGCACGCGCTCCAGCACCTCCGCGCCGACGTCGGCGGGCAGTTCGTCGCCCTCGGTCGCCGCCGAATACATCTCGAACTCGCGGCCGACCTGCGTCACCATCACCGTGTCGAGCGATCCGCTCTCGGCGATGCCCGCCAGACAGACCACCACGTCGCCCGGGCGGACCAGATTGCGGGACAGCGCCAGGAAAATGGCGATCTTGATCTGCCCCATGCGGGTCAGCGGAACGTCCGGCACGCGCAGGTAGATCCGCTCAGGCCGCGGCTCACCCCCGCCGACCGGTTTGCGGGTGGCGAAGATGGTTCGACCCGCCAGGGTCTCCGGAAGCTTCACCTCGGGGTCCACCAGGGCGTCGAGATACACGAACACGGCCGAAGCCCCTGTCTTGCGGGCGATGGACCCGGCGTGCTCGAGGACCGCCAGCGTCACCCGGCGGGCCTGGTCGTCGGCGGAGGCCGTCCCTCCGCCGCCGGCGCCGTTGCTGTGATCGATCTCTTTCATCGCGGTCATGCGTCAACGTCGGTGTCCATCACATTCTATACGTGTCGATGCGCCCGGGCGGTTCGCGTCGCCGGGCGGACGCCCCTCCGCGGCCATGCCTCCGCCCGAGCCGATGCCACATTGGCAGCGGCCGACGGCCGCCTCCGCGGCGGGCCGCGGCGGGCTGTCGAACGCGCAAGCACCTAAGGGCCACAATCGCAAATGCTTGGTTCGCCTCCCCGTCAGCGCCGCGCCGCGTCGACGGTCTGGCACCCGATTTGCTTAGGCACCAATGAGGCCCCCGCGGGCCAATGGGACAGACAACAAGTCATCGTCAAACGAATGGAAGGAGGTGGCTTATCGATGACCCTCAAGGAACTGACAGAACGTGCCAAAGGCTTGATGCCGCGGAACTGGGGAAAACGGCCGGTCCGTGTCCGAGATGAAAGGCGAAGCGATGCGTCGTTACCGACCCTGCGCGATCCTTTCGGGATGCTGGACGAGTGGTTCGATCGATTCCTCGACGGCCGGTTCGGCGAGTCCCTGCTTGCGCCGTTGGCCGAACCCGAGTCGCTGCTGGGCACGGCGTGGCCGCGCGTCGACCTGGCCGAGACCGACAACGACGTCAAGATCACCGCCGAGGTGCCCGGCATGGAGGCCGACGACCTCGAGGTCAGCCTCGCAGATCACAGCCTGACGATTCGCGGCTCGAAGACGACCGAGCGCGAGCAGCGCAAGAAGGACTATCACCTGATGGAGACCTACAGCGGCTCGTTCCACCGGACGATCCCGCTTCCCGTGGAGGTCGACGCCGACGGTGTGGAGGCTTACTGCCGCAACGGTCAACTGACCATCACGCTGCCCAAGACCGACGCCGGCCGACGGGCCACCCGGCACATCGAGGTCAAGTAACCCCTCGCCGGCGCGGCCGGCACGGCTCTCACGGCGTCGTGTCGCGGGCAGCGCCGGCGGACTCGAGCAGCGCGCGGACTTCCCGTTCGCCAGCGCACCGCCGCGGCCTGCTACGCCGTACCCGCCAGGTCGGCGAGCCGCGACCAGCTGCCGAACGGAGTTCGCAGGGAGTTCGCAGGACATGCACAGAACTCCCGCCTAAGGCGCTGACGACAGGCGGACAGTAGGCTATGTGGGAGTCTATTGGGTGGCCTATCGGCCGTGATCAGGGCTGAAGGAGCCTGGCCCGACACCGAGGCAGGCGTCAGGCAAGAGACGGCAGACCGGGCGAAGGGACAGTTCGGTGTATATTCCCTGAACTCATCCAACGCCGGCGGCTCAGCTTCTCTTGGCCTCCCGGAAGACCGGAGGCTCGGACAATGAGAAGAGCACGACCTCTTCGCCGGTGGCCGTGCTGATGTCGTGATGCAGGCTCACCACCGCGTCGCCGGTGATGTCCCGGACCATGGCCTCCAGGGTTGGCCTCGCCGTCTCCATCAGCTGCGTCCGCACCTGTTTGAGCAGCTCTCTGCCCTTCTCGGACGGCAGCGTCTTGACCAGTTGCTGTTCGGCCGCGGTCAGAACGCCGCGCAGGCGTACCACGAGCAGGTCGCCGATCAGGTAGGCGTAAATGTCCTTGGGGCCCCGGCCCATGTACTCCAGCTCAAAGCGACCAACCCCTTTGCAGACAGCAGCTTCTATTTCACCTTGTGTCTTCATCGGCATCTCACATGCGCGGCGCGTCCCGGTTAGCGGCCCGTCGGCAAGCGTTCAGGCGCCGGGACCAGACCGTCACAAGCGGGCATTCGATGGCCCAAGTTTTCCCGCAAACCGTAGCACGAATCGAACGGGATTTCCAGATTCCGTGTGTCGCACGCGTTCGACGCGCTATAATAACAGTGTAGACGACCTGCGGGGAAAAGAACGCAGGGTGTCTACGTCGGATGACTAAACGAAGGGCAGCCCGGCCCAGTCGGGAGGCCCGTTCACGAGTAAGCCGACGCGCCCTATCACCCACCGGGTGAGCGGGCGCGTCGGCTTTTTTTTGGATCTTGCCGCGAAAGAGCCCCCCGCGGCTGAGAGCCAAGACATCGAAAGCGTGAGGAACATGAGCACTGCCACTGAACTTACCGAGGCCGGCCGAGACTATGCGGCGGCGTATGCCGCGCATTACACCGGTCGCGAGCTGCCCGCGGCCCTGCAACTGTACTTGAAGGTGATGGGTTCGCATCCCGGCACCAAGCAAGCGGGCTATGCCAGGTCGCAGGCCCAGAACATCATCAACGCCACGGTTCCGGACTCCGAGCTCCTGGGCGCCCAGGTGGAACTGGCGTTGGCCCACTTTGGGCAGGGCGGAGACATCGCCGGTGACGACCGCGCTGCCCATCACCGAGACGTATGATTTCGCGATATAGCGGGCCTTGGCTGGGGTCATGACGCCCGCCGGGAACATCGACAACGACATACGCGTCTAAAAGGAGACACTCGTGGAACAGCTCCAACAACTTACGATGCAGTTCTGGCACTACTTGCCCTACTTGATTGGCGGCGTCGCCCTGTTGGTGGTCGGCTGGCTCGTGGCCTGGCTGTTGGCGGTCATCACACGCAAGCTGATCGCTCGGACTCGCGTGGATGATCGTCTCGGGACGGCCATGGGCAAACAGGCCGGAACGGGAGGCCGGCTGGCCACCTGGGTGGCGGCGGCAGTATTCTGGGTTATTCTGTCCCTGTCGGTGATCGGTGCGCTGTCCGTCTTGCAGTTGGGGGCGTTGTCCGAATCGCTTCGCCAGGCCGTGGATACCGTGATGCGGTATATTCCGAAGTTGATCGCGGCCGGCGTCTTGCTGCTGGCGGCCTGGATCACGGCCACGCTTCTGCGATGGATCATCGTGCGGGCATTAGGCAAGGCGCAGCTTGAGCGCCGCTTGGGGCTGGTCGGCCGAGGGTCGGCCGGGGCCGACGAGCAGGAGGCCGGCGGCGTCACGGCCCCGCCGACGGGTGAAAAGAGCGCGTCGGCCGCCGGCGGCGAACAGGGTCTGGCCAAATGCATGGGGGACGTCGTGTACTGGCTGGTGTTCCTCCTGTTTCTGCCCGCGCTTCTCGGCGCCTTGTCCCTCGAGGGCATTCTGGTGCCGGTCCAGAGCATGGTGGACAAGGTGCTGGCGTTCCTGCCGAACGTCCTGGTCGCCGCGGTCATCGTTGGTCTGGGCTGGTTCTTCGCAACCATTCTCCGGCGGATCGTCACCGGTGTCTTGACGGCCGTCGGCGCGGACCGGCTCGGCGTTCGGATCGGCCTCAAGGCCGAGCCGGGACGGGCCGGATCGGTTTCGCACGTCGTGGGATGGACGGTCTTCCTGCTGGTATTGATCCCGGTGCTGCTGGCGGCGCTGGACGCCCTGCAATTGCAGGCGTTGACGCGCCCGACCAGCGAGATGCTCGGGCGCATCCTCAACGCCATCCCGGCCGTCTTCGCCGCCGGCCTGGTGCTGGCGATCGCCTACGTGGTGGGTCGGATTGTCAGTCAACTGGTGACGAAAGTTCTGGAATCGGCACGATTTGACGCCCTTCCCGCCAAACTGGGGCTGGGCGAGATGGCGGCGGACTCGCGATGGTCGCCTTCCGGGCTTGCCGGCTACCTC
>CAZHRW010000107.1:0-2617 GCA_964535025.1 uncultured Planctomycetales bacterium
CCAGGACAAGCAGACCTTGTCCGGGAGAGAAACGTGCAAGAACACCTCAGGGCCTCCGTCGCCGCGATCGCGCTCGCCGCGATCGGCGCGATGGCGCAGGCCGCGGAAGACCGCCAGATCACCCCGGTCACCTGGGGGGACATCGTCAACGACGCCGTCACCACAACCAACGTGCTGCAGTACGGCATGGGCGTCGAGGCCCAGCGCTTCAGCCCGCTGGCGCAGATCAACGTCGACAACGTCCGGCACATGCGCCCGAAATGGTCGTTCTCGTTCGGCGACGAGAAGCAGCGCGGCCAGGAAGTGCAGGCGATCATCCAGGACGGCGTGGCCTATGTGACGGCCTCGTATTCGCGGATGTTCGCGCTCGACCTCGCCACCGGCAAGCGCCTGTGGAAGTACGAGGCGCGCATGCCCGACGACATCCGTCCGTGCTGCGACGTGATCAACCGCGGCGCCGCGATCTACGGCGACAAGGTGTATTTCGGCACGCTGGACGCCGCTGTCGTGGCGCTGGACCGCAAGACCGGCAAGGTGGTCTGGCGCAAGAAGTTCGGCGACCACAAGATCGGCTACACGATGACCGGCGCGCCGACCATCGTGAAGGACCGGGAGACCGGCCGCGTCATGCTGGTCCACGGCTCCTCGGGCGACGAGTTCGGCGTGGTCGGCAAGCTGTTCGCGCGCGACCCCGACACCGGCGAGGAGATCTGGATGCGGCCCTTCGTCGAGGGCCACATGGGCATGCTGAACGGCGTCGAGAGCACGCCGACCGGCGACCCGGCGGCGCCGTCTTGGCCGGTCAACGCCGACGGCAGCAAGGTCGAGGCCTGGAGCCATGGCGGCGGCGCGCCCTGGCAGTCGGCGAGCTTCGACGTGGCGACCAACACCATCGTCGTCGGCGCCGGCAACCCGGCCCCCTGGAACACCTGGGCCCGCTCGCAGGGCGAGAATTTCTGGGACTACGACTCGCTCTACACCTCGGGTCAGGTCTACGTCGATCCGACCACGGGCGAGGTGGTGGGCTTCTACCAGCACACGCCGAACGACGCCTGGGACTTCTCAGGCAACAACGAGATCATCCTCTACGACCACAAGATGCCCGACGGCACGGTGAAGCGCGCCGGGGCGCACGCCGACCGCAACGGCTTCTTCTACGTCACCGATGTCGAGAAACTGGCCGAGCGCGGCGCCACGATCAACAAGCCGACCGCCCTGCTGAACGCCTTCCCCTTCGTGGACGGCATCACCTGGGCGACGCACATCGACCTCGAGACCGGCCGCCCGGCCGAGGTCGCGGGACAGCGCCCGCCGCCGCCCGCCGAGGGCGAATCGAAGGGAGCCACCGTGCAGGTCTCACCGCCCTTCCTCGGCGGCAAGAACTGGAACCCGATGGCCTACAGCCCCGAGACCGGGCTGTTCTACGTGCCCGCGAACCACTGGGCCGAGGATTACTGGACCGAGAACGTCACGTACAATCCGGGTGCCGCGTATCTGGGCCAGGGCTTCCGCATCAAGAAGCTGTTCGACGACCACATCGGCACGCTGCGGGCCTTCGACCCGACGACGGGCGAGAAGGTCTGGGAGCACAAGGAGGAATTCCCCCTGTGGGCCGGCGTGCTGGCCACCGCGGGCGGGCTGGTCTTCACCGGCACCTCGGATGGCTACATCAAGGCCTTCAACGCCGGCACGGGTGAGGAGCTGTGGAAGTTCCAGACCGGTTCGGGGATCATCTCGTGCCCCGTGACCTTCGAGATGGACGGCAAGCAGTACCTCGCCTTCGCGTCGGGCTATGGCGGCGCGGTGCCGCTCTGGGGCGGCGACATGGCGGTGCTGACCACGCAGGGCAGCCAGGGCGGCTCGTTCTGGATGTTCGAGATCCCGGCCGAACTGGCGCAAATGCAGTGACGGCCGTCTGACCGGATGCCGACCCAGGCCCCGCGGCGCGATCCGCCGCGGGGCCGTCTTCCGTTCGATCCATCGAAGGTGACAGACAGATGCGTTCCCTCGCGCCCCTCGCGCCGCTGCTCCTGCTGGCCGGCGCGGCCGCCGCCCAGGGCTGGACCGTGATCGAGAACGAGCCCGACCCGCAGGAGGGCCCCCTCGTCGTCGGCGGCTGCGTGATCGAGCCGCGGACCGCCTGTCCCGGCGCCGACCTCACCCACGCGCGGCTGCGGGGCGTCGACCTGACCGGGGCCGACCTGCGCGGCGCGAAGCTCGCGCGCGCCGACCTGACCTACGCCAAGCTCGCGGGGGCCACGCTCGACGGCGCCGACCTGCGCGGCGCGACGCTCGCCAAGGCGCACATGCAGGGGGCCAGCCTGCGCGGGGCCGACCTGACCGGGGCCGATCTGGGCCACGCCCGCATGGCCAAGGCTGATTTCTCGGCTGCTCTGCTGGTCGCCGCCAACCTGGATGCGGTCTGGGCCTCGAAGGCGATGTTCGTGGGGGCCGTGATCTATGAATGCGACCTTCAGGAAGCCAAGTTCTACGACGCGACCTTCGAGAACGCCTTCCTCGCCGGCAACGCCATGAGATACGCGATCTGGCAGAGCGCCTACATGGGAGGCTGCGACGGCTGCCCGGTCGGGTGGTGAGGCGGGCCGGCACGCCCTTC
>CAZHRW010000108.1:0-3320 GCA_964535025.1 uncultured Planctomycetales bacterium
TGCCCACGCTGGCGGACATTCTGGCCGTGCAGGCTCCGGACAGGCCCGGTTGGCTGCTCGCGATGGGCCTCAGCTTGGTCCCGCTCGCCATCGGCCAGGGTGTAAAGCAACTCGGCAGCGCAAACCGTCATGACAGGAGAGACGTGAAATGACACAGGAAACAGAGAAGAAGGAACTGTTCGTTCGGCATCCGGACAATCCGCTGATCACGGTGTACGACATGCCGTACCAGGCAAACGCGGTGTTCAACGCGGGAGCGGCGGACCTGGGCGACGAGGTTCTGCTGCTGATGCGGGTTGAGAGTTGCTCCGGGCGGTCCCACCTGATCGTTGCCCGCAGCAACGACGGTGTGTCCAACTGGCGGATACCCGATCTGGCGCTCATTCACGCGAGGCAAAATGTGCCCGACGAGATCGGCGGTGCCGAGGACTGCCGGATTACCTGGGTCAAAGAACTCGATGCATGGGCCCTCGCCTACGTGGCGGTGAAACCCGAAGGCCCCGGTGTCGCGCTGGCGACCACCTCCGACTTCGAGACGGTCGACCGGATCGGCGTCGTCCTCCCACCGGACAACAAAAACGCAGCGCTCTTTCCGTGTACGTTCGACGGCGACTACGCGATGTTACACCGCCCGCACGCGGGCGGTGGCAGCGTCTGGATCGCCTATTCGCCCGATCTGATCCACTGGGGCCGCCACAGCGTGGTCATCCCGACGCGGGGCGGGCCGTGGTGGGACAGCGTCCGCGTCGGTGCCGGCCTGCCGCCCATCCGAACCGACGAGGGCTGGCTTGTGATCTACCATGGGGTTAAGCAGGGGGTCGGCGGGCCGATCTATCGGCTCGGGGCAGCGCTGCTCGACCTCGACCGGCCGCACCAGATTGTCGGCCGGGCGCGCCGCTGGCTGCTCACGCCCAGCAAGGACTACGAGCGCACGGGCGACGGGCCGAACGTCGTCTTCGCCTGCGGCGGGTTCGTTCGCGACGAGACGCTGTGGATGTACTACGGCGCGGCTGATTCGTCGATCTGCCTGGCGACCGCAAACCTGTCGGACATCCTGTCGAAGATCGACCGCGAGGCCGAGGAGACGAAGGAGAAGGAGGGACCTTGAGGGTGGTGCGAAAGCGAGTATGCCGCCCCCTTCGCGGGCGGCGCTGTAGTGCAAACCGCGACGCAAAGAGCCGGAAACCTTCTACACAAGGTTCGGGCGCCCGCCGATACCGCTGGCCCGGACACATAGGTATGATCCCTCAGATCTGGAGCCGGGCGGAATCGAAGCAATGTGTTCTGCTGCACATGCGAAGCGAAAGCAGAGGGCGCGGTTCGTGGTGCTGAAGAGGTCACTCATTCGGAGGAATAACACAACACATGTTCGGAAAATCAATTACGTTGTTTAAACTGTTCGGGTTCGCTGTCCGCATCGACCTGAGTTGGGTGGTCATCCTCGTTCTGGTCACCTGGTCGCTGTCGGCGGGGGTGTTCCCGGCGCGGCACGAGGACCTGACGACGGGCACATACTGGCTGATGGGCTTGGCGGCGGCGATGGGGCTGTTTCTATCGATCGTGCTCCACGAGTTGTGTCACTCGCTGGTCGCGCGGCAGTTCGGCTTGCCGATGAGCGGGATCACACTGTTCATGTTCGGCGGGGTGGCAGAGATGACCGACGAGCCGCCGTCGCCGAAGGCGGAGTTCATGATGGCGGTCGCCGGGCCCGCGTGCAGCATCGTCCTCGCCGGCCTCTTCATCGGCGCTTCCGTCCTCACCGCGCAGGCAGGCGTCCGGGTCGAGGTGACCGCGGTGCTACGGTGGGTCGGCTTCATTAACGGCATCCTCGTCGCGTTCAACATGGTGCCCGGCTTTCCGCTGGACGGCGGGCGGGTGCTTCGGTCGATCCTATGGCACTTCAACGGAAACTTTCGGAAGGCCACCTACGCGGCATCGCGCGCCGGGATGGCCTTCAGTCTGGTTCTCATCGCCGTCGGCATCTTCAACCTATTGTTCCTCAACCCGATCGGCGGCCTGTGGTGGGTTCTGATCGGGATGTTCCTTCGCGGCGCGGCGACCCAGAGCTACCAGCAGGTCCTGATCCGCCAAGCGCTCAAGGGCGAGTCGGTCCGGCAGTTCATGACCTCCGATCCGATCACCGTCACGCCGTCGCTGCCGCTCGACGAATTCGTCCACGACTATGTTTACCGACATCACTTCAAGATGTTCCCGGTTGTCGACGACGGCCGCCTGCTCGGCTGCGTCACGACAAGACAGGTGAAGGAGGTGCCCAGAGACGCCTGGTCGGATCGTACCGTTGGCGACGTGGTCGCCGGCTGCTCGGACGCCAACACGGTTCACGCCGACGCCGACGCGATGGATGCCTTGAAAATGATGAACCACAATCAAGTCAGCCGGGTGATGGTGGTGGACGACGGGGAACTGCTCGGCATGCTCTCGCTGAAGGACCTCCTCGAATTCCTGAGCCTCAAGCTTGATCTGGAGGGTGACGTAGAGCCGCCGCGCCGGATTCACAACGCCGTCAAAGCGACCTGACAAATCCCGGGGCCTGCTGATGGCGGCCACAGGAGCCGTCCCGACGGGTCATGCCCCGGCAGCCGTTCCTCGAACACAGGCGAGTTAAGAATGACAGAAGAACATGTCCACGATGAGAAGAAGAGAGGGCACGAGCACACGCATAACGGCGCCCACAAAGACCACGACGGCCACGACCACCGGAGCCATCATGCGAAGATGGTCGCCGATTTCCGCCGACGGTTCTGGGTCTCGCTCGTGCTGACCGTTCCGGTCATCGCGCTCTCGCCGATGATCCTCGGCTGGCTCGGTCTGGCAAAGACGATCTCGTTTCCGGGCGACTCTTACGTGCAGTTCGCGTTTGCGGCGGCGATCTTCGTCTACGGCGGCTGGCCGTTCCTCACCGGGGCCGTCGACGAGCTGGCGAAAAAGCAGCCGGGGATGATGACCCTCATCGGCCTGGCCATCACCGTCGCGTTCGGCTACAGCTCGCTGGTCGTCTTCGGCCTGGAGGGCAAGGTCTTCTTCTGGGAGCTCGCCACGCTGATCGACGTGATGCTGCTCGGGCATTGGGTCGAGATGCGGTCGGTGATGGGCGCGTCGGGCGCGCTGCAGGAACTCGTCGAATTACTACCGTCGGACGCTCACCGCGTCACGGACGACGGAACCGAGGACGTGCCGGTGACCGAGTTGGAAAAAGGAGACCGTGTACTGGTCAAGCCCGGCGAGAAGGTTCCGACCGACGGTGCAATCGTCGACGGCCGGTCGGCGGTCAACCAGGCGATGGTGACCGGCGAAAGCCG
>CAZHRW010000109.1:0-27980 GCA_964535025.1 uncultured Planctomycetales bacterium
TGCCGTACCCGCGGGCGGTCTCGATGTAGGTGCCGCCGCCGGCGAGGTACGTCTGGACGACCTCGGCGACGATATCCGTCGTGATCTCCAACTGGTGAAACCCGCCCAGGGCGAAGCGGCTGACGGTTTTGCCCAGGGTGGGCAGGTCGACCGTCGGCATCGTGGGCTGCGGCGTATTCATGAGTGGGCCTCGTAAGTATCGGTCAGTATTCAATGATAGTCAGGCCGCGCACGGATCTGAAATCCGAAATCTGAGATTTGAGATCTCAGATTTGAGATGTGCAATCGGATGTCCTGTAGGCCGTCGTTGCCGTTAAATCCGAAGGTACCAATCCCATCGCAACTCACTGGAACAGCGCCTCGACGAATGTTTCGGGATCGAACGGCTCGACGTCTTCGGGCGTTTCGCCGACGCCGACGAACTTGACGGGGATGTTGATCTCCTTGCGGATGGCGATGACGATTCCGCCCTTGGCCGTGCCGTCCAGCTTGGCCAGGAAGATGCCGGTCACGTCGATGGCGTCCTGGAACTTCTTGGCCTGCTCGATGGCGTTCTGGCCGGTGGTCGCGTCGAGAACGAGGATGACCTCGTGGGGCGCGCCGGGGATCTTGCGGGCGACGACGTCGCGGATCTTGGTCAACTCGCGCATGAGGTTGGCCTGGGTATGGAGGCGTCCGGCGGTGTCGACCAGGAGGATGTCGGCGCCGCGGGCGACGGCGGCGTCGCAGGCGTCGAAGACGACGGCCGCCGGGTCGGTGCCGCCGCGCTGCTTGATGATGTCCACGCCGAGCCGCTCGGACCAGATGGTCAACTGTTCCACGGCCGCGGCGCGGAACGTATCGGCCGCCGCGAGGCAGACCTTCTTGCCGCCGGTGTGGAAGGCGTGGGCGAGCTTGGCGACGGAGGTGGTCTTGCCCGTGCCGTTGACGCCGGCGACGAGGATGACCGTCGGGCCCGACTCGGCGAAACGGATCGACCGGTCCGCTTCGCCCCAGTAGCCGACGATCTCCTGCTTGAGGAAGGGGATCACCTCCTCGGCCGAGGCGATCTTCTTCTCCCGCCAGGCCTCCCGCAGGTCGTCGCAGATCTGCATGGCCGTCTTGACGCCGATATCGCCGGCGATGAGCGTCTCCTCCAGTTCATCCAGCAGGTCCTCGTCGATCTTGCGGCCGAACGGCAGCACCGACTGGACCGAGCGGACGAACTTCTGGCGGGTCTTGGCCAGGCTGGCCGACAGTTTGTCGAAGGTCTTGCGGAAAAAGGCCATGGGGGCTCCGGGCTTAGCGTGGTTTCCTGTGGGCTCCGCCGGGCGCGGCGGGAAACTCGAAATACGAAACAGGTCCCAGACGGCCAAACGGAAGACGCTCAAACAGCAGGGCTTGCCCGTCCAGAGGTTTGCTGTCTTTATCTGTTTGAGAGTTGTTTGGCATGTCGTGCTTCGGATTGCGTAGTTCCGCTCCGGTGCCTCGGCATTCGGACCACCGGCTCAAGGGGCAACCGTCTCAGGGGTCTTGCGTTGTCGGGGGTGCCTCGCCCGAGCGGTCGCGGACGATGGCGTCGAGGACGCCGTTGATGAACCGGGGGCTCTCGGTGGTGGAGAACTCCCTGGCCAGGCGGACGGCCTCGTGGATGACGACCTTCGGCGGCGCGTCGCCGGCGGCCAGTTCCCAGCAGGCCAGGCGGAGGATGCTGCGGTCCACCACCGGCATACGGGGCACGTCCCAGTGGGTCGAGTGGGCCGCCACCAGCCGGTCGGCCTGCCGGCGGGCGGTCCAGGCGCCGCGGGTCATCCGCTCGGCGATGTCGAGCACCTCGATACTCTCGCGGCCTTCGCGGATGAACCCCAGGGCCAGGTCCATGGCGTCGTCGCCCTGGGCGTCCAGGCACGACAGCGCCTGCAGGGCCAGGCGGCGGGCGCGGTGGCGGTGCTTCACGGGCGCTCTCCGCGGCTACAACCGGGCCAGCAGGTTGGCCATCTCCAGCGCGGCCGCCGCCGCGTCGGCGCCCTTGTTGCCGCCCTTGGTGCCGGCCCGTTCGATGGCCTGCTCGAGGGTGTCGCAGGTCAGCACGCCGAAGATGCACGGCACGCCGGTGGCCATCGACGCCTGCGCGACGCCCTTGGCCACTTCGGCGGCGACGTAGGTGTAATGGTCCGTCCCGCCGCGAATGACCGCGCCCAGGCAGATCACGGCGGCGTAGCCGCCGCTGTCGGCCAGCTTCTTGGCCACCAGGGGGATCTCAAAGCTGCCCGGGCTCCACACCACGTCGACCGCCTCGGCCGCCACGTCGTGGCGCGCGAGCATGTCCATCGCCCCGCCCAGCAGCTTGCTCGTGATGAACTCGTTGAACCGGCCCACGACGATCGCGAACCGCGCCGCCGCCGGGGCCACCAGTTTGCCTTCGTAGACCGCCATCGCCCGACTCCTTGTGTTGTCCATGAGCCCCGTATGATAGGGTGGGGTCGCCGATGTGACAAGGCGCCGCTCAGGCGCGCCGGTCGAGGCGGCGCCCGGCCGGGGGCGTTTCCTCGCTCGGCGGGTCCATCGCGCGGCCGCGGTGGAGCGAGAGGATCAGCTCCACTTCGCCGACGGGCATCCCCAGTTCGCGCGCGATCGTCACGGCGTCCTGGCCGTCGGCGGCGCGGCGGCAGATCTCCGCGTGGGCCGGATCGAGCGGCTCGCCGTCATCGAGATCCGCCTCGCCCGCTCCCTGCCGCAGGGCCGCGAGCTTGGCGTCGGCCTCCTGGATGGCGTGCTGGAGCTTGGCGAAACGCGTGTCGATCTGGCCGCAGATCTCCCGGGAGACCTCCTCCAGGTGGACCATCAGCTCCTCGATGTCGTCCCGGGCCTGCTCGATCCGCCGCTGGTTGTGCAGCCGTCCCTGCAGGCCGGCACGCGACTCGGCCGACGCGGGCCGGCGCTTCGTGCGGGCGCGACGCAGGAACAGGGTCGCGAGGATCAGCACCACCCCGAAGATCACCCACGTCTGCGGGTTGATCTCCGCCAGGACCGGCAGCGTCGAGATGGGGGCGAGCGCGTGCATGGTGGCGGTCAGGGTGCCTGTTCCTCGCGGGCGGCCAGTGCGGCTGCCTGGACCTGGCGGATCGGCACGTGATGGGCCGTCGCGGCACGGGCGCAGTCGTCGAACTCCGGCGCGGCGGTGTACGTCTGCCCCCCGCGGCCGGAGAGCTTCACCCGCACGGGGCCGTACGCGGTCTCGACCGTCACGGTCGTGCGCTGGAGTTTCGTGCGGGCGCACGCGTGGCGGCGGACGCCGATCGTCGTCGTCTCGCGCAGCAGCAGTTCCTCCAGCCGTTCGACGTCCGCCGGACGGCACAGGACGCCCACCTGCAACGCCGGGCGGGATTTCTTCATCGTCATCGGCGTCGCCCAGGCATCGAGCGCCCCGGCCTCCAGCAGCAGCCCCAGCACCGCGCCGATCAGTTCGCCGGAGGTGTCGTCGACGTTGGCGGCCAGCTCGACGACGGTGTCGGCGGTGGTCTCGTCGCCGTCGCGACCGACGAAGACGCGGAGCATGTTGATCCGCCCTTCATCGTCGCGACTGCCGGCGCCGTAGCCGATCGCGTCGACCGCCAGTGGCGGCAGCGGGCCGAACGCGTCGGCCAGCGTCGTGAGGATCGCGGCGCCGGTGGGTGTGCACAGCTCGCCGACGGCGTCGCTCGCGGCGATCGCGCCGGCGCGCATCAGTTCGGCCGTCGCCGGCGCCGGGACCGGCAGGACGCCGTGCGCGCAATGGATCGTGCCCCGGCCCATCGGGATCGGCGAGGCGACGATCCGCTCGACGTTCAACTGCTCCATCGCCAGCACCGCGCCGGCGATGTCGACGATGCTGTCGACGGCGCCGACCTCGTGGAAGTGGATCGCCTCGACGGTCGTGTTGTGCACCTTCGCCTCGGCGGCGGCCAACCGGCGGAAGATCCGGCGGATGCGGTCGTCGACCCGCCGCGGATAGCCGGCGGCGTCGAGCAGCGCGAAGATGTCCGGGAGGTTCCGCCCGTGGTGATGGTGATGAGGGTGATGGTGCTCGGCGGGCGGCTCATCCAGCGCGACGGTGAACAGCGTCCCGGCGATTGTGCCGCGGGTGACGTGATCGGCGGCGAGGGTGTAGCCGTCCAGCGGCAGACGGCCGAGCTGCTCGCGGAGCTCGCCCAGCGCGGCGCCCGCATCCAGCAGGCCCGCGACGATCATGTCCCCGGCGGCGCCGCCGAAGCAGTCGAAATACGCGGTGGTCATGGCGCTGAGTGTAGGAGGGCCGCGCGGCGAATGCAAGGCCGCCGGCGCGGCGGCGCGGCGGGTCAGGCGGTTTTCGGCCCGGGCGACGGATGGGGGCCGGCTCTACCGCGCGGCACCTTGCGGCTCGTCCGCACGCGAAGGCGTCATCAGTCTAACCGACGTGGCGGCAGGTGCTTCCAGACGCCTGGCCGGAACGCCCACCACCGTCGTGACCGGCTCGACATCCCGCAGGACCACCGCGCCGGCCCCCACGGTGCTGTGGCGGCCGATCGTGACGCACTGGATCACCGTCGCGCCGATGCCCACGAACGCCAGGTCCTCCACGATCACGCGGCCGGCCAGGCGCGCGCCGGGGCAGATGTGGGCGGCGCGACCGAGGAACGATTCGTGATCGACGATGCTGGCGGTATTGATGATGCAACTGTCGCTCACGCGGCAGTGCGCGCAAATCACGGCGCCGGCGGCAACAACAATGTTTCGACCCAGGCGGACCGTGTCGGCGACGGAGGCCTTGGGATGGATGGCGTTGATGAGGCTCAAGCCCTGACTGGTCAAGAGCTTGGCGTAGCGGTCCCGCGTAGCGTTGTCGCCGATGGCCACGACGGCCGCGTCGATGCCCAGGCGCCGTCGCAACTGGGGGATGTCCGGCAGGCTGCCCAGGACGCGGAGGCCGTCCACCGTACGGCCGCGCAGCGAGGGGTTGCTGTCGATGAATCCGACCGGGTCGGTTCGGTGGGCCTGGCGAAGGATGTCCAGCACCACCCGGCCGTGGCCTCCTGCCCCAACGATGACTGTGCCCATGGGAATCCTTCCGCAAGGGAACTGTGTTGTTTCACGTATGCGTATCGACGAACTCACGAGAGAATCTTTAGGAAAACGCCCGTTGGCGCCGCCGGCCGGGCGGACCGTATCCCGTTAGTTTGGATGAAGATGCGACATGGTCCTGCCGATAGTTAACAACAGTTCAGGACGCCGAACGGATCGGTGGCGCAACCGCCGCGGCATCGGCCGGCGACGGCGGCGCATCGGGCGACGTTTCATAGGTCCCTGTAGGGCAACCGGATGGTTTCGCTATCGGCTCGACAGCGAGAACGGCTGTAGAATCCGTTTGTATTGAAGGGCTGGAACTGATAGCATGCCCCAATCTGTCACCTGTCCGTTCAGACAGCGCTCACCGGTGGCAGAGGCTCAGGCATGGATCGGCCTGGCGCCACAGGCGACAGGCCGGAGGACATGGGACGAACTCGAACGTGCGCGAACCGACATCCGTGTTTGGAAGTACAACAAGGCAATAGGTCTAGCGCCCTTTCACGGGCATCGAGGTTAAGCCAGTGACTCGAACGATGAAACGCAACGCTCATCATCTGTGGGGGGGGCTGCTGTTGATCTGCCTGGTCACCACGGGATGCCGCAACGCCTGGAACCCGTTCGTCTGGCACGCCTGGCTCAACCCGGCCAAGACGATCGCGGTCTCCGACGACGAGGTGGATCTGGTCGCGATCTTCGACCACGTCGACCCGATGGAGGATTACCACGAGGTCTATCCCCATTCCGAACCCCCGACGTCGGCGGACCTGGTGTGGTCGGAGGACGACTACGTCGTCAGCCCGGCCGACGTGCTGAACATCACCGTGCAGGACCTCCATGCCGAGGGCGCTGAGGCGCTTCTGCAGCGCGTGGTCTCCAACGCCGGCTACGTCGACATGCCTTACCTGCCGGACCGCATCGACGTCGCCGGACTCACCCCCTACCAGGTGGCCGAGCGGCTCCGCGACGCCTATCAACCCGACTATCTGCTGAACCCCGTGGTCAACGTCGAGGCGGTGCTCAAGCAGGAGAGCCTCTTCAGCGTCAGCGGCGCGGTGCAGCGGCCGAACCGCTACGAGATTCCCCGGCGCGAGTTCCGCCTGCTGGAGGCGTTGGCCCTGGCCGGCGACGTGAGTCAGCCGGGGCTGGAATACGTCTACGTGATCCGCCAGAGCGACAAGGCCCGTCGGATGCTCCGCCGTCGCGACGGGCAGATCGTGCGGCCTGAGGGTCCGGTGCCCGCCACGCCGGCGGACCTGCCGGCGCTGCCGGGGCTGGACGATGCCCCGGCCGAGCCGGCGGCGCCGTCGACCACCGACGAGGCGTTGGAAGCGGAACTGCGGCAGTTCATGCCCGGCGCCGAGACGACCGAACCGGTGGCCCCGCCTCAAACGCCGGACACGCCGCCGGCGACGGCGCCGACCGAGGCCCAGACGGCCCCGGCGCCGACCTCGACGCCCACCGCCGCCGAGATGATCGAATCGGAACTGCTGCGGCTGCAGGAGGCCATGGCGCCCGGCGAGCCCGAGCCGACCACGCGGCCGGTCAAGCCGAGCGAGACCGCCGAGAGCGCCGCGACGACGACGCCCGACGACCCCTTCGGATGGGCCCAGGCGGACCTGTCCGACCTGGCGCGAATCATCGTGATCGACCTGGAGGCCCTCAAGGAGGGCGATCCGCGACAGAACATCGTGATCCGCGATGGCGACACCGTCATCGTCCCGCCGCTGGAGATCGGGCGGTTCTACGTGATGGGCGAGGTGGTCCGCCCCGGCCCGTACGACCTGACCGGTCAGCGGATGACCGTGAAGATGGCGATCGCATCGGCCTACGGCCTCAACGAGATCGCCTGGCCCTCCAACAGCCTGCTGGTCCGCCGGATCGGCACGAACCAGGAACTGCGGATCCCCATCCGCCTGGATCGGATCCTGGCCGGCAAGGACCCGGAGATCCTCCTGAAGCCCGATGACGTCATCATGGTCGGCACGCACATCGCCTCGCCGTTCCTGGCCGTGCTTCGAAACTCCTTCCGCATGACCTACGGGTTCGGGTTCATCTACGACCGGAACTTCGCGGAGAAGAACTTCGGCGGCTACAACACGATCGACGACGTGATGGGCGATTTGTTCAGTTTTTGATGCGTCGTTGCCTACGGGACGAATCTGGGTCCCAACGTCCGGAGGGTGGTGTTTATCCCGCGATGACCGAGGACACGAAGCATAGCGAGGCGACGGCGGCGCCGCAGCGGCTGACGTCGGTGCTGGTCGAACCGCCGGCGGGCGCGGCCTTGCCGGGGCGGATCGATCGGCCCGTGTTCATCCGCGCCGCGGTCCTGGGCGGGCTGTTCGGCCTCGCCCAGTACGAGGTCGTCCTGTGGCTGGTGAAATCCTGGAACCGGAGCCTCAACTGGAGCCATGGGTGGCTCATTCCCCTGTTCAGTTTGTACCTGGTATACACCCGCCGCCACGAGATCCAGTCCGTCGAGCGCCGGCCGAACGTGCTGGGGCTGATCCTCATGGTCCTGGGGTTCGGGATCGAGGTGAGCTCCCTGCTCATCCCGTCGCTGCGAAACTGGTTCGTCGTCGGCCTCGCGGCGGTGATGGCTTTGTTCGGGCTGGTGCTGTATTTCAACGGGTGGCGGCCGATGAGGTATTTGTGGCTGCCGGTGCTCTACATGGCTCTGGCCGTGCCCATGACCGGGGGGCTGTACTCGCGGATCGCCTATCCGCTCCAGGAGGTCGCCGCCGCCGGGGCCAAAGGCATGATGGAGGTGGGGGGCGTCACGATCAGACGCGACGGGTCGAGGATGACCCTGAAGGACGTCAACGGCGACCCGCAGCACCTGATGGTCGAGGAGGCCTGCAGCGGGATGAACCTGCTGATGGCGTTCTTCGCCCTGGGCGTCGCGGCGGCCTACCTGCAGGACCGGCCCCTGTGGCACCGGGGGGTGCTGGTCGTCGCGGGCATTCCCATCGCCGTGTTCTGCAACGTGCTGAGGGTGTTCATTACGTCCATGGCCTACTTCTTCGGTCATCCGGAGTTGGGCCAGGGCGTGCTGCATTCCTTTACGGGCATGGTCATGCTGATCCCCGCGTTCGCGATGCTGTGGGGGCTGGGCTGGCTGCTCAACCGGCTGGTGGTCGAGGTGGATGAGGACGAAGACGCCGATGACGTCGGGGGCGACGCCGAGGCGAAGGAGGTGACCGGATGAGCGAACGATCCGCCGCCACAACCCGGACGGTGTACGGGTCGGTGCACTACTGGATCGCCGTCGGCGTGCTGCTGGTGGCCGGCGGCGGCATGCTGGGGCTCAAGCTGAGCGGATTCGTCATGGCCAAGGCCCAAGTGCCCCTGAACAAGACGCTCGACGAGTTTCCCGACACCGTCGGAGAGCGCTTCGTGTTGTGGCGCGAGTACAATGTCCCCGGTGTGGCGCAGCAGGGCAAAATCCAGTTGACCGACGATATCGTCAAGGTGCTGGGCACCGAGGAGTTCATCGACTGGTTCTTCATCGATCGGGAGCATTCCACCGAGCACGCCAAAGCCTTTGTCCGTTTCCACGTGCCGTACTACACGGGACTGCTGGACGCGGCCCCGCACGTGCCGGAGAACTGCAGGGTCGCCAGCGGCCAAGAGTTTGACCAGGAACGTTCCAGCGAGGTCGCCTGGGAGGTGCCCGATCTGCCCGAGGCGTGGGCCCACTGGCGGCAGGTGAAGATCCGCCGGGCGGCTTTCACGGAGCCGGGCCAGTCGGACGACCCAACCTTCAGCTATTACGTCTTCTGTGCCAACGGCGAACCCATGTGGTCGCGCCACAGGGTGCGGCTCAGGATGTCCAATCCGTTTGAAAGCCACTGCTACTATATGAAGATCGAGTTGACGGCCGGGCGAGAGGATCGTCGGCTGACGCCCGCCGAAAGCGACGAGATGTGCCGGGCGTTCTTCGCCGAGGCCCTGCCCCTCGTCCTCGAGCACGTCAAGCCCCCGGACGAACTCGATCCCGACAAGCACGACGAGGCGGAGGAAGACGCGCCGTAGCGCCCCCCAAGGGCATCATTTGTTGACCCTAGCTTTCCGGAGCCACTGATGGCCAGACGCAGGAAAAAGAAAGTCAATCGCAAGGTATTGATCATCGTGCTGATCGTCTGTGGCGTGCCGATGATCGCCTTTGGCCTGCTTATCGGCGGCAAGGTGCTCGACAAGATCCTGCCGAAAGATCCGGTCAAGTGCGCTGAGACGTCCAGCGATTACCTCGTCGAGGCCCAGGAGGGAATCGACGCCTACCAGAAGATCGCCGACGACCCGGCCGTCGATGAAGACCGGCGCCGTGCCACGCTCAACGAGGCACTGGAGGACTACAGGAGGGCCTTTGGCCACCTGACCGATGCGATCAAGCACTCCGAAAAGGATCGGGACGCGCATCTCGAGTATCGCTTCGAGGCGGTCGCCCTGCTCGAAGAGTGGATGGAACAGCCCGGGCTGACCCAGGAGATGCGTCAGAAGCTCCATAGCTGGTGGCGTGACCAGCTTAAGGCCATCATCACGGTGGACGGCGAGAATGTCGAGGCCCATGCGAAGCTGACCGACTTCTACTGGGCCGCCGCGAACCTGCAGGGCGCCAAGGACCCGGCGTGGTGGTCCGAGTTCCTCAAGACCGCCGAGCCGCTGTCGCGTCTTGATCCTGGCAACGCGGCGCTCTTCCGCAACATGGCGGAGGCCCACACGGCGCTGATGCCGTCGGATCGGGCGACCCATCACCCGCAGGCCGTGCTGTGCTATGCCCGGGCCGTGGCGGCCGATCGGACCGACAGCCAGACCTACCGTCGGTGGGCGGACTACCTGATGAGCGACACGTCCACCCGCGATCGCGACGACGTCCTCAGGCCGACCGGTGAAGTGACGATGGAGGAGGCCAAGGCGTACATCGCGGAAGTCGCCGAGACGTATCAGGAAGAAAGCGCCCCCTCGCCCCAGGCGCGGCGCGCGCTGACGGGGATGAATCCGCGCGATGTATACCGGCTTGCGATCGAGGCCAGTCCCCAGGGCATTCCACTCCGCGTCGCGCTGGCGCAGTACGAGTATTTCAGTGGCAACCAGGCGCGGGCGGAGGATGAATTCCGGCGAGCCATGGCCATCGAGACCAAGACGCCGGAGGACCTTCACGCCCTGGCGGGGTGCGCGCTCAGTATGGGCGGTGCGGCCGATCGCGCCGACGAGGCGTTGGCGCTGTGGGAGACGGCCCGCCGGATGGATCCGGCTTTCCTGCCGGCTTACGCCGGCGCCGCCGATGTTTATCTCTTTCGCGACCAGTACGAGCCGGCGGCCCAACTGTGCCGGGCTGGGCTGAAGGTGATCGACGAGGAACTGACCGGACGCAAGATCGAGGATGTGGAGGATCTCCAGGACCGCCAGCGGTATCTGCAGGGCATCATGCAGTTGAATATCAACCTGGCCCGCGCGCTGGTGGCCGAGATGCCCGCCGAGGCCGAGGCGCGCGCGTCGCGGATCGAGGAGATCCGCACGCACCTGGCGCGGGCCGGGGCCTTCCTCACGAAGCTCGAGGACGGCCGCGCCGCTCAGCCGGCCCTGCTGCGACTGCAGGTGGCCGATGCGAAGGTACGGGCCCGCCTGGCCCTGCTCGAGAACGACCTGTTCGCCGCCGAGAAGCTCTACCGCCTGGTCTACGAGGCCAGCCCGGCCCTCGACCAGGAGGCGTCCAGCGCCCTGGTGAGAATCTATCTGCATCCGCGGTTCGGAGAGGAAAACGAGGCCACGCGGATCCTCGATCAGTTGACCAAGGAGTTCCCCGACGCGCCGCGCCCGTGGCTGTGGATGGGGCAGATCTACCTCGCCCAACGGAACATGGAGGAGGTCACCCGTGCGATCCGCCAGCTCGAGTCACTCGACCTGGACGACGAGCACGCTGGGGCGCTGGCCGAACTGAAGGCCAGGACCCGGGCCCTGGAGGTGCAGATCCGCGGCGTGCCGGGCGGAGACATGCCCGAGCAGGTCAGCCGCGAAGATGTTCCCATGTGGCTCTCGTACGCTCAACGCCTGTGGGACGACGGGGAATCGGACCAGGCGATCGACGTGCTGCTGTCGCTCAGGGACCAGTTCCCCAACGACGAATCCATTGTCGTCGCCCTGGTGACATTGTATCTCAACGCAGACCAGTCCCAGATGGCCCTGGGGGTGCTCGACGAGGCGCTGCAGGCCAATCCCGACAGCGAGCGTCTGGCGTTCCTGCGGCGCGTGGTCGAGGCGCCCGAGGAGCAGCGCCATGAGATCCTCGTGGCGTTCATCAATGAGCACGAGACGGGCGCCCGGCGCGAGCTGTCGCTGGCACGGCTGTACGCCAGTCGCGGCGAAGCGGGCGACCAGGAGCGCTACTTCGAGCACATGGAACGTGCCGTCGAAGCGGATCCGGCGTTGGACGGCTGCCTGGACCGCTTGTTCTCGACCTACCTCCGCGCCGGGCGTCTCGACGATGCGGCACGGCTGGCCGAGCGGTCGGTGGAGCTGAACCTGCAGGGCGTCGAAGGCCGCATTCATCGCGCGCGGCTCCTGATGGTGCAGGAGAAGTGGGACGAAGCCATCGGGCTGCTGACCGAGGCGCTGGCCATCCGCGGCGAACGGTTCGGCGAGGCCCATGCGCTGCTGGGTGAGTGTCACCTGCGCACCGGCCGCGTGGACGAGGCCGACAAGAGCTTCCGCGCCAGTTACGAGTTGGACCGCAGCGACGTTCGCACGCTCGTGGGGCTGGCGCAGGTAGCCGACCTCCGCGGCGACAGCGATGCACACCGGCGCTGGATCGGGGAGGCCTATACCCACGCGCCGCACGTCGCCTACGTGCGCCGTTACTGGCTGACGTACCGCCAGGCGTCCCAGGAGCCCGAGCAGTTCGTCCGCGACTGCCGCGGCGTGCTCCGCCGCTACCCCGACGACACGGAGGTCATGGCGATGCTGGCGTCGGCGTACGAGCAGACCACCCCTCCGCAGTACGACCGGGCCGAGGAGATCTACCGGACCGTTTACGACCGTGCCCGGGGCAGCGAGCTGTCACTGCGCTACCTGGAACTGCTGACGACGTTCCTCCAGCGGATCGGCGAGACCGAGCAAGCTGAAGCGCTGCTCAGCCAGACGACGTCCGAAGAGGTGGCCGATCAGGCCGGGCTGATCCTTTTGAAGGCGCGGCTGCTGACCGAGGCGCGCCGGTACGACGACGCCCGCGCCGAGATCGACAAGGTCCTCCGGGAGTTCCCCGACGACGAGCGGGGGTATCGATACCTCGGCCAGTGGGCCCTAACAACGGGGCGCGACTGGCAGGCCGGCGTGGATGCCTTGAATGAATTGCTGCGCCGGCACCCCGACGACACGGCCCTGATCGAGCACTACTACGAGATGCTGATGCGGGCCGGGATGTTCGACCGGGCGATCGGCGAGTTGGAGGCCCGCCTGGAAACGCGTCCCAAGGACGACGCGACGATGGCCCTGCTGGCGCAGATCCACTACATGCAGGGGAGGCCCGACGAGGCCAAGGCGATGTGCGATCAGGCCATCGCGGCCAATGCCAACCAGATCCGCGCCCGCGTGTTGCGGTCGGATATCCTGTTCGAACGCGGACAGCGGGAGGCGAGCCTGGCTGATCTGCAGGAAGCGTTCAGCCTCCGCCGGAGCGAACCGATCGCCTTGCTGCTGTCGTCGCGGCTGGCCCAGATCTACCCCGATGGCCAGCAGGCCAAGACGATCCTCCTCGAGGCCCTCGGCGAAAGTCGCGATTCGGTGCCCCTGCTCCGCCGCCTGGCGCAACTGCAGGTGAATACCCGCGACTGGCACGGGCTGGACAGCACGCTCCAGCGCGGGCGCGAGGTTCAGCCGCGGCTGGCGACGTGGTGGATCCTGGAAGCGTCCAAGTGGCGGGCCACCGGCCAGCCGGCACGGACCGCCGCGGCGCTGCGGACCGCCTACCAGTTGGAGCCGGGGAACGTCAACTTCATGCTGGCCTACTTCGACGCGCTGCTGGACATCGGGCAGTACGATCGTGTGATCGAGACGATCGGCGAGGTGTCCGACCCCGGGCCGGAAGTGGCGATCCATCTCCGTGCGATGACCGGGCGGAGCCGCGTGGGATTGGGCAATGTCGACGAAGGGATCGAGGATCTGTCGGCCTCGCTGGCGGCGGCCCGAACGATCCCGTCGATCGAGCTGGTGACCAAGCACTTCTTTGCGGCCCTCGGCGACGACAAGGGCGTCGAACTGCTCGAGCAGTGGATGGCGGATCGTCCGGAGGCGTCGCTGCGAATCGCGCTGGTTCTCAAGCTGATGCAACAGGGCCGCTGGTCCCGGGCGGAGGCGGTGCTCGCCGGCGTCGACGTCTCGTCGTGCCCGCCTGAGCAGGCGGTGTGGGTCCTGCGCAGCCTGGGCGAGGTCCGCTACAAGCAGGAGGATTACGCCGGTGCGAAGCAGGCCTACCAGGCCGCCCTCGCCAAGGCGCCCGACAATGTGTTCATCCTGAACAATCTGGCCTACATGCTGGCCGAGAACCTCAACGACGCGGCTGCGGCGCTGCCGTACGCCCAAAAGGCCGCTGAATTGATGCCGACCGATCCGAACATGGCCGACACGCTGGGGTGGATCTACTTCCAGAACGATCAGCGCGAGCCCGCCGAGCGGGAGCTGCGCCGTTCGCTGCAACTGGGCGAGACCCCCGCGGCGCTGTACCACCTCGGCCGCGTGCTGGAAAGCCTCGGGCAAACGGACGAGGCGGCCACGCGATACAGGCGAGGCTACGACCTGGTGCGGGGTCATCCGCAGAATCCGTTTCATGATCTGTTGCAACAGAAGGTCCCCTAGCGACGTGGGTGACAAGGACGATGACTATGAACGACAAGCCTGAATCGATGCGACGGTTCCAACGCGGTGGTCTGCCCAAGGGCGGTTCGCCGGCCGGGAGCGGCCCGGCGAGCGGGCTGACCGCCAAGGACGTGCTGCGCATCCTGCGCCGGCGGTGGTTGATGATCACGCTGTTCATGGTGGTTTCGGGCGTGATCTCCGTGGGCGGCACGGTGATATGGCGGATGTTCCTGCCGAAGTACACGGTGAGGGCTTCCATCGCCCTGCGGCCGCCGGAGGAGTCCATGCTCCGCGGCACGCCCTACCGTAATACGGACCTGATGGACCGGTATAAGGAAACGCAGGCCGCGAACGTCAAGAATGTCGATGTGCTGCGCACGGCGCTGGAGCAGGAGGCCGTGGAACGGACGCTCTGGTACCAGCGGTTCTACGATCCCGAGTTGAAAGAGGCGCTGACCTACCTGGACGAAAACCTCCAGGTGGTGCTGCCGCCCAACACCGAGCTGATCGAGATCCGGCTGTCGATGTACTGCGCCGACGCGCGAACGCGGGATGAGCTTCCAACCATTGTCAACCAGGTCACGGATGCCTTCCTCGCCCGCGTCAATGAGGGCGAAGCCAACGCGCGTATCCGGGAGATCAACACGCTATCGGATACGGTCGACGATCGGGAAGAGCGGGTCGAACGGATCGACAACGATATCCGCGCTCGTCTGGCGACGACGGACGTGTCCGTGATGGAGCGGCGGACGGATGAGTTGACGATGGCCATGCAGGAGATCGTCAAAGACAACAACGAATTGATGGCCCAACGGGCCGAACTGGAAAAGGCCCTCACCAGCCTGTACCAGCAGCAGAACGAGCAGACGCTGTACACCCACCCGATGGTGGTGGAGCGGCTGGAGGTCGATCCTCTTCTCCGCGGCATGGAGGTCGCGCTGAATGAGGCCCGCGCCGCGTTCGAGGTGATCCGGTCCAAATACGGACCCCAGGCCCGGCAGTACAAGACCCTGGTGATTCGTATCGAAGGGCTCGAACGGGAGATCGAGGCGCGGCGGCGGGAAGTGACGGAAAGCTATATCGCGTCGATGCTGGCGGCCTACGAGCAGGAGTTGGCCAAGACCATCGAGTTGCTCTCCTCCAACGCCGATCGTTTCGACGGCTATTCCCAGAGACGCCGCGACCTCAACGACGCCCTGAACGACGTGGACAACATGCGGGCCCGGCGCGAGGCGCTCCTGGAGGAGATCCGCAACCTCAACGACCGACTCATGGACGTGCAACTGGTTCGCCAGGAGGACCTGCCGGCGAACCTCAACGCCGCCGCCGAAGTGCCCATCCAGCCCAGCGGGCCGAGCCTGCCGATCTGGATCACCGCCGGCATCCTGCTGGGGCTGGGCCTCGGGGTCGGCCTGGCGCTGCTGCTGGAACTGATGGATACCTCGGTCAAAACGCCCACCGACATCGTCGGCCGTACCGAACTGCCGCTGTTGGCCATGGTGCCCCACGAGGATGATCTCGACGAGGAGATCGAGGACTGCCGCCTGGCCTGCCGTTCGGATGAACAGTCGATGCTCACCGAGAGCTTCCGCGAACTGTGGACGAACCTGAAGTTCGCCGGCCCGGTAGAAAACCGTCGCGTGACGCTGATCACCAGCGCCAGCCCCGACGATGGGCGGACGACCGTTTCGTCCAACCTCGCCCTGACCGGCGCCCGCACCGGCGCCCGCATCCTGCTGGTGGATGCCAACTTCCGCCGGCCGGCGATCAGCAGGTTGTACGGCCTGGAAGGCCAGACGGGCCTGTCGGACGTGCTCAGCGGACAGGCGGCGTGGAACGACTGCGTTCGCGAGTCCGACATGGCCAACCTGGCGGTCCTCCCCGCCGGGCCCATGCCGCCCAATCCCACCGAATTGATCGGCAGCGATCTGGCCAGGAGCGTGTTTGCCGAGATGGCCTCGCACTACGATCAGGTGATCGTGGACGGCCCGCCGCTGCTGCTGATCAACGACGCGCGGATCCTGGCGGCCCTGGTCGACGGTGTGATCGTGGTCGTCCGCGCCGGCGTGAACACGCACGGCATCGTCAACCGCGTGCGGACGGTGCTCAACAGCATCAACGCGCACATCATCGGCGGGGTGCTCAACGGCGTCCGTACCACCGCCGGCGGCTACCTGCGGAAGAACTACGACGCGTTCCACGAGTACCACGAAGTCAACGTGTAAGCGGCCGCGGACCCGGTGGGGGATTCACCCCGCCGGGTCCGTCCGCTGCTGGTGTGCCGAGGTCGCCGCGATGAAGCTGGCCGACGCCGTGCATTTCGCCGACGCCGTGGGGAAGGTCTTCCAGACCATGGTGGGCCTCGACGTGGCCACCGAACCGCCGAAGGTCCTGTCCGAAGGTTCGCCGACGGCGGACGTGACGGGGATCGTCACCTTCGCCGGCGACCTGGTGGGGGCGATGGTCCTGACGTTCCCGACGGCGGTGATCCGCGACCTGGTCAAGCGGTTCGCCGACCTGAACTGCGACGTGAAGGACCCCGATTTCCTGGATGCCGTCGGCGAGCTGGCCAACATGGTCGCCGGGCAGGCCAAGAGCCGGTTCGAGGGCTACGACGCGATGATCTCGGTGCCGACGGTCGTGTGCGGGACCGCCCATCACGTCAATCGCCACAAATCGGCCCCGTGGGTGGTGGTGCCCGCCGTGTGCGAGGCCGGACGTTTCGTGGTGGCCATGAGCCTCCAGGGGAAGAAGCGTTAGCGCATGATCGAGTGGTTCCAGCAACAGCACTGCAACGCCTATGTCGTGATCATCCTGCTGACGCTCCTGCCCGCGCTGGAGCTGCGGGCGTCGATCCCCTTCGGGATCCTCATGGCGGGCAAGCCCTGGCCGGCGGTCTTCGTCCTGGCGGTGCTGACGAACATCGTCCTGGGACCGATCCTCTACCTGCTGCTGGACAAGACCCTGCACCTTGTGCTGCGGATCAGGCTGTGCGACCGGCTCTGGCAGCGGATGATCGTCAAGACGCAGATGAAGATCCACGCCAAGGTCGAGCGGTACGGCGTGATCGGGCTGGGTCTGTTCATCGGCGTGCCCCTGCCGGGCTCGGGGGTCTATACCGGCGCCGCGGGGGGCTACCTGCTGGGGTTCAGCCATCGCGAGTTCTTTCGTGCGACGGTGCTCGGGGTGCTCATCGCCGGCGTCGTGGTGCTGATGGTGACGCTGTTCGCCGGCGAATCGGTCCAGTTTCTCCGCACGGTCTTCATCAAAACGTAGTCCGGCCCGCCCGCCGTGATACAATGCGGGCGTGGACCGTCAGACCGTCATCGCAGCCCTGAGCGGGGGGGTGGATTCCGCGGTCGCGGCGCATCGCCTCGTCGCCGAGGGGCATGACGTGCTCGGTGTTTACATGCACCTCGGGGCGGTCGCCCCCGCGGCCGCCGACGACGCCCGCCGCGTCGCCGCGCGGCTGGGGATCGCCTTCGAGGAGCTGGACACGACCGACGCGTTCGAGGGGATCCTCGACTATGTCGCCGCCGAGTACGCCCGCGGGCGTACGCCCAACCCCTGTGTCCGCTGCAATCCCCAAATAAAATTCGCCCAGCTGCTTGCCCTGGCCGACCGCCGGGGGGCGCGTTACGTCGCCACGGGCCACCACGCGATGCTCCGGCCGATCGACGGACGGCCCGCCCTTTGGCGTTCGCGGGATCGGGCCAAGGATCAGTCCTACGTCCTGTGCGGACTGCCCGCGGGGATGCTCCAGCGGCTGCGCTTTCCCGTCGGCGACATCGACGAGAAGGCCGAGGTCCGCCGGATCGCCGAATCGCTGGGCCTGCACGTGGCCGACAAGCCCGACAGCCAGGATGTCTGCTTCGGCGACCGCTACGTCGACATCCTCGCCGACCGGGCGCCGCGGGCCCTGCGCGGCGGGGCGATCCTGGATCCCGACGGCCGCGAGGTGGGACGGCACGCCGGCGTGGGACGGTACACCCTCGGACAGCGCCGGGGACTCGGCGTGGCCCTCGGGACGCCCATGTACGTCACCGCCATCGACGCCGACGCCGCGACGATCACCATCGGCCCGCGGGAGGCCACCGAGTCGACCCACCTGATCGCCTCCGATGCCAACTGGCAGGCGGCGATGCGACACAATGAGCCCTTCCGGGCCCAGGTCCAGGTTCGGTACGGCCACGCGGCCCAGCCGGCGACGGTATGCGTCGACGGCGATCGCTTCTGGGCCGCCTTCGACGCGCCGGTTCACGCCATCACGCCCGGGCAGGTCGCCGCGGTCTACGACGGCGACCGCCTGCTCGGCGGCGGGTGGATCGACGCCGCCGCGGGCGAGACGGACGGGTCCTGACGCCATGGCCGGCGATGGCCCGAAGCGCATTGTCGGCCTCCACACCGGCGCCCTGGGCGACGTGATCCTCTTTGCCCACCTGCTCGGCCGTCTCCGGCGCACACAGGACAGCCCCGTCACGGTGACGCTGGCCGCCGGCGGCGAGAAGGCCCGCCTGCTGGCGGCGCTCGGCGTAGTCGACACGGCGGTCGCCGTCGAATCGCTGCCCCTGGAGGCGCTGTTTGGCGGGGCGCCCGCGTCGGCCCTGTCGCAGCGCCTCGGAGGCTGCGACCGGCTGGTGAGTTGCTTTGCGCCCTCGCAGGCGGCGGTGCGCCGGCGCCTTGCCGACGTCTGCGGCGCCGGCCGGGTGGACTTCCTCCCGATCCGCCCGCCGGCGGGCGGCCGACGCCACCTGCTGGATGTCTGGAGCGACGCGCTGGGCCTGCCCGCCGGGGCGGCGATTACGCCGTGGAACGTTCCGCCGGCATTGCGCCGGGCGGGCGCCGCATGCCTTCGCCGCGGCGGCCTCGACCCGCGCGGGTCCTTCGTGGTGATCCATCCGGGCAGCGGCGGCGCCGGCAAGTGCTGGCCGCTCGAGCGCTTTGCCGGTCTGGTCGAGCATCTCGACAGCCCGGCGGTTGTCGCTGTCGGGCCGGTCGAGCGGGAGCGGTGGGGCGCCGACGTCTTCGCCCGCCTGGCCGCCGCGGCGCCGGTGGTCGCCCCGACGCTGGACGAACTGGCCGGCCTGCTCGCCGGCGCCGGCGCCTTCGTCGGCAACGATTCCGGCCCCGCTCACCTGGCCGCCGCGCTGGGCACGCCCACGGTGGCCCTGTTCGGCCCCACCGATCCGCGTCATTTCGCCCCTTGTGCGGCCGGGGTCGGGACGGTGACTGTTCTCCATGCGCCGGATTGGGACCGCCTGGCGGTCCCCGACGTGGGCGCGGCCGTCCGCGCCGCATTCAGTCGCGGTCGAGCGCCTCTCGCACCTTAGCGGCCAGGTCCTGGCGGGTGAAGGGCTTCTGGATGAAGTTCACCCCGGGATCGAGGACGCCGTGGTGGGCGATGACGTTGGCGGTGTAGCCGGACATGAAGAGGCGTTTGAGATCGGGGTAGATCGACAGCAATTGCCTGGCCAGTTCGCGGCCGTTCATCTCGGGCATGACGACGTCGGTGATCAGCAGGTGGATCCGGCCGGGATGCTCCCGGGCCAGGGCGAGGGCTTCCCCGGGCGTGCCGGCGGTGAGCACGCGGTAGCCGAGCCCTTCCAGCATCGTCTGGCCCAGGCGGCCGATGGCGGGTTCGTCCTCGACGAACAGCACGGTCTCGTGGCCCCGCTCGACCGCCGCGGTGGGGGCCTGCTCGGCCTCGCGCTCGCCGGGGCCCTGGTAGCGGGGGAGGTAGATCTTGAAGGTCGTCCCCTCGTTCGGTTCGCTGTAGACGTTGATGAACCCGCCGTTCTGCCGGACGACGCCGTACACCATGGCCAGGCCCAGCCCGGTGCCTTCGCCGGTGGCCTTGGTGGTGAAGAAGGGCTCGAAGATGCTGGCGAGGGTCTCGGCGTCCATGCCGCGACCGGTGTCGCTGACGGCGAGGCGGACGTAGTCGCCCGGGGCGACCTCGGCGCGTTCGGTCGCGTAGGACGCGTCGCAGTGCATGTTTTCGGTCTCGATGGTGATGGTGCCGACCCCGTCGATGGCGTCGCGGGCATTGACGCAGAGGTTCGCCAGCACCTGGTCGACCTGGGTGGGATCGATCCGCACGGGCCACAGGTCGGCCCCCGGCGTCCACGTCAGCTCGATGTCCTCGCCGATGAGCCGCTTGAGCATCGTCAGCATGCCCTCGACGGTGCTGTTGAGATCGAGGGTCTCCGGCGCGACCGTCTGGCGGCGGGCGAAGGCCAGGAGCTGGCGGGTCAGGTCCGCCGAGCGCTGGGCGGCGGCGTGGATCTCCCCCAGGGCCTCGTGCACCGGTGTGCCGCCGGGGACCTGCCCCAGTCCGAGCTCGGCGTTGCCGAGGATCACCGAGAGCATGTTGTTGAAGTCGTGCGCGACGCCCCCGGCCAGGCGCCCGACGGCCTCCATCTTCTGCGCCTGGCGGTACTGGGCTTCCAGGCGGGCCCGCTCGGCCTCGGCGCGTTTCTCTTCGCTGATGTCGCGGATCAGCCCCAGCAGCAGTGATTCGCCGCCCGTTTCGATCCGCGAGACGGTCACCTCGACGTCCAGCGGCTTGCCGTCGCGGGTGGAGAACTGACGGGAGAACCGCGGCACGAGCCCCTCGACCATGGCCTGGCGGGTCACCTCTTCGACCCGCGGCGGGGTCGCGGCGACCAGGTCGAACAGACGCATCCCGACCATCTCGGACGGCCCGTAGCCCAACATCTCGCCCATGGCCGTGTTGGCTTCGACCACCCGGTACGTGGCCGGGTCGATCAACAGCACCCCTTCGGTCATCTGCTCGACCACGGAGCGGTAGCGCTCCTCGCTCTCCCGCAGGGCCGTTTCCGCCTGCTTGAGCGGCGTGATGTCGATCTGCGTGCCCCACGTGCGATACACCAGGCCGTGATCGATGTGGCTGACCCCGGAGTTCAGGAACCACCGAGCCTCGCCGGACCGGGTGGCTTCGCGCGTCTCGGTCAGCGCGAACCCGTAGCCGCCGTCGATCCAGACCCGGGCGGTCGCGGCGGCGACGGATTCATCCCCGCCCATCAACTCGGTGACTCGGATGCCCGCCACCTCGTCGGCCGAGTCGAAGCCGTACATCCTCGCCATCTCGTCATTGCATTCCTGGACCACCAGGTGGTCCACGACCCACCGAACCTGCTGGTCGACGGGCAGATCGGTCGGCAGGGGCGGGGAGAACTGGAAGAACCAGATCCCCTCGAGGCTGCGGGTGATGAACTCGCGGTAGCGCTCGCGGCTGGCCCGCAGCGCCCGGGTGTCCTCCATCTTGTGCAGGGCGAAACCCAGGTCGCCGGCCAGTTCGCTCAGCAGCTCCTGCTCCTCGTGGCTGTGGACGTAGCCGGCCGGGACCGACACCACCACCGCGCCGTACACCCGCCCCTCGTGGGCCAGGCGGTGCGTGAGGCCCGCATGACCGGCGTAGGTGCGGGCCAGCGGGCAGTCCGGGCACGTGACGGGCGGATTCGCCGCGGAGAGGACGCCGTCCGTCGCGAGGGCCTCCCGGACGCACCGGGGCAGGTCGCCCTGCTCGATGTGCCGGCGCAGCGACAGGAACGCGTCTTCGGCCCCCGAGGACGCCATCGCGGTCACGGCGCCCGCGTCGTCGACGAGCACGATCCAGGCGCGATAGTACCCCAGCGTCTCGGTCAACGTGTCGCAGGCCCGCTCAATCAGGCGATGCGGATCGGTTTCGCCGACGATGAGCTGGTTGACATTGCGGATCGCCAGCAGCACCTGCTTGATGTGCGCGTCGTAGGCCGACTGATGCGGGCGATCCAACGCCAGCAGGGCGCCCGGCCCGGCGGGGGTTTCGACCCGGGTCGCCGACACCA
Source organism: uncultured Planctomycetales bacterium (assembly GCA_964535025.1). GTDB lineage: Bacteria > Planctomycetota > Phycisphaerae > SM23-33 > FEN-1343 > JAAYZK01. The sequence continues at coordinate 21,765 of CAZHRW010000109.1, forward strand.
GCATGTTGCCGGCCGCCGGTCGACCGTCGCGGCTGGTCACGAGGCGGACCTCGGTGCGCTCGACGGGCTTGCCCGTCTCGATCACCGTCCGCAGGCGGTCCCGCAGGCGGCATTCCGGGCACGGCGAGGCCGGCCGGCGCGGACGACCTCGCGCCTCGTAGCGGCAGGGGAGAAACTCGTCGAGCCGCCGGACCTCGGCGCCGCCCGGGCCGTTGAGCAGGTCGCGCGCGGCGGCGTTCATCGCGCGGACCCGCCCCGCCGCGCTCACCAGGACCATCGCATGAGGGGCGGCTTCGAAAAGGGCCCCCAACGCCGCCTCATCGTCGGTCGTGCCCGCGGGGCGCCGGTTGTTCTGTGATCGGTCCCCTCCCATATTCGGTTACCTCACCACGTTGGAGGGACGGTGCCCGGCCCCTGTACGATGACACAGGCGCATCCGGCGCCTGCGGAGACAAGGCAGGCGATGCCGAGCCAAACCGTCAATCATTCTAGTTCGGCCGCGGCCTGAAATGAAGGGACCATGCCCGACCGCCCCCCGCGTTGTCGCGATCAGGTCTGGAACAGCCCGTTGATCACCTCAAGTGACGTTTCGACCAGCACATCGCCGCCGTCGGGCCCGACGAGGTTGCTCTCGATGCCGGCCCCGTACGCCGCGCCGGCGACGGCGCGTCGCGTGGGCAGGTAGGTGCCGGCGCCGGCCAGTTGGACCGCGAACGTCTGCACCGCCGGCGAGCGGGCCTCGATGCGGGCCTCGTAGTCGTGGTACAGCTCGAAGCGGTTGGTGACGACGGCGACGTCGCCCAGCCGGATCGCGTGCAGGGCCATCTCCAGCACCGGCGAGTCGCCCTGGTTGTCGTGGCGCTCCACGACCCGTTCGTGGCGGGCCACCTGGGTCCGGTGCATCGTGTACTCGTGGTTGTTCGCGTCGGGCTCGAACTGGGCCATCTTCTCGCGGTGGAACGCCGCCGTCTCAACCGCCTTGTCGCGCTCGGCGCGGGTCACGACCCGCATGGGCAGGTCGACGTTGCGACAGACGTGGGCGAACTCGACCTCCTTGCGCAGGTCCTTGCGGATGAGCGGGAGCATCTCGTCGACGGCGTCGGCGATCCGCCGGGCGATCACGACCCGGCGGGCCATCTCGAACGTCTCGCGGTCCACGTCGCCGGCCGGCAGGGCGTCGGCCAGGCGGAGCATCCGCTCGACGGCGCGCTGATGGCGGCGGAGGTGGGGGGAAATGTCGCCGGCGGCGGCGCACTGCGGGAGGATGAACAGCTTTTCGCCGTGACGGCGGCGCAGCTCGGCCCGAACGTCGCTCCAGTAGTCGGCGGTGATGTAGTCCGAATGCTCCGAGCACTGGGACGGGCACGCGACGTTGACGATCACGCCGGTGAGGGTCCCGGCCTCGTCGGTGGTCGCGATCAACTGCACCGCCGATTCCTCGCCGGCCTGGAAGCCGCGGAACGATTCGGTCGCCGTCGGCCCGTACATCTGGGCGTGCCCGTCGCTGTAGATGCTGATGCGGTTGTGGGCGAAGGCGGCATGGGCCAGCCCCCAGCCCACCTGCGCCGGCCGGCGGGCCGCCCAGGCGTCCTTGACCGCCTCGGCCACGCGGGCGGCGACAAGATCCGAATAGGCCTTGGCGTCGATGGCGCCGTCGGGAAGGGGATACCGGGTGGGGTACTGGGCCGGCGCGCTGTGCGTGTGCGTGGCATTCAGGCAGACCGCCTCGGCGGGAACCTCCGGGCATGCCTTGGCGATCGCCTCGATCGCCCGGCTCCAGGTGTAATCGGCCACGCCGACCGCGTCGATCGACACCAGCACCGCCGCCTCGCTGCCGTCGGCCGCGCTGATCGCCAGCGCCGTCGCCGTCACGGGGTCGTGAACGAACCTGGAAGTTCGTCCATAAAACTGCCCGGCCAGCACGGCCGGCTGCTCGGGCGTGATATCGCGACCGGCCCATCCGATCAGCATCGCCTGTTTGGCCAGTGCCATCGTCCCATCCTTTCCAGTGCGTGGAGGACGTTGCTTCGCCCGGGATCGCCCCGGACGTCGGGCGCGAGTATTGCGTCCCGCCGCCGGTCTGTCAAGGTCCCTGCCGCGCGGCCGGTGCGGTCCTATTCCAAGTGCCATCAGTTTTTTCACTTGACGGGACCCTGGACGCGGCATTAGGGTACGCCGCGATGCGGGTGGGTCTGAGCATCTTCTTATAGCCATTTGTGGCCTTTCTCCGTTCGAGGTCCATTTCTTTCCGCATCATATTTCAGCGCAAGCTGCTCCATGCAGGCTACCGCGCGAGTCTTGCCGCCGCCGAACCGGCGGCACACGCCGGCCTGTCAGGAAAGAGCAAGGCTGATCGAACGATCAGCATTGGCAACATGTTGCCTTGCATTGACGGTTGCATGAACCCAGCGACCGCGGCGCTCCATCGCGCCGCGGCCGCGTCTTCCGCGGAAAGGAAACCGAATCATGAAATATGTAGCCCTTCTGGCAGGAATCCTGTGTCTGGCCTGCTCGATCGCGACGGGCGCGACGACGAACCAGATCTCGCAACATGGGATCACCTGGACCTTCGACGGACCCTACGAGTACGGGCAGTTCGCCAACGGAGACTATTGGGTGATCGGCCCGGTCACGATCACGTCGATCGATCCGCCCTCGACCGAATCGGGCGGGCGGACGATGAACGGGTCGATGATCAACCCGGCGATCCAGCTCACCCAGGGGTACGACAGCGCGATGTACGGGTCGTACGGGCCGGCCTATTCGGCGTCGCTGAACGCGGCGCTGGATGTATCGGCGGGCAACCCGCTGGTCGTGGCCAACGGGTCGTCGCTGATCTCGACGATCAGCCACACCACCGCGGGCGTACGGCCGCAGCTGTCCGACGCGGCCGTGCTGACGGTCCTCGGTTCCGCCCCGCCGGCCGGCAGCTTCCGTCCTCCGTACTGCGGGACGGACAAGACCATCCGCCACAACGCCGGCGACCTCGACTACACGAAACTGCCCCGCCTGACGCCCCCGGCCAGCGCGCCGGACCTCGGCAGCACGGCCGGCGGCTTCGCGCGGGTCTGGCCGGACCATTACGGGTCGTGGCTGGGGCGCTATATGCACCCGTCCAACAACATGCCCGATTACGGCCGCGACATCGCCAAGCGGGTCGGCAACGGCCTGCTGGTGCTCCTGCTGGATTACACCGACCAGGAGAAGGAGACGCTGCTCATCCGCATGACGCAGTTGGGGATCGACCTGTACGGGGTCTTCGAGGCCGGCTGCACGTGGGAGGACCTCGGCGGCCACATGCACGGCCGCAAGATGCCGATCCTGCTGGCGGGGCTGGTGCTCAACGACGCGGATATGCTGGCCGTCGGCCAGTCGACGTTACGCTTCCAGGAGGATCGCCAGACCTGGATCGTCACGCAATACGACGTCGGCCGTCCGCTGTATCACGACGACGGTCGTCCCCGCGAGGAGTACATCCAGGAAGATGTCGGCATCCCCGAGTGGGGCGAGCAGCACACCCGCAACGAGACCCGCGACGGGCGCAACTGGAACGCCTACTACCGGCGGAATGTCGGCCACTCCATCCTCGCCCACGTCCTGACCGCCAACATCCTGGGTGTGCGCGACCAGTGGAACTGGGAGCCGCTGTTCCTGTATATCGACCGCTACTGGTCCATCGAGAAGGACGTCACCGGCACCGATGCGATCACGGACTTCCACAAGGACATGTGGAGTCTGTACCGCTACACCACAACCGATCCGACCGTCGCGGCGCCCCAGTTCGACCCGGACGGCGGATCGTTTTCCGGCTCGGTCGACGTGACCATCACCTGCGCGACCAGCGGGGCGACGATCTACTACACCGACGACGGCAGCACGCCAACCACCTCGTCGATGGTCTACAGCTCACCCGTTACCCTCACCGCGACCACCACGTTGAAGGCCATCGGCGTCAAGAGCGGGATGGACGACAGCCCCGTCGCCTCGGCGACGTTCACCGCCAGCGGCAACCAGGCACCGATCGCCGACGCCGGGGCGGACCAGACCGTGGACGACACCGACGACAGCGGTGACGAAACCGTCACGCTGGACGGCTCCGGCTCGTCCGACGCGGACGGGACGATCGACAGCTACGTCTGGGAAGAAAGCGCCGTCCAACTCGCCACGGGCGTCTCGCCGATCGTCACGCTGGCCGTCGGCGCGCACACGATCGACCTGACAGTGACCGATGATGATCTCGCCACCGACACCGACAGCGTGGTCGTCACGGTCAACGCCTACAGTGGCGGCGGGACCGGCGAGATCGCCTTCGACGCCGTCAGTGCCACAAGCAGCGGCAACACCTCGACGACACTGAGTTGGTCGCACACCCTCGGCTCGGGCACCGATCGGATGCTGGTGGTGACCCTCGGCGCCCGGGAGGACACGGTGGACAATCTGGACATCGTGTCGGTCACCTTTGACGGCCAACCCATGACGGCGGCGCCGGGCGGCCTGAAGCGTCAAGGCGCCGGGACCCGTGCCCAGACCGCCATCTACTACATGCTCGACGCCGACCTGCCCGCCGCCGGGACCTATACCGTGGAGGTCACCTATATCGGCGGCGTCGACAAACGTACCGGCGGGGCGATCTCGCTGACGGGCGTCGCCCAGCAGGCGCCCGAGGCTGTCGCCACCGACGGCGTGACCGACAGCACCATCACCTCCTCGATCACCACGCAGACCGATGGGGCATGGGTCGTGGACGTCGTGGCCATCAACTACGGCTACGGCGCCTCCTGGACGCCCACCGGCGCCGACATGGTCGAACGCTGGGACGAATGCCCCGGTGGCCACACCGCCGCGGCCGCGACCACGCCGGCGGCGACCGCCGGACAGGTGACGTTGAGTTGGGACTTCAGTTCCAGCGGCAACCAACTGGCCCATTCCATGGCCGCCTTCGCCCCCGCGGTTGTCCCGGTCAACGAAGCGCCCATCGCCGACGCCGGGGCGGATCAGACGGTCGATGATCTCGACGACAGCGGCGATGAGACCGTCACGCTGGACGGCTCCGGTTCCTACGATCCGGACGGGACGATCGACAGCTACGTCTGGGACGAAAGCGCCGTCCAGATCGCCACGGGCGCCTCGCCGAACGTGACACTGGCGGTCGGCGCGCACACGATCGACCTGACGGTGACCGACGATGACCTGGCCACCGACACCGACAGCGTGGTCGTCACGGTCAACGCCTACGTCAATATCCCGCCGACGGCCGATGCCGGGGCGGACCAGACCGTGGACGACACCGACGACAGTGGCGACGAAGTCGTCACGCTGGACGGCTCCGGCTCCTCCGACGCGGACGGGACGATCGACAGCTACGTCTGGGAGGAGGACGCCGTCCAGATCGCCACGGGCGCCTCGCCGGATGTCACGCTGGCCGTCGGCGCGCACACGATCGACCTGACGGTGACCGATGATGACCTCGCCACGGACACCGACAGCGTGGTCGTCGCGGTCAACGCCTACAGTGGCGGCGGGACCGGCGAGATCGCGTTCGACGCCGTCAGTTCGACCGTCACCTCGGGCGGCACGACGTTGAGCTGGTCGCACACGCTCGGCGCGGGCGACGATCGGATGGTGGTCGTCACATTGGGCGCGAAGGACCCGACGTCGTCGGATATGGACATCAGTTCGGTGACGTTCGACGGCGTCGCCATGACCTACGCCTCCGGCTCGCGAAAGGTGCAGGGGGCGGGCACGAAAGCCCAGACAGCCATGTACTACATGCTCGGCGCCGACCTGCCCGCCGCCGGCACGTACACCGTGACGGCGACGTATGCCGGCAGCGTCGATCGGCTCAGCGGCGGGGCCGTCTCGCTGACGGGTGTCGCCCAGCAGGCGCCCGAGGCCGTCGCCACGCACGGCGTGACCGACAGCACCATCGCCTCGTCGATCACGACGGTTACCGACGGGGCCTGGGTCGTCGATGTGGTGGCCATCAACTACGGCTACCCCGGCTCGTGGACGCCCACGACCACCGGTATGGTCGAACGGTGGGACCGCAGTTACAGCGGCCACACCGCCGCGTCGGCCACCACGCCGGTCGCCGTCGCCGGCGCCCAGACGCTGAGTTGGGCGTTCAGTGACAGCGCCAACCAGGTGGCCCACTCGATGGCGGCCTTCGCCCCGGCGACGATCGCCGCCAACCAGCCCCCCGTCGCCGACGCCGGG